>NZ_JBEXGX010000027.1:0-130354 GCF_040607495.1 Streptomyces sp. NPDC005281 | reverse complement strand
TTTTGGCACGCTGTTGAGTTCTCAAGGAACGGACGCTTCCTTTGTACTCACCCTCTCGGGCTTTCCTCCGGGCGCTTCCCTTCGGTCTTGCGTTTCCGACTCTATCAGACCGTTTCCGTATCCGATTTCCTCGGTGCTTTCCAGGTAATTCGCTTTCGCGCTTTCCCTTTCCGGCGAGTCCAAACTCTATCAGTCTTTTTCTGTCTCACTGACCACCGTCCCGCAGACATGCGGGAGGCGACCCCGAGATAGGATCTGACAAGTTGGGTGCTGCCGGGCAACGACGCCTTGGTCACGTCGCTCAGCCTCAAGCAGGAGTACGACTCTACATGGGGTGCGGGAGCAGGCGCAAATCGTTTGCCCTGTCCTCTACGGCGCCAACCGGGATCTCTCGCGCGGAACCGGCACTTCATATGACATATCCTGCTCGACAGTGCCCTGTCCGGGACAGGCAGTGACGGCCCGTATAGATCTCCACCCCCCTCGGAGGCTTCCCATGACCACCGTGACGTCCCCTCTCGCAGGACGCGCCATCGGACTCGCCGCGGTACCGGACCCCGTGTTCTCCGGAGCGATGGTCGGCCCCGGCACCGCGATCGACCCCGATCGTGAACCCTCGGAGGCTGTCGCCCCCGTGGACGGAGTGATCGTCTCCCTTCACCCGCACGCGTTCGTCGTCGTCGACGGCGAGGGCCACGGTGTACTCACGCACCTGGGCATCGACACCGTGCAGCTCAATGGCGAGGGCTTCGAGCTGCTCGTCAACAAGGGGGACACCGTGACGCGCGGCCAGAGTGTCGTGCGGTGGAACCCCGCCGCCGTCGAGGCGGCCGGCAAATCCCCGGTGTGCCCGGTCGTGGCCCTCGAAGCCACGGCGGACTCCCTCTCAGACGTCATCGAGGCCGGCGAGGTGAAGGCCGGCGACGCGCTCTTCGGCTGGCAGTGACACCGACGCTGTCCTGGACGGCGCGTTCGACAACGATCACGGCGGCGATAGCCGCCGCACTATTCGGAGACGGGTGAGATGGAGACAACGCTGCGAGGCGTCGGCGTGAGCCACGGTGTGGCGATCGGCGAGGTTCGGCACATGGGGACGGCGGTTCTCGAACCGCCTGCCAAACAGATCCCGCCGGAGGACGCGGCCCGCGAACAGGCACGTGCCCGCAAGGCCGTGGAGGACGTGGCGGCAGACCTGATTGCGCGCGGCAATCTGGCGGGCGGCGAGGCCCAGGCGGTGCTCGAGGCCCAGGCCATGATGGCCCAGGACCCCGAGCTGACGGCCGATGTGAACCGGCGGATCGCCGTCGGCAGCACGGCCGAGCGCGCGGTGTACGACGCGCTCGCCGCGTACCGGGCACTGCTTGCCGGCGCCGGCGAGTACCTCGCCGGACGCGTGGCCGACCTCGACGACGTGCGGAACCGTATCGTCGCTCGACTGCTCGGCGTGCCCATGCCGGGCGTCCCGGACAGCGACGAGCCCTACGTTCTTATCGCGCGTGACCTCGCGCCCGCCGACACGGCTCTGCTGGACCCCACCCTGGTGCTCGGTTTCGTCACCGAGGAGGGCGGCCCGACCAGCCACAGCGCGATCCTGGCGCGAGCCCTGGGAGTACCGGCCGTCGTGGCACTGCCCGGCGCGGGTGAGCTCGCCGAGGGCACGGTCATCGCGGTCGACGGCAGCACGGGTGAGATCTTCGTGGAGCCGAGCGCAGAGAAGAAGGCACAGCTGGAGGCCGCGGCGGCCGAGCGCAGGGCGACGCTGTCCGCTTCGACGGGTCCGGGTGCCACCTCCGACGGGCACAAGGTTCCGTTGCTGGCCAATATCGGTGGCCCGGCTGACGTGCCGGCGGCGGTCGAGGCCGGGGCCGAGGGCGTCGGTCTGTTCCGTACCGAGTTCCTCTTCCTCGACGACAGCAAGCAGGCGCCGTCCGAGGAGAAGCAGGTCGAGGCCTACCGTCAGGTGCTCGAGGCCTTCCCCGAGGGCCGGGTCGTGGTGCGGGTGCTGGACGCGGGCGCGGACAAGCCGCTGGACTTCCTGACGCCGGCCGACGAGCCGAATCCGGCGCTCGGTGTGCGGGGGCTCCGCTCGCTGCTCGACCACCCCGACGTGCTGCGTACGCAGCTCACCGCTCTCGCGAAGGCCTCGGAGGGACTGCCGGTCTATCTCGAGGTGATGGCTCCGATGGTCGCGGACCGTACGGACGCCAAGGCGTTCGCGGACGCATGCCGTGCGGCCGGGCTGCGGGCGAAGTTCGGCGCGATGGTGGAGATCCCGTCGGCCGCGCTGCGGGCGCGATCGATCCTTCAGGAGGTCGAGTTCCTGTCCCTGGGAACCAACGACCTCGCGCAGTACACGTTCGCGGCCGACCGGCAGGTGGGCGCGGTGTCCCGTCTTCAGGACCCGTGGCAGCCGGCACTGCTCGACCTGGTCGCGCTGTCCGCCGAGGCGGCGAAGGCCGAGGGGAAGAGCTGCGGTGTCTGCGGTGAGGCCGCGTCGGACCCGCTGCTGGCCTGTGTGCTGACCGGTCTGGGTGTCACCTCCCTGTCGATGGGTGCCGCGTCCCTTCCCTATGTACGGGCGACGCTGGCGAAGTACACGCTGGCCCAGTGCGAGCGGGCCGCCTCGGCCGCACGTGCCGCGGACACGGCGGACGAGGCGCGCACCGCGGCGCAGGCGGTGCTGTCCGGCGAGTAGCCGGACGATGCGTCGGCGGGCGACAGCGGTTGGCGGGTATGGAGGGGCGTTCCATCTGCGGATGGGGCGCCCCTTCCGCGTTCAGTGCGTGTGGCCGGTCCTCTTGCCCTCGTCTCCGAGGTCGGGCGGTACGCAATAGTCGACATCTGATTCCGGTGAGACCAGGTCCCCGGAGTCGAGGTCGGTGCAGTAGGCGTCGAACACCTCTCCGGCGGTGAGAGGCTCCAGATCCTCGCCTCGCAGACGCCATCCGTAGACCCGGTCCGTGGTGTCGGGGGCGGTGGTGCGCATGACGAGTCCGCAGGCGCTCCGGGTGGCGATTCCGAGAGCCAGGACGGTGGTGAATTCGAGGGCCTCGGCCTCGTCGAGGCCGGCGGTCCCTTCGGTGCGCCCCTCTGTCCGGAGTACGGCGACGAGTGTGTCGGGGGCGGACGAGACGCTGCACACGAGGTGGAGCTCTCCCGGGCTCGCCGTGTCGACGACCCTGGTGAGGAGGTGGGCGGCACGGATGAAGGAGGCGCGGCCGATGTCCTCGCCGCAATCCGCGCAGCTGCCGATGCGGGCCAGGAGCCTGGTCGCGTACTCCCAAGTGGCCCTGCGGACCGCTTCGTCGACGAGGTCCGGGACCAGTTGACCGAGGGGCTGCCCGTCGTAGGGGATGGTGGGGCCGGTCGCCGCCAGTCGGGCGGTGAAGCGGGTTCGGCTGACCGGGGTGTCGGGTTCCAGGCCGCTCTCGGCACAGAATTCGGCGTATTCCTCAGGGTCGAAGAGTGCCACGGTGGTGTGGCTGCCCTGGGCGGCCAGTGTCTTGAGCAGGGCTTCGACCTGCTGGAGATAGGCCGTGTGGTCGTCGAAGGCGAAGGTGCGATAGCGCCGCATCGCCCGGAAGTCCTGTTCGTCGGTCAGCAGGCCGATGGTGCCGGCGATTTCGCGGCGCAGGACGCGTCGCATGGTGTGGTGCTGGGTGTGCGCCATGTTTCCCCCTGTGCACAGTCGATCAATGCTCACTCACAGTAACCGGCGGCACTGACAACGCGGGTCGGGTGAGCCGGTCGCGTACCAGGCGATGCTGGAACATGCAGGTCGCGGCTATGACGGTGCCGAAGAGAGTCCAGCCGAGAGGGCCGGTGGCGATGGCCGCTGTGACGGCGAGTGGTCCGGCGCTGCGTTGTGCGGCCTGCGCGAGTCCGTGGACGCCGAGATAGGCGCCTTGCCCGGTGTTCGGGGCGAGGGCGACGGAGAGTTCCCAGGAAACGGTGGCGTGGAGCATCTCCGCCACCGTGAAGGCGGCGGCGGCCACGGTCAGGAGGAGGGTCGCGGTCATGGCTCCGCCCGTTGCGGAGAGCGCCATGGCGACACCGCCGAGGGTGAAGAAGGCGGAGAGCGGGACGAGGAGCGCACGTGCCGCGGCGGTGGTGGAGCCGAACCGGGCCAGGGGGACCTGGAGGGTGACGACCATGACGTTGTTCAGGACCATCAGGAGGGGCGCGAGGCCGTGGGGGACCCGGTCGGAGTGGGCGATGCACAGAGGCAGACCGACCTTGAAGACGGCGTCGTCGAGGAAGAGGACGGTCTCGGTGGCGACGTAGGCGAGGTAGGTACGGTCGCGCCAGGGGCCTGCGGGCCGCGCCGCGAGGACCGGGTCCTTCGACGTGGCGATGGTGCGGGTGGCCGAGGGCGGTTCGCCGCAGCGGGCCGTCGCGAGAGCGGCGGCCACGAACGAGAGGGCGTCGCCCGCGAGCAGCCATTGGTACGCGGCGGTGGTCCCGAGGGTGAGGGCTCCTGCCGCGGCAAGGCCTCCGAGGGCCCAGCCGGCGTTGGCGACGGTGCGGTTGACGGCTTGATAGCGGACCCGGTCAGGTCCCGAGACGCGGGTGGCGTAGAGCTTGGTGAGGACGTTCGCGGCGCGGTCTCCGAAGCTGCCCGCGGCGGAGAACACCAGGAGGAGGACGTAGTTGTCGGTGGTCAGCAGTGCGAAGGAGGCCAGGGCCCGGAGGAGTTGGAGCGCCATCAGGACGCGGGTGAGCGGCAGGCGGTCGGCGATGCGCCCGCCCAGGGGCGCGCCCGCGATGCCGACCGCTCCGGCCGCGGCCACGAGGGTGCCGATCTGCGCGACCGACAGGCCGGTGACGTAGGTGAAGTACAGGACGGAGACGGATGCCCACAGACCGCTGCCGATGCGGTCGACCAGGGCGATCCAGAGCATTCTCCGGCCGTCGGGGCCTCCCGGTATGCGTGCCCGTCCCACGGCTGCGCGGCGCCTCGGACTCACTGCTCCCCCTTGCCTCACATTATGTATTGATACATACTCATCAACGTGGCAACACAATATTCGATCAGCGGTACGACAGCCAAGGACATTGCCGCGTCCGTCGAACGAGGCGTGGCTGAGGGTGCGTTGGAGCCGGGTACGGCACTGCCTCCGGTGCGCGCGCTGGCCCACCTGCTCGGCGTGAGCCCCGGGACGGTCGCGACGGCGTACAAGGAACTGCGGCAGCGCGCGATCGTGCTGACCCGCGGGCGTGGCGGGACGGTGGTGGCCGCCGCGCCCGCGGTGGCGTCTCGGCGGCCGCCGCGCGTGCCGGAGGGGCTGCGTGACCTGGCGGGCGGTCATCCCGACCCGGAACTGCTCCCCCTCGTGGTGCCGCCGTCGCAGCTCTCCCCCGGTGCGCGCTCCCATCGCTCCACGCCCCGCCTCGCACGGCTGGAGGAGGCCGTGCGCGACTGGCTGGAGCCCGACGGGGTGCCGGCGGAGCATGTGACGTTCGCTCATGGCGCGCTGGACCTGATCGGGCGGCTGCTGTCGGTGGAGCTGCGTCCGGGGGACGCGGTCGCGATGGAGGATCCCGGCTATCACCATCTGCTGGACCTGGTCACGGCGCTGGGACTGCGCACGGTCCCGGTCGCGGTGGACGACCGGGGCATCCGGCCGGAAGCCCTGCGGACGGCTCTACGGACAGGGGTGCGCGCGCTCGTGTGCAGTCCGCGGGCGCAGAATCCCTGCGGTGGCAGCTTCTCCGGGGATCGGCGGGACGCGCTCGTCGACGTGCTCCGGGAGGCGCCCGATGTGCTGGTCGTGGAGAACGATCACGCGTCCTCCGTCGCCGGCACGCCGCTGCGCACTCTCACCGCGGGCGGTCTGAACCGCTGGGTCCATGTGCGCACGGTGAGCAAGTTCCTGGGGACCGACCTGCGGTGGGCGGCCGCGGCGTGCGATCCGACGACACTGGCCCGTCACGACGGCCGCCTGCTGCTGACGTCGGGCTGGGTCAGTCATCTGCTCCAGGAGACGGTGTACGGGCTGATGACGGACGAGGGCACGCGCGTGTTGGTGGCGCGTGCCGAGGAGACGTACGCGCTGCGCCGCACCGCGCTGCTCCGCGAGCTCGCCGAGCGCGGCACGAAGGCTCGGGGCGTGAGCGGGATGAATCTCTGGGTGCCCGTGCGGGACGAGTCTGCGGTGGTGAACGGGCTGCGTTCGTACGGATGGTGGGTCGCGGCGGGCGCGCGTTTCAGGACCTCGGCCGCGCCGGGCGTGCGCATCTCGGTCGCTGAACTCCCGCCCGCCGATGCCGTGCGGCTGGCCTCCGACTTCGCCGCCGTGCTCGGCGAGTCGGAGGCCACCTACGGAGGCTGATCAGCCGCGCTCGCGGGCCAGCTTCTCGTAGAAGCGCAGGAGTTCGACGTTGTCCACGGAACCCACGTTGACGGCCTTCTCCATGGACGCGCCCTGGAGAAGGCGCTTGACGGGCACCTCGATGCGCTTGCCGGTCAGCGTGTGGGGCACTCCGGGTACTTCGATGACCTCGTCCGGAACGTGGCGCGGGGAGAGCTGTTCACGGATGGTGACCTTGATGCGGTTCAGGAGGTCCTCGTCCAGGACCGCTCCGGGGGCGAGGTGGACGAACAACGGCATCCAGTAACCGCCGTCGGGCTGTTCGACGCCGATGACGAGCGACTCCTTGATCTCGGGGAGTCGTTCGACGGCTTCGTAGATGTCGGCCGAGCCCATGCGCACGCCCTGGCGGTTGAGCGTGGAATCGGAGCGTCCGTGGATGACGACCGAGCCCCGTGAGGTGACGGTGATCCAGTCGCCGTGGCGCCACACTCCGGAGTAGGTGTCGAAGTAGCTGTCGTGGTAGCGGCTGCCGTCGGGGTCGTTCCAGAAGTGGATGGGCATCGACGGCATCGGGTTGGTGACGACCAGTTCGCCGACCTCGTCGGTGAGGGGCTTTCCGCTGGGGTCCCAGGACTGGAGGTCGGTGCCGAGGCCCGCTGCCTGGAGTTCCCCGATGTACACGGGGAGCGTCGGTACCGCTCCGGCGAAGCAGGAGCACACATCGGTGCCGCCGCTGACGGAGGCGATCCACAGGTCCTCGCGGACCTCGTCGTGCAGCCAGCGGAATCCGTCGGGCGGCAGGGGCGACCCGGTCGTGGCGACGCACCGCACTCGGCTCAGGTCGAAGTCGCGCGAGGGGTGGACGCCCCCCTTGCGGCAGGCCATCACGTACGCGGCGGACGTGCCGAACAGTGTCGCTCCCGTGCGTTCGGCGATGCCCCACTGGGCGCCCGTGTCCGGATACCCGGGACTGCCGTCGTAGAGCACGATCGTGGTACCCGTCAGCAGGCCGGAGACGAGGAAGTTCCACATCATCCAGCCGGTGGACGTGTACCAGAAGAAGCGGTCCCCGGGACCCAGGTCGCAGTGCAGGCCGAGCTGCTTGAGGTGCTCGACGAGGATGCCGCCCTGGGACTGGACGATGGCCTTGGGGAGGCCGGTCGTACCGGAGGAGTAGAGCACCCACAACGGGTGGTCGAAGGGGACCTGTTCGAAGACGGGCTCCACTTCGGCCGAGGTCAGCGCCGACCAGTCCAGGGCTCCCTCGGGTGCCTCGGTGCCGAGCAGCGGGATGTGCACGACGGCCTTCAGGGTGGGCAGTTCGCGGCGCAGCTCGGCGATCGTGTCACGGCGGTCGTGCTCCTTGCCGCCGTAGCGGTAGCCGTCGACCGCGAACAGGACCACGGGTTCGACCTGCTGGAAGCGGTCGAGGACGCTGCGGGCGCCGAAATCGGGCGCGCAGGAGGTCCAGACGCCGCCCACGGCGGCTGTGGCGAGCAGGGCGGCCACTGCCTGGGGGATGTTCGGCAGATAGCCGCTGACCCGGTCTCCGGGACGTACGCCGAGGGCGCGCAGTGCGGCGGCCAGGGAGCCGACCTGGCGGCGCAGCTCGGACCAGGTGACGGGGACGGACTCGTGGGTCTCGTCGACATACAGGAGGGCCGGTTCGTCCGCGCGGGTGTCCGCGGCGCGCAGGGCGTGCTCCGCGTAGTTGAGGGTCCCTCCGGGGAACCACTCGGCACCGGGCATGGCGCGGTCGCCGAGCACGCGCGCGTACGGGGTCGAGAACCGTACGTCGAACCACTCGGTGACGGCTTTCCAGAACGTGTCCAGCTCGTCGACGGACCAGCGGTGCAGGGCCGCGTAGCCTCCGTCGGCCGGCGCTCCGTGCCGTTCGGCCGCCCAGGCCTGGAACTTCGTGACCTGCGCCTGGGCGATGCCCTCGGCGGTGGGCTGCCAGAGCGGTGAGGGGTTCGTGGTGGACATGGGGCGGCTCCCGGACTGTGCGCGTCGTGTGCGTCGGTCGCGCACGAGCGGGGGTGTGCGCGTCACGCGGCTGACACGGACGATGCCATGTGATCGACTTCTTTACCAGGGCACGCCACACATAGTCGGCGACATGAAGATGTGGCGTCGCAACAGGTGAACGGCAGTTGAACGACGCACTCAACGGGCGCCGGTAGTGGCAGGGTGAGCAGCATGGACGGTCGTGACCTGGTGCGTTCGGTGAAAGCGGTCGGCTCGGGGGGTACCACTCAGGGTTTGCTCACGGTGCGGGCCGCGTGGCGCAGGCGGCGTGCCGACGCCACCGGGCTGCCGCAGCGGGGCGCCGAGCGGGCGCGGGTGCCCGGGACCGTGCTCGGTGTGGAGCCGGGCCCCGGTGGCGGAGTCGTCCGCTTCACGCGTTCGGAACTGCGGATCACGGTCACGGTGGGCGGGGCGGTCTTCTGGGGCTGGGACGCGGTCGCGCCGGAGCCGTCGTACGCCCTCGCCGGCCGCTGCCCCGAGCCGGACCCCCGGGTCGTCCTGGAGCCGGACAAGGACGGCGGCTGGCGGGTCGTGGCCGAGCGGGTCACGGTCGCGGTCTCGCGGCACGGCGCGGTCCAGGTCCTGACGCCCGGCGGAGTGGTCCTGCGCCGGGATCTGCCGCCCCGGTGGTGGGAACCCGTCGAGGGCGGCGCACCCCGCTGGATGCAGCGTTCCGAAGTGGCGGCCGACGCCCGGTTCTTCGGTCTGGGCGGCCGGGCGGCGGGTCTCCGGCTGCGCGAGGGGACGTACCGGCTGTGGAACACGGATCCCGGACAGGCCTTCGGGCCGGGCGACGATCCGCTGTACCTCACGATGCCGGTGCAGATGGTCGTCGCCGACGCGGGTACACATCTCGTGTTCCACGACACGTCGTGGGACGGTGCCCTGACCCTGCGCGAGGGCAAGGAGGGCGCCGGCTCCGGGCACGACCGGACCGGATCGTGCGAGCTGCGCATGGACGGCGGCCCGCTGCGCTGCTGGGTGATGGTGGGCACTCCCGCGCGCGTGCTGCATTCCTGGGCGTCGCTGACAGGTGCGGCGGCGCTGCCACCCGCGTGGGCGCTGGGATACCAGCACGCGCGGTGGGGCTTCGGCAGTGAGCAGGAGGTGCGGAGGATCGTCGCGGGCTATCAGGAGCGGGAGCTGCCGCTGGACGCCGTGCACCTGGACATCGACCACTACGACGCCCACCAGGTGTTCACCGTCGACCGCGACCGCTTCCCGAAGCTTCCTCTGCTCGCGGAGGAGCTGCGGCGCGACGGGATCCGTCTGGTGTCGATCATCGATCCGGCGGTCAAGGCGGAGCCGGGCAACGCCGTGTACGACAGCGGTCTCGCCGAGGACGCCTTCGTGCGGGACGCCTCGGGACAGCTCGTACGCGGTGTCGTCTGGCCCGGTGAGGCCGTCTACCCGGACTTCACGGACCCGCGCGCGCGGGCATGGTGGGGCAGGCTCTACGAGGAGCGGCTCGCGCAGGGGTTCTCGGGGTTCTGGCACGACATGAACGAGCCGACGTCGTTCACGGCCTTCGGCGAGCCGACGCTGCCGCGTTCGGCCCGGCACTCCATGGAGGGCCGCGGCGGTGACCACCGCGAGGCGCACAACGTGTACGCGCTGGGCATGGCCCGGGCCGCCTACGAGGGGCTGCGTGAACTCACGCCTCACGAACGGCCGTTCCTGTTCTCGCGCTCCGGGTGGGCGGGAATACAGCGCTACTCGGGAACGTGGTCCGGGGACGTGGCCACGGGCTGGCCCGGGTTGCGGGCGTCGCTGTCCCTGGTGATGGGGCTCGGGCTGTGCGGGGTGCCCTATTCGGGACCCGATGTGGGCGGCTTCGACGGCAGCCCGTCGCCCGAGCTGTATCTGCGGTGGTTCCAGCTCGGGTCGTATCTGCCGCTGTTCCGCACGCACGCGAGTCTGCGGGCCGGCCGCCGGGAGCCCTGGGAGTTCGGTGACGAGGTGCTGGCGCACGCACGCGTGGCGCTCGTCGAACGACGGCGGCTGCTCCCGTACTTCATGACGCTGGCGCACACGGCACGCCGTACGGGCGCCCCTTACGTCCGGCCCCTGTGGTGGGCCGGTCCCGAGGACCGGGAGCTGCGCGACTGCGAGGACGCGTTTCTGCTCGGCGACAGCCTCCTGGTGGCGCCGGTGCTGGACCCGGGTGCGGTCCGGCGGACGGTGCAGCTGCCGCGAGGGCGCTGGTACGACACGGTCACCGGGGAGGCGTACGAGGGACCGGCGCAGGTGGTGGTCGAGGCCCCCTTGTCGCGGATTCCGGTGTTCGCGCGGGCCGGTGCCGTCCTGCCCGTACGCGGCGCGGACGGCGCCCTGGAGCTGGAGGCCTGGGTGCCCCCACGGGGAAGCGTCGGAGGCGGTCTGGTCGTGCCGGACCCGGGCGACGGGTGGGAGGAACCGGAGGCCGAACGCCATGTGTCCCGCTGGGAGGGGGACGAGGTGGTGGTGCGGCGGGCCGGCGGCACGGGCGGCCTGAGCGAGCCGTCTTACCCCGTACGGGTGCGGGGACTGGGTACGCCCGGTACCTGACCCTCAGATGTAGCGCCCCTCGAACCAGCCACGGGCCGCCAGGGTGTGGAGCGGGAAGGCGAGTTCGGCCGGCCGGCGCAGCAGATGCCAGCCTTCCGTCTCGTCGGTGGCCGCGGACCGCGGCAGTTCGGCGGCGGGGCGCTCCGGGAGGAGCCCGAAGAGCAGCAGATGCCCCGCGGGAGAGCTCATCGCGTCCGCGAGCCGCACTTCCCTGCTCGCCGCGTCGATGCCCGTCTCCTCCTTGAGCTCGCGCACGACGGCCTGCCGCCAGTCCTCCCGGTGGTCGATGAATCCCCCGGGCAAGGCCACGCCCCCGCGCGCGGGCGCGATGGTCCGGGTGATGACGACCAGGGCGGCCCCCTGGTCGTCGTAGACGGGTTGCACGGCCACCGCGACCGGCAGCGGATTGCGGTAGGCGACCGTGCCGCAGGCGGCGCAGGTGCGGGGCCAGCCGGAGAAGCCCTCTCCGTAGGGGGCGCCGCAGCTCGAGCAGTGCGAATCGGGCGCGAAGTCGGCGGGCGGGTGCGGGGTTTCGGACACGCCGCGGACTGTAGCCCATCACCGGGCGGCCGTCTTCGGGCCGGACCGGATGAGGTGGCCGAGGCGGAACAGCTCGGCCGGGGCGCGCGGGGCGGCCGGAAGCACCCGTGCGGCCTCGATCGCTCCGGCAGGCGTTCCGGCCTCCGCGGTCGCCCGTCGGCCCGCATCGGCGCCCTGCCCAATTCCCGTCGCCCGTGGCACACTTCTGACGTTCCGTCAGATCTAGTGTCGTGGAGGGACCGTGTCGCGCACACGCACACCTGTCGTGGCCGGGTGGTTCACCGGGGAGGGGAGCGGCTTCCGTCTGCTCGGCACGCGATGCTCGGCCTGCGCCTCGGTGTTCTTCCCCCGGGAGGACAACTGCTGCCGCAACCCGGGGTGCGCGGGCGGAGAGCTGACGGAGGTGCCCCTGTCCCGCCGAGGGCGCGTCTGGTCGTACACCGACAGCCGATACCGGCCCCCGTCACCCTATGTGTCCGATCCGGAACTCTCGTGGAAGCCCTACGCGTTGATCGCTGTGGAACTGGAATCCGAGCGCCTCGTGGTGCTCGGCCAGGCGGTTCCCGGGATCACCGTCGCCGACCTGGCGGTGGGCATGGAGGTGGAGGTCGTCCCCGGTGTGCTGAACGAGGACGAGGAGACGACCTGGACGACGTGGCACTGGCGGCCGACAGGGGTGAGGGCATGAAGGACTCGGGGCGGACGGGGGTGACGGCATGACCGGTGAGGTGGCGGTCCTCGGCGTGGGCATGCACCCGTGGGGCAAGTGGGGGCGCCCATTCGTCGAGTACGGGGTCGCCGCGGCGCGCGCGGCACTGGCCGACGCGGGGATCGGCTGGCGGCACGTCGACTCGGTCGTGGGCGCGTCCACCGTGCGCGGGGGCTATCCGGGGTATGTGGCGGGGGCGACGTTCGCGAAGGCGCTGGGGTGGCAGGGAGCACGCGTGACGAGCGTGTACGCGGCCTGCGCCTCCGGGGCGCAGGCGCTCGGCACGGCGCGCGCGCAGATACTCTCGGGCCTCGCCGAGGTGGTCCTCGTGGTGGGCGCGGACGCCGCGCCCAAGGGGTTCTTCCGCCCCGCCGGCGGCGACCGGCCGGACGATCCGGACTGGCTGCGCTTCCGCGTCCTCGGAGCCACGAATCCGACGTACTTCGGGCTGTACGCGCGGCGCCGGATGGCTCTGTACGGCGACACTCCGGAGGACTTCGCCCAGGTCAAGGTGAAGAACGCGGCCCTCGGCGCGCTCAACCCCAACGCCCGTTACCGCAGGACGGTCACAGCCGAGGACGTGGCCGCGTCCGCCGTGGTCGCCGATCCACTGCGGCTGCTCGACATCTGCGCGACCTCGGACGGCGGCGCCGCCGTGGTGCTGACGAGCATGGAGTTCGCGCGCGGGCACGGGATCGCCGAGCCGGTGCGGATCCGCGCGGTGTCGACCGTGTCGCCGTGCTATCCGAACACCGTGCTGGACCTGCCGGACATCGCCACGGACTCGGCGGCCGCCGTGGAGCCCGCCACGGAGACGTTCCGGGCGTCCATCACCCGGGCCGCCTACGAGGAGGCGGGTATCGGACCCGAAGATCTCTCCTTCGCCGAGGTCTACGACCTGTCGACCGCGCTGGAACTTCAGTGGTACGAGGACCTCGGCCTCTGCGCGGAGGGCGAGGCCTCCAAGCTCTTGCGGGAAGGCGCCACGGCACTCGGCGGACGCATACCGGTGAACGTCAGCGGCGGACTCGCCTCCTTCGGAGAGGCCGTCCCGGCGCAGGCCATCGCCCAGGTGTGCGAGCTGACCTGGCAGTTGCGCGACGATGCGGGTGACCGGCAGGTCCCCGGAGCGCGGGTGGGAATCACCGCGAACCAGGGACTGTTCGGACACGGCTCCTCGGTCGTGGCGGTGCGGTAGGGCCTGTCGTTGGGATCAGGTTGCAGGGCATCGACGGGACTGGTCTGTGCCGCGTCTGCGAAGTGATCCAAACGACAGGCCCCGGCCCCGCGGTGGACCGCGCCGCATCTGAGGAGCCCCGGGGCCGGCCCACGCTCCGCCGCTTCCGGGGGATCCGAGGGCGGACCCACGCTCCACCGCTCCCCCGGACCACCGCGTGCGCCGCACCCGGCACACGCGGCGCCGCGTTCGACACTGTCATGGACGAGCGTGCGCGCGGCGCGGGCGGCGCCTCCCGCACACTTCCTGTGACCACCCCGGAATCCTGCGTGAACACCTCGTGAATCGCCCACCGGCGTACGCCGACGGCGGGACCATGCTGTTGTGCCTTCCTGGACGGATATGGTCTGTTTCGCCTTCCAGCCGGTCGTCAATCTGACGACCGGAGTGGTCGCGGCGCTGGAGACACTTGCCCGCCCGGAGTCCGGCGACATCCTCGCGCGGGCCCGCCGCGATCCCGAACTGGACGGCCGACTCGCCGCCTTGGCCATCAGGGCCGCCGCCCGCAGGGAGAAGCTCCTGCCCCTGCACGTCAACGTGTTCGCCGGCACGCTGGCCGACCTCGGCCGGCTCTCCGCGCTGCGCAACGAGGTCCGGGAAGCCGGGCGGCTGCCCTGGGAGGTCACCGTCGACATCGTTCCGCCGTACACGCATGTGCCGCAGCACGCCCTGCTGGAGGCGGTGGCCGCGGTGCGCGGCGAGGGCTTCCGGATCTGTGCGGACGGGATCGGCGACGGCGACGTACCCCTGCGTCTGCTCACGGATCTCGCCCCGGAGCTGATGAAGCTCGACGTGTCCCTGCTGTCGCGGCCCGCGGCGGTGCGCTCGATGCGGACGCTGTGCGAACAGCTCGGCGCGCTGCTGTCCGTCGAAGGAGTCGAGACGGAACTGCAGTGCGCCGCGGCCGTGTCGGCGGGCGCACAGCTCGCACAGGGCGATCTGTTCGCACCGCCCGCCCGACGGCCCTCGGCGGACGTATACGTTCCGGCGCTGTCGCCCGGCATCCGCAGCACGCCCAAGTCGGGGCCGTCCGTCGGGCAGTTCGTCCGCCCGGCCGCACTGCTTCCGGCCACCGCGTCGGCCGGAGAGGTCAGGGCACTGCTCACCGGGTCGCCCGACGTGTCCGGTGTGCTGCTCGTGGATCCGTTCGGGATACCGGTCCGCTCGGTGCACCGGTCACGCTTTCTGCTGTCGATGTCCGGGCGCTACGGGCACGCGCTGTACGCCGACCGGCCCGCAGCCAAACTGGGTGACGCGCCACGCACGGTCGGCGTCGACGCCACGGCCTGGGAAGTGCTCGACGTGGTCGCGGACGGTGACCGGGACCGTACGTCCGACGATGTCGCGGTCGTCGACCGGTACGGGCGGTGTGTGGGTGTCGTACGCCTCGCGGACCTAGTACGGGCGCTGTCGGAGAACCGGGTCGAGGAGGCGGCCGGGCTCAACCCGCTGACCCGGATGCCCGGTTCGGACACCATCACCGGGGAGGTGGACCGCCGGATCGCGGACGGCAGGATGTTCGCGCTGAGCTGGCTGGACATCGACCACTTCAAACAGGTCAACGACGGGGCGGGGTTCGCGGCCGGCGACGAACTGATCCGGTCCGTGGGGCGGATGCTCCAGCACTCGGCGTCCGAGGCGACGCTGGTCGGGCACATCGGCGGCGACGACTTCCTGGTCCTCGCCGACCCCGACACCCTCGACCCGCTGGCCGCGTCGGTGCTCGACACTCCCTGGGCAGCCGGCGGCCGCGCCGTCACGCTGTCGCTGGCCACGGTGTTGTGCGCGCCGGGCAGTGTGCTCGACCACCGGCAGGCGGCCACCACTCTGGCACCCCTGAAACAGGCCGCCAAGGCTCTGGACGGGGCGAGCTGGGTGCTGGGGCGTGCGGGGCTGCCGGGGCATGAGGTCCGGCGAGGTACCCGGGCCGGTCCGATGGAGTCGTACGGTCAGACGCTGACCGGCTGAACCTGGCGAGCACCTTGGCCATCTGACCTCCAGGCCATCTGACCCTCAAGCCTCCAGGTCTCCAGGCCGGTCTACCGGGTGGCGGTGCGCGCCCGACCGCTCAACCGCCCAACCCTCTGACCCTTTACCGTCCGGCCACCCGGCCGTCCGGCCACCCGGCCGTCCGACCACCCGACCGACTGGCCACCCGACCACCCGACCGACTGGCCGACTGGCCGACTGGCCGACTGGCCGACTGGCCGACTGGCCGACTGGCCGACTGGCCGACTGGCCGACTGGCCGACTGGCCGAAAATGGTCCACTCCTGTGGCGCCGGCCTCCCTCCGTGGCGGCTCCACTTCGCGCCCTCCAACCGGTGCGGTCCGCGACCTTGACGCCCCCTGGGCGCCGGTGAACACTTCCGGGTGTCAGTCGGCATCGCCGCATTCGGGCGCCATCAGGCGCCGCACAGCTCGGGTCCCCGGCCTGCGCCAAAGGCCGTTCCCGTGGGCGATTCCGCTGCGACGGCACGCTCGTCACGGACGCCCGGGCAGGGCGCGGGATCTCCCTGCCTCCGGCTGAAGCAGCCATGGGAACGCACTCTGCACGGTGGCCCGGAGCGGATCGTTCCGGGCGAGAGCCTAGGAGCCGCCATGAGCAACGGAGACATCTTTGTCGGCGAGTTGATCGGTACCGCGATTCTGATTCTCTTCGGCGCGGGTGTGTGCGCCGCTGTCACCCTGAACAGATCGAAGGCCCAGGGGGCGGGCTGGATCGTCATCACCTTCGGGTGGGGCTTCGGGGTCCTCGCCGGCGCCTACACCGCGGCGCCGCTGTCGGGAGGCCAGATCAACCCGGCGGTCACCATCGGGTTCGCGATCGAAGGTTCCACCAAGTGGTCGGACGTGCCCTTCTACCTCCTCGGGCAGTTCACCGGAGCCGTCATCGGCGCGGTCCTGTGCTGGCTGCTCTACCTCGGCCAGTTCAACCTCAACGCCGAACAGGACAAGGCGATCGAGACGCTGGGGATCTTCTCGACACGTCCCGAGATCGACAACCCCGTACAGAACCTGATCACCGAGATCATCGCCACCGCCGCCCTGATGCTGCCCATCCTCGGAATGGTCGGCGGCGGCAAGCACGTGGCCGGGATCGGTGACGCGGGTCTGCCGGTCCTGCTCATCTCCTTCCTCGTCGTCGGCATCGGTCTCTCGCTGGGCGGCCCCACCGGATACGCCATCAACCCGGCCCGCGACCTGGGGCCACGCCTCGCCCACGCGCTGCTGCCGATACCCAACAAGGGCACGTCGGAGTGGAGATACTCCTGGATTCCGGTGGCCGGCCCGATCGCGGGTGCCGCTGTCGCCGCCGGCATCTACAACGTGGCCTTCTGACCTCTCGCCGCCACCCCCGGAGTGCAGCCTCCTGACGAGAACACAGCCTCCTGACGAGAACACGCAAGGGGACGACATGACGGACAACGCCGAGAAATACGTCGCCGCGATCGACCAGGGCACCACCTCCAGCCGCTGCATCATCTTCGACCGGGCCGGCGCGATCGTCGCCGTCGACCAGCGCGAACACCGCCAGATCTTCCCCAAACCGGGCTGGGTGGAGCACGACGCCACCGAGATCTGGTCCAAGGTCCAGGCCGTGGTCGCGGGAGCCATCGCCAAGGCCGGACTGCGCGCCGACCAGCTCAGCGCGCTCGGCATCACCAACCAGCGCGAGACGACCGTTCTGTGGGACCGCGCCACCGGCAAGCCCGTCCACAACGCGATCGTCTGGCAGGACACCCGCACCTCGGCGCTCTGCAACGAACTGGGCGGCACGGACGGCCAGGACCGCTTCCGCGAGCAGACCGGCCTCCCCCTGGCGAGCTACTTCTCCGGGCCCAAGGCGGCCTGGCTGCTCGACAACGTCCCGGGCCTGCGCACCCGCGCCGAACGCGGTGAGATCGCCTTCGGCACCATCGACTCGTGGCTGATCTGGAACCTGACCGGCGGCACGGACGGCGGGCGGCACGTCACCGACGTGACCAACGCCGGGCGCACCATGCTGATGAACCTGAACACCCTCCAGTGGGACCCGTCCATCCTCTCCGCGATGAACATCCCCGAGGCGGTGCTCCCCGAGATCAGGTCCTCGGCCGAGGTGTACGGCACCGCCGTCGGCCAACTCGGCGGTGTGCCGGTCGCGTCGGCGCTCGGCGACCAGCAGGCGGCGGTCTTCGGCCAGGCCTGCTACGAGGTCGGCACGGCCAAGAACACCTACGGCACCGGCAGTTTCCTGCTGTTGAACACCGGCAACAGGCCCGTCCCGTCGAAGAACGGCCTGCTGACCACCATGGGGTACAAGATCGGCACCGAGGCGCCGGTGTACTGCCTCGAAGGGTCGATCGCGATCACGGGCGCGCTGGTGCAGTGGTTCCGGGACCAGTTGGGCATCATCCGTTCCGCCGACGAGATCGAAACGCTGGCGGCGAGTGTCGAGGACAACGGCGGCGCGTACATCGTGCCCGCCTTCTCGGGCCTGTTCGCCCCCTACTGGCGTTCGGACGCGCGCGGTGTCGTCACCGGTCTCACCCGGTACGTCACGAAGGCGCACCTCGCGCGCGCGGTCCTGGAGGCCACGAGCTGGCAGACGCGTGAGGTCGTGGACGCCATGTACCAGGACTCCGGCGTGCCGATCACCACCCTGAAGGTGGACGGTGGCATGACCAAGAACAATCTGCTGATGCAGCACCAGGCGGATGTCCTCGGCGTGCCGGTGATCCGTCCGAAGGTCTCCGAGACGACCTGTCTGGGCGCCGCGTACGCGGCGGGGCTCGCGACGGGTGTGTGGAACGGCCTCGACGAGCTGAAGTCGCACTGGCAGAAGGACGTCGAGTGGACGCCGTCGATGGACGTCTCGGTGCGCGACCGTGAGTACCACAACTGGCGCAAGGCGGTGGAGAAGAGCTTCGGCTGGCACGACGACAGGGTCGAATGACCCCGGGCCCGCGCCGGCCGGGCATCGACGCGGGCCGGTACGAGCGGGGCGCCGGCCCGAAACAGGGGTTCACGCGCGTGTGCGGATCGGGAGAACCACGCGTGCGTGTGTGACCGCGGCCCGTACCCCGGTCGGCGGGGGTACGGGCCGCACCTGCGTGTCAGGTCGTGACGCGCCGCGCGGCAGGGGCGTCAGGTCGTGACGGCCTCACGGACGACGGCCGCGTGTGCCATCGCGTGCTGGACGACGCGGATGAGGACCTCCTTGACCGACTCGCGGTCCCGCGCGTCGCAGAGCACGACGGGCACACCCGGGTCGAGGTCGAGGGCCTGGCGCACGGCCTCCGCGGGGTAACGGGCGTCTTCCTCGAAGCAGTTGACTCCGACCACGAAGGGTATGGAGCGCCGTTCGAAGTAGTCGACCGCGGCGAAGCAGTCCTCCAGGCGTCGGGTGTCGGCCAGCACGACGGCACCCAGGGCACCTGTGGCGAGCTCGTCCCAGAGGAACCAGAAACGGTCCTGCCCGGGGGTCCCGAACAGATAGAGCACCAGGTCCTCGCGCAGCGTGATCCGGCCGAAGTCCATGGCGACCGTCGTGGTGTTCTTGCCCTCCACGCCGCTGATGTCGTCGACGGGCCGGCCCGCCTCGGTGAGGACTTCCTCGGTGCGCAGCGGCCTGATCTCGCTGACCGCGCCGACGAGGGTCGTCTTGCCGACGCCGAAGCCGCCCGCGACGAGGATCTTGAGCGTGACGGGCTCGACCGGAGGCTTGCCGCGCTCAGAACGCCCGAAGATCATCGATCTCTTCTCCTGCTTGGTGGGGGTCGCGTTGGTGGTGCGGCGGCGGGCCGTAGCCCCCGCCGCCTGGGGTTTCGATGACGAGTACGTCGCCGGGTCCGACGTCCGCCGCATCGCTTCCGCGGAGTTCCGTGACGGTGCCGTCGGCGCGCTCGACCCGGTTGGCACCGAGAGCACCGGGCTCACCGCCCGCCATACCGTACGGCGGCACCCTGCGGTGCTGTGAGAGCGTCGAGACGGTCATCGGTTCCAGGAACCGGATACGCCGTACGGCGCCGTCGCCGCCCCGCCAGTGTCCGTGGCCGCCGCTGCCGTGTCGAATCGCGAACTCGTCCAGCCTGACGGGCAGTCGCCACTCCAGGACCTCGGGGTCGGTGAGCCGCGAGTTGGTCATGTGGGTCTGGACGACGGGGGCGCCGGGGAACCCGTCCCCGGCGCCCGAACCGGAGGCCACGGTCTCGTAGTACTGGTGGCGCTCGTTGCCGAAGGTGACGTTGTTCATGGTGCCGGAGCCCTCGGCCTGCACGCCCAGAGCCGCGTAGAGGGCGCCGGTGATGGCCTGGGACGTCTCCACGTTGCCGGCGACGACTGCGGCCGGGGGCTCGGGGGCGAGCATCGAGCCCGGTGGCACCACGATGCGCAGGGGGCGCAGACAGCCGTCGTTGAGCGGGATGTCGTCGTCCACCAGGGTGCGGAAGACGTACAGGACCGCAGCGTTGACCACGGCGAAGGGCGCGTTGAAGTTGGTGGCGAGCTGTGCGGACGTGCCCGTGAAGTCCACGGTTGCGGAACGTGCTTCGCGGTCCACGGAGACACGGACCCGGATGACCGCCCCTGAGTCGGTCTCGTAGGCGCATTCGCCGTCATCGAGGGTGTCGACGACGCGGCGCACCGCTTCCTCCGCGTTGTCCTGGACGTGCTTCATGTACGCCTGGACGACGTCGAGCCCGAAGTCCTCGATCATCCGGCCGAGTTCGTCGACGCCTTTGCGGTTGGCGGCGATCTGGGCGCGCAGGTCGGCGAGGTTCGTCTTCGGGTTGCGCGAGGGGTGGGGCGGCTCCGTGAGCAGGGCCAGTGTCTCCGCCTCCCGGAAGTGTCCGTTCTCGGCGAGCAGCCAGTTGTCGAAGAGGATGCCCTCCTCGTCGATGGTGCGGCTGTTCGCCGGCATGGAGCCCGGGGCGATGCCGCCGATCTCGGCGTGGTGGCCGCGCGAGGCGACGTAGAACAGGATCCGCTCACCCTCCGTGTCGAAGACCGGGGTGATCACGGTGACATCGGGGAGGTGGGTGCCGCCGTGGTACGGGTCGTTGACGGCGTACGTGTCACCGGGCCGCATGGTGTCGCCGCGCCGCCGGACGACCTCCTGCACGCTCGTGCCCATCGAGCCCAGGTGGACGGGGATGTGCGGGGCGTTGGCCACCAGGTTTCCGTCGGGGTCGAACAGGGCGCAGGAGAAGTCCAGGCGCTCCTTGATGTTGACGGACTGGGCGGTCGATTCCAGTCGGGCGCCCATCTGTTCGGCGATGGACATGAAGAGGTTGTTGAAGACCTCGAGCAGAACGGGATCCGCTTGCGTGCCGAGATCGGAACTCTCCGTGACCGCCGCGCGTTCCATGACCAGATGCCCGTCGTCGGTCGTCGCGGCCCGCCAGCCCTCGTCGACGACGGTTGTCGCGCCTGCCTCGGCGATGATCGCAGGTCCGTCCACGGTCTCACCGGGCGGGAGCTCCTCGCGGCGGTGCAGGGGCACTTCGCGCCAGGTGCCGCCCGTGTGCAGTCGGACCGTATGCGCGGTGTCGGGGCGGGCGGCGGACGCGCCCCGGTCGGGGGCGAGGGCGGAGAGATCGGGGGGTTCGGTGAGACCGGTGGCTTCCACGGAGAGGGCTTCGACGACGACCGGACGGTCGAGGGTGAAGGAGTAGGTGGCGCGATGACGTTCTTCGAAGGCGTGGGTCATGGCTTCGGGTTCGGCGAGCTCGACGGTCAGTGCCGTGTCCGTTCCGTCATAGCGGAGTTGGGCCCGGCGCGTGATCCGGATGCGGTGCTCGGGGACGTCCTCGGCGAGGAGTTCGGCGCGGGTGGCGCTTTCCAGATCGTCGCACGTCTTGAGGATGCCGGGCATCGAGGACGGTTCGAGGCGTGCCTCGACGGACTGTTCGCGCATGGCCGTCGTGTCGGCGAGTCCGATGCCGAGGGCGGACAGGACGCCTGCCATGGGCGGGACCAGGACGGTGCGGATGCCGAGCGAGTCGGCGACCCTGCACGCGTGCTGGCCGCCGGCGCCACCGAACGTGGTGAGCGCGTAGCGGGTGACGTCGTGGCCCTTCTGTACGGAGATCCGCTTGACGGCGTTGGCGATGTTGGCCACGGCGATCTGGATGTAGCCCTCGGCGACCTGCTCCGGAGTGCGGGCGTCGCCGGTCCTCTCGTGGATCTCCTGGGCGAGCGCGGTGAACCGGTCCCGGACGACAGTGCCGTCGAGGGGCTCGTCGCCACCGGGGCCGAACACCTTCGGGAAGTGGTCGGGCTGGATGCGGCCGAGGGCGACATTGGCGTCGGTGACCGTCAGCGGGCCGCCGTTGCGGTAGCAGGCGGGTCCTGGGGCGGCGCCGGCCGAGTCGGGGCCCACGCGGTAGCGGGAACCGTCGAAGTGGAGCACCGATCCGCCGCCCGCGGCGACGGTGTGGATGTCCAGCATGGGGGCGCGCAGCCGGACCCCGGCGATTTGGGTGGTGAAGGTCCGTTCGTAGTCTCCGGCGAAGTGGGAGACGTCGGTGGACGTGCCGCCCATGTCGAAGCCGATGACGCGGTCGTAGCCGGCGAGCTGCGACATCCGGGCCATGCCGACGATTCCGCCCGCGGGTCCCGACAGGATGGCGTCCTTGCCGCGGAACTGACCGGCCTCGGCGAGGCCTCCGTTGGACTGCATGAACATCAGCCGCACGCCCCGGAGTTCGGCGGCGACCTGCTGGACGTAGCGGCGCAGCACGGGCGACAGGTAGGCGTCGACGACGGCGGTGTCACCGCGCGGGACCAGCTTCATCAGCGGACTGACCTCGCTGGAGAGGGAGACCTGCGGGAAGCCGACACGTGTCGCCAGCTCGCCCACGGCCCGTTCGTGAGCGGGATGGAGATGGCTGTGCATGCAGACCACGGCGACCGCGCGGATCCCGTCGTCGTACGCCTGCTGGAGGGTTGTGGCGAGGGCGTCCAGATCGGGGGCGCGCAGTACGGTGCCGTCGGCGGCGATCCGTTCGTCGACCTCGGCCACCCGCTCGTGGAGCAGCTCGGGGAGTTCGATCGCTCGGGCGAAGATGCTCGGGCGGTTCTGGTAGGCGATGCGCAGGGCGTCGCCGAAGCCCCGGGTGGTGAGGAGGAGCGTGCGCTCGCCCTTGCGTTCCAGGAGGGCGTTGGTCGCGACGGTGGTGCCCATGCGGACGGAGTCGACCGGGGCGTCCGCGGCGTCCCCTTCGCTGCCGAGGAGTTCACGGACGCCCGCGACGGCCGCGTCGGTGTAGCGGGCCGGATTGTCGGACAGCAGTTTGTGCGTGACCAGCCGTCCGTCGGGACGCCGCGCGACGATGTCCGTGAAGGTCCCGCCCCGGTCGACCCAGAACTGCCAGCCTGTCACGTCTGTTCCCCGTTTCCGCCCAGCTCAGAGCGCCCGGAGGCCGCTGATCACGTCGCGCAGAATACTCTCGTCCGGCAGTTCGGCAGGGGGTACGGGCCGTGTCACATGGACCATTTCGTCATCGACGAGGTCCCCGATCAGGACCCGCACCACTCCGATGGGCAGGTCGAGTCCGGCCGCGAGTTCGGCGACCGACTGGGGGATGTCACGGCAGAGTTCGACGATGTCCACGTGTTCCGGGGACAGCGAGTGGTCCGCCTCGGGGTCCTCGGCGTGCTGTTCCGTGACCACCAGCGCGATGAGATCGAGGCGGTGCTGGGCCGCGCTGGTGGTACGTCCGCGGGTCATGGCGTACGGGCGGACCACTGGTCCCGCCTCGTCGTCGAACCAGTGGCGTCTTCCCTGACCGTCTCCGCTCATGCCATCCCACTACCCGCCCGAAGACAGATCGGTACGCGGACTCGAGGCCAGATGTACGCCGACTCGCTTGACGAGAAGCGTCATCTCGTAGGCGACCTGGCCCACGTCGGAGTCCGCGTCCGAGAGGACGGCGAGGCAGCTGCCGTCGCCGGCGGCCGTGACGAACAGGAAGGCCTCGTCGAGTTCGACGACGGTCTGGCGGACGCTGCCGGCCTCGAAGTGCCGGCCGACGCCCTTGGCGAGGCTGTGGAAGCCGGAGGCGACGGCGGCCAGGTGTTCGCTGTCCTCCCGGGTGAGGTCCTTCGAGGCCCCGGTGGGCAGACCGTCGCCGGAGAGCACGATCGCCTTGTTGATACTGGCGACGCGGTCCACCAGTTCGTCGAGCAGCCAGTTCAGCTCACCGGACACATTGCTGGTCGCGGCGGGCCCTGCGGCCTTCGGTGCGGTCATCGACCGTCCCCCTTTGTCGTTCCTCGTGCTGAGCCGTCCTGGGCCTGGTCGCCCTCGGCATTCTCTTCTCGGCCGCGCTGCCAGCCACGCTGGAGCGAGGCCATGCGGCTGCGGACCTCGTCCGCGTCCCGTTCGGCGGGATCCGGGGGCGTGCCGTCGCGGCCGTTGCCGCGCTCGGCGAGCCGTGCCGGTCCGTCCTTCAGCTGCGGTGCCAGATTCGCCTGCCGGACACGCCGGGGCAGCGGGGCCGTGCCCGATTCTGTGCGGCCCGGCGCGGTGTCGCGGTGCGCGGTCGTGTCGTCCGGGCCCGCCGCGGACGCCGTGGTGCGGGTGCGGCGGGGCAGAGCCGGGGCGTCGTGGCGGCCCGGGCCGTCCCCGTGGCCGGTGCTCTCGCGGAGACCGGGCGCTCGGGGAGCTTCGGGTGCCTCGTGCAGAGCGGGTCTCCCCGGTGTGCCGAAGGGCGCGCGCGGGCCGGTGGCACCGGAGCGCTCACCGCCGTGCCGGGCCGAGGCGGCGGATCGCTCGCCGCGCCGCTTGGGCAGCGGCTTGGCGCCTTCGCGTTCGGGCACACGGCGGTCCCGGTGTTCCGCGTTCTCTCTCGGCTCCGGGTCCCGCACCGGTTCGAGGTCCTGTGCCGTGCCCTCGTCCACCTGGTCACGCCACGATCTGGCCCCGGTGACGGGACGGCCGTGGGAGCTGACGAGCTTGGGTGCCCGGCGTCGCGGCAACGGTACGGCGGTGGCGTCGGTCCGGTCGTCGTCCTCCGGGTCGCTGGAGTCGTCGCTGTCGCCGGCCTGCTCGTGCCGCCCCGCGGGAACCCCGGCGATGGAGCGCCGCGGACGGAACAGTCCGCCGCGTTCGCTGTCGTCGTCGCCGAGGGCGCCGGGGAATCCGGTGAGCGTGTCCAGGTCGACGGGCGCGTCCAGCTCGACGGGGCCGTCGAGGACCGAGGACGGCAGACCGGGCAGCCGCACCGACGACTCGGTGAGTGCCGGGCCACGCCGCTCCTCGGGCTCGCGCGCCTTGCCCGGCAGGGCGCGGTCGAGGCGGAATCCGATGCCGTTCGTGTCCGGGACGTCGTCGGTGAGCAGCGCGTCCGGCATGAAGACGACCGCTGTCGTGCCGCCGTACGGGGAAGGCTGGAGCGAGACGCGGACGTTCTGCCGCTGGGCGAGCCGGCTGACCACGAAGAGGCCGAGCCGGTCAGTGTCGGAGAGCTCGAACTCCGGCGTCTCGGCGAGTCTCAGGTTGGCGTCGAGCAGCGCCTCGGCGGTCATGCCGAGACCGCGGTCGTGGATCTCCAGGGTGAAGCCGTTGGCGACGCGTTCACCGACGACATGCACGGCCGTGTGCGGGGGAGAGAACACTGTCGCGTTCTCCAGCAGCTCGGCCACGAGATGGGTGACGTCGGCGACGGCGGGACCCGTGATGGCGACGCGCGGAAGCCGACGTACCTCCACGCGTTCGTAGTCCTCGACCTCGGCGACGGCGGCGCGGACGATGTCCATGAGCTGGACCGGCTTGCGCCACTGCCGGGACGGCGCCGCGCCGGACAGGATGACGAGTCCCTCGGCGTGACGGCGCATGCGGGTGGTCAGGTGGTCGAGGCGGAACAGGTCCGCCAGTTCGTCGGTGTCCTCGGTCCTGCGTTCCATGGTGTCGAGGAGGGTGAGCTGCTTGTGGAGCAGCACCTGGCTGCGGCGCGCGAGGTTGACGAAGACCTCGGACACGCCCTCACGCAGTTCGGACTGCTTGACGGCAGCCTCGACGGCCGCACGCTGAAGGGTGTTGAGGGCCTGGCCGACCTCGCCCATCTCGTTCCTGTCGTACTCGAGGCGCGGCACCTCGGTCTCGATGTCGACCTGTTCACCCGCGGAGAGGCGGCGCATGACGCTGGGCAGCCGTACACCGGACGCCTCGTGGGCCTCCATGCGCAGCCGCCGCAGGTCGCGGATGAGACTCCGGCCGATGCGTACGGACATGACGAGCGAGATCAGCAGGGCGATCAGTCCGACGACGCCCGCGCAGACGGCCTGGAGGATGACGCTCATGGCCACGGGCCTGACCCGGTCCCGGTAGTGGTCGCTCGCCCGGTCCTCGAGTTGCCCGAGCTCGGCGAGCACATGCCCGGCGGCGCCGTCCCAGCTCTTCGCCGTGACGCCGCTCGGCGCGCCGGTCGTGGAGGCGGCGACCGCCTGTTCGGCCGCGCGCAGCGGCCCGGTGCCGGCGTTCCCCCAGTAGCGCTCGAAGCGGGCGCGGTCCGAGGAGGGGAGCAGCGGCAGGCTGATGTCGTACAGCAGCGTGCGCTGGGCCACGAGGTCGGAGACCTCGCGGAGTTCGTCCCGGGTGATGTGACCGTCGACCAGCGCCGAGCCGAGAAGGGCGTCCTCGCGGGAGAGCAGTTCGCGGGCGCGGGACACGTTGACGAGGGCGCGGCTCTCCTTGTCCAGCTCCACGTCGTCGACCACGTGCAGATTGGCCAGCAGGACGTAGCAGGGATCGATGAGGCGGTCGTAGAGGCCGAGGGCCTGGACGCGGTCGAAGGTGCCGTCCCCGATGCCGTTGCGCAGCGAGGAGATCCCGTCGACGGCGTCGAGGAGAGAGGTGAGGCGCTCCGTGGTGCCCGCGCCGAGTTCCTTGCGCAGGCCCGTGTCCTTGGCGTTCTTGCGGACCTTCGCCAGGACGCGGTCCGTGACTTCGCGGCTGCGACCGAGTGCCGCGAGCCCGTCGGACGCGCGAGGATCGGCCAAGTAGACGAGTGTCTGGCGGCGTTCCTGCTGGAGGACCCTGACGGTGTCCTCCGTCGGATAGCCGATCTTCTTCACGACCTCGGAAACACTGAAGAGCCTGCTGGCCTCACGTCCCGTCAGCACCGTGGCGAAAGCCCAGATCGCGGTCAGCGACACCAGGGGCACGAGGAGCAGCGCCACAATCTTCCGGCGGATGGACTTCCCGCGAAAGCGCATGGCCTCCCCCAGCTCGACCCCCTTCGACGGGGGTACACATGTGCGTCAACAAACGGCGTGAGCCTACTACTGACCGGGAGGTAACTCGAAGACCCGTCCGACGCATGGTCTCGGCCCGGCAGGGAACGAGACATGGGGAGTTGTCCGTTCATTGGGGGAGATTGCGCCCCTGGATCCGGCACTTGGGGCCGGATCCCATCGGAGCGGGGAACTTCGTCACTTGGCCGAAATTCTTCGCTCGGCGGGAATCTTCGGGGCAGGTCGTTCGTCTTTCTGTACGGGAATTGAGGGCGGAATCGGCCACAGGCGCCGCATGCCGCACTCTGTCGGCGTAAAAGAGCGCAAGCCGGGCAGCCACTGGGGGGCGGGGGTCGCAAGACGCCCGTGCGAGAGGACTGCTGGGCGGTGGGGAGTGACAAGTTGATGGGCACGGCGGAGCGGAGCGGGTCACCCGCTGCTGAGGTCGCGACACGGAAGGCGGCACAACACGCCACCCGGGCACCGGATGACGGCATTCGGGCAGCGGGGCCCGGTCGTCCGGACACGCGACCGGCGACGGAAAGGCCCTGCACGGCGGACCTCCAGGACACCACCCCGGGAAGGGGTGGCCGAGCCGAGGAGAAGGGCGCTGCCACGAACGGACACGAGGACGACGAAGAGCGGGCGTACTACCGGCCGTTGTGGATCGAGGAGCCCGCGCGCAGGCGTCGGCTGCCCGACCCCGTGCGGACGTCTGCCGTGCGCGCGGTGCTCGTCATCGCGGTCACGCTGATACAGGCCGTGGTGGCCTTCCTGTGCACGGTGACGGATTCCTGGCTGGCCTTCCCGATGCTCATCAGCAGCATAGGCAGTACGGTCCTCGCCACCTGGGCCGCGCTGGACGTCTGGGTGACTCGGCAGGTGTGGAACCAGCGGAACGGCGTGGTGTCGGTGCCGAGCAGCACGGCGCGTGCGCTCCGACGCGAGCGACGTAAGGCCAGGCGTCAGGCGCGGATCGCGGCGCGGGCCCAGGAGCGGATACGCAGGCGGGGCGGGGCCGGGCAGTTGTCGCACTCGTAGCGGGGGCGGCGACCCTTCGCGCCTCGGCTCTTCGGCCGCGGGTCGGTCGAGGGCTCTCTCGGCGGTCGTTCGAGGGCTCCCTCGGCCAACCGGACCGTGTCCGCTGCGCGTCGCGGGCCGGCGAACCGGATCCGAGAACCGCGAGCGTGGCCGGCCATCGGCCGCCGAAGCGGTGGCCGATGTCGACCATCACGACTTCGGCGGGCGGGGAGCGGCCGTCGAACAGTTCTCTCCGACGGCCCCGGCCCAAGGAAGGAGGACGTGTGGATGAGCGCACCGCCAAGGGCGCGGGGAACCCCGCGGCCGGCCGCTGACGGCACGCGATTCCCCCTCCGAGACGGCTCGGTCGCTAGGGAGTGACCGGTGCCGGGCGCTTGTACATCCGTGTCGCGGTGATCTCGGTGTGCACGGCTTCTCCGGCGGAGGCTTCACGCGGCAGTCCCGGCCGCAGATGCTCCTCGACGCTGATGTACTTCAGCCCGGCTCGAAGGTCGGCGTCGTTACGCAGCCGGATGACGAGGGGGAACTCGGCGAGCGCGGTCGTGTCGAACAGGCCGGTGGTGTAGAGGAGCTGGACGCCGAGCGCGTCCGAGACGGCCCGCTGGAGCTCCAGCAGATAGGTCGCGTTGGCGCGCCCGATGGGGTTGTCGAGGAACAGGGTGCCTGCGTGCCGCTGCTTGTCACGGCCGCGGTCGTTGCTGCGCAGGGCCGCCATCGTGCAGTACAGCGCGATGGCGGCGGTGAGCAGCTGACCGCCGGAGAACACGTCGCCCATCTGTCCGACGGGGACCCGCTCCGCGCGCAGCACGGCGTCCGGCTTGAGGATCTCGACGGCGACGCCCTTGGGCTGGAGCGCGGCGCCGACTCCGCGCAGCAGCAGCGACATGCCGTCACGCCGCATGTCCGAGTTCTTCTTGACCGCGGCGCGGGTGGCCTCGTCCACCACCTCGCCGAGCCGCTCGGTGAGGGCGGCCTGGTCGGGTTCCTCGAAGCGGATGCGGAGGAACTCCTGTCCGGACCACTCCCCCAGTCCCTCCGGCAGCCTGGACAGCCGCTGGGCGGAACGAAGGGTGGCGAGGGAGGACTCGACGAGCCCGCGCAGCCGGTCCACGATCGAGTCCCGGTTGCGCTCCAGCTGCGCCAGTTCGTCGGTCAGCACACGCAGCCGGGGCGCGAACGCGTCCGCCCACTTCTGTGCGTGCTCGGGGAGGGAGGAGGCGGGCAGCTCGCGGATCTGCTGCCGGGCGGGGGTGCGCACCTGCTCGTAGCGCGTGGAGTTGGCGTGCCGCACCAGGATGTCGCTCGCCTCGCGGACGGCGGCCTCGGCCGTGGTCAGGTCGGCGGCGCAGCCGCGTAGCGAACGGCGGCTCTCGGCGGCGGAGTTGCGTGCCTCTTCGAGCGTGCCGGGGTAGGGCTCCTGCTCGTCCTGCGGCTCGTCGTCGACCTGGTCGCGGAGCAGGTCCCTGAGGAGTGCGGCGACCTCGTCGAAGCCGCCGGCAGCGTCCTCGGCCGACCGGTGGGCACCGAGGAACTCCCCGTGCGCCTCGCGGGCTTGGTTCAACGCCTCGGTGCGGGAGGCGAGTTCGGTGGTGGCGGTGCGCAGCAGTGCCTGAGCCTGCTCGGCGTCACCGGGAACCAGTTCCTCGGCCAGTTCGGTGTGCGTCCCGCCTTCCTCGGGCGCGTGCCGCTCGGCCTCGCCGCGCAGCCGCCCGAGCTGTTCGCTCGCGGTCGACATCCGGGTCTCCAGGAGCTGCACCAGTTCCTCGGCCCGTGCCGCGGCGGCCTGCCGGGAGGGGCCGTCCGAACCGTCCGGTGACTCCAGGAGCTGTCCGGCGCGGGTGCGGACCTTGTTGCTGAGCCGGTCCAGCTCCGCGAGCGCCGCGCTCTCGTCGCTCTCGGCCCGTGCCTGCTCCGCGCGCAGGTCGGCACCCACGCCGACCTTCTCGTAGAGCTGCGACGCGGCCCGGTAGGCCTCGCGCAGGGCGGGCAGCGAGGCCTTGGCCGCCGCCGTGCCGTCCTGGGTCACCTCGTCGGGGGCGCCGGCGATCTCCGCGCGTTCGGCGCGCAGCGCGCGGGCCGTGCGGCGGGCGTCGTCGGCGGCCCGCTGCGCGGCGCGGCGGTCCTCGTCGGCGGCGCGGGCCCGGTCCAGGCACACCTGGGCACGAGCCTCCGACTCGGCCGCCTCGTCGGCGAGTTCACGGACCTTGAGCTGCCATCCGGCGCGTTCGCGCAGCCGGAAGGCGAGTCCGGCGAGCGCGTCGGCGGCACGGCGGGCCTTCTGTGCGGCGTCCTGGCGCTCGTCGCGTACGTGGGCCGCGTCGGCCGCCGTCTCGTCGGCCTCCGCCCGCACGGTGCGGGCCTCGGCGAGCTCGGCCTCGGACTCCTCCGCGAAGGCGCGCGCGTCACGGGCGGTCGCGGCCAGCTCGGCGAGCCGCCCTGCGGGGCAGCCGGTACGCCAGGACGCGAGGCGGGCGGCCAGTTCCCGGTCCTTGCCGAGGCGGGCGGCGAGGGTACGGATCTCCTCGTCCCGCAGACCCGTCCGGGCCCGCAGCGCCTGGCGCTCCTCGTCGGCGGCGTGTTCGTCGTGCATGGCCGGGTTCGGTGGTACGAGGAAGACCCCGCCGTCGTCCGCGTCGGCGGCCGGGGTCGGGGCGAGCAGGGCGGCGGCCGTTCCGACGGCCACCGTCGAACGCGGCAGCAGCGCCGCGTCGCCGAGTACCTCGCGGGCCCGCGCATGGGTGTCCGGGTCGGTGATGATCACACCGTCGACGAGTTCGGGCCGGGCGGCCAGTACGCGCGCGTGGTCGACGGGGTCGACGGCCTGGGCGAGGTAGCGCCATCCGGGCAGCGCGGGGATGCCGTGCTCGCCGAGGTACTCGACGGCGGCGAGGACATCCGGGCCGGGCGGCAGCAGGCCGCCGTCGCCGAGCGCCCCGAGGATCCGGGCGTCGTCGGCCGCGGCGGTGCGCAGTTCGAAGAGCTGCCGCTCCGCGGAGGCGACGGTTTGGTCGAGGAGTCCGCGGAGGTCGTCGGCGTACCGGTCGAGCTCTTCGGGAGCCAGTGGCGCACCGCCCGACGAGACGGCCGGGCTGTCGGACTCCTCGTCGCGGCGCGGGTGCGGAACGATGCGGGGGGTGTCGGCGCCGGGCAGGCTCAGCAGCTCCGCGAGCCGTTCCTCCCGCGCCAGGGCCTCGGCCGTGCCCCGCTCAGCTTCGTGCGAGCGTTCGGCCGCGGTCGCCGCGTCCGCCGCGCGGGCGGCCGTCAGTTCGGCGCGGGACTCGGCGGACGCCGCCTCCCGCGCCTGGTCGGCGGCGCGCCGCGAGGCCTCGCGCGCGGTGTCCCAGGCGGCGACAGCCGTCTTCTCCGCGTCGCTGGCGGCAAGGGCGGCCCGGGCCGGGTCGGCGTCGGGGGCGCTGTCGTCGAGCCAGCCGGCCCGGACCGCCTCGGCGGTCTCCTGCTCGACCTCGGCCAGCCGCTGACGCAGATGACCGACCTCGCTGCGGGCGCGCTGTGCGGCGGTGGCGGCGGCCGTCGAGTCGGCGTGCGCCGTCTCGCCGTTCTCCTGGAGGGCGGCGGACCGCTCCTCCTGCTCGTTGGCGAGCGACTCGGCGCCCTCGGCGGCCCGGTGCAGGGCGTGGACGAGGTCGACGGCGGCCTTGGCACGGGCCGCGAGCGCGGGGGCGGCGTCCCGCTCGGCCTCGCGGATCACGTCGGCCACGCGGGTGGAGCGGTCGGCGGCGGCACGGTGACGCAGGACGGCCTCGGCCGCCTGCCAGGCCGCGTGCAGGGTGCGCGCGTCGGCGAGCTCGCGCTTCTGCGCGGCGGCCGACTTCTCCGCGCCGGCGAGGGCCAGCGACGCGTGGCGGTAGGCGAGTTCGGCCGCGATCAGCGCGCTGCGCTCGCGGGCGCCCTCGGCGTGGGTGACGGCGTACGCGGCGGCGGTCACGCGCTGGGCGAGCTCACCGGCGCGCACGCGCTCCCGCACGGCACGTGCGGACAGCCGGCGTGCCAGCGTCCTCGTACGCCGCTCGGCGCCGGTGTGGATGTCACGCGCGCGCGAGCGTGCCCCGGCGGCGTCGACGATCCGGAGGAGCAGGTCCACGGAACCGGCGGTGAACTCGCGCTCGGCGATGAGTTCGGCGCGTCGCCCCAGCTTGTTGCCGAAGCCGCCGACCAGGTCGGCGAGCCCGTCGGTGTCGCGGGTGTCGGTGACCGCGCGCAGCAGCAGGTCGGTGAAGTCGGAGTCCTTCTTGACCGCGAAGAGGCCGGCGGCCTCGCCCTCGTCGGCGTTCATCTCCCGCTGGTAGCGGAAGAGTTCGGGGTCGAGGCCCAGGTCGCCGAGGTGTTCGTTCCAGCGGTCGTGGATCTCCTCCCAGTGCACCTCCAGGTGCGGGTAGGCCTTGCCCGCCTCGGTGATCGCGTCTCGGAAGCCCTTCATGGTGCGCCGCCGCCCCTGCGCTCCCGAGGCGCCCTCGACGGGCGGCCGTACCGAAGTGGCCTCGGCGACGGGCAGGTTGTCCAGGCTGAGCCCGGGGCCCGGCCGGAACGAGTACCAGCCTTCGGCGAACTTCCGCGGGTCGTTGGAGACCTGCCGCCCGCGCCACTCGCTCGCCTTGCCGACCACCACGCACTCACCGGTGAGCGTGTGCTGCCACTCCAGCGCGACGTGCCCGCAGTCGTCGGCGAGCAGGAACTTGCGCAGCACGCCGGAGCTGGCGCCGCCCAGGGTGTTGCGGTGACCGGGGAGCATGACCGAGAAGATCAGCTTGAGCAGCACCGACTTGCCGCCGCCGTTCTCCAGGAAGAGAACACCGGCGGGCGCGGGCCGGCGGGGCGGGCCGACCGGCTCCTCCTGGAAGAACTCCGCCTGGGTGGGCGCCGGGTCGGGCACGGGCTCGCCGACTCCGCGCAGATCCAGCACGGTGTCGGCGTAACGCGCACCGGCGGGCCCGATGGAGTAGAGGCGGACCCGGGACAGCTCGTACATGGCGGCGGACTCTCGTAGTCGTGAGGGGCGGTGAGGTCGTGGCGGGGAAGCCGGGGCGACGGCCGGGGGCGGCCGTCGGACGTCGCGCTGACGTCAGGAGTGGAACGGCAGTCCGGCTCCGGCCACCAGTTCCAGTTCGTCGGTGTCCTCCGCGGGCAGCAGGGTCGCCGTGCCGTCGGTCACCGGGACGATGCCGAGCTCCAGCAGTTCGGCCATGGCCGCGCTGCCGGCCATGTCGCGGACCTGGAGCTGATAGCGGGCCGTCGTCCGGAAGGTCCCGCCGGAGTCGTCCCCGGTGCGCTGGAGGAACCCGGAGTCGGTGAGGAAGGCGACGGCCTTGGCGATGATGCCCGTCGTCGAGCCGGCCAGTCTTCGCGCGTCCTTGGTGGCCCCGGTGGAACTTCGTCGTGCCCAGATCCGCCAGGCAGCCTCCAGTCCGGGCGCGTCGGTCGCCGGGTCGGTGTTCTCACCGGTCTCCTCGGCCCGCTCCTCCAGGCGCCGGCATGCCTGCCGTACGAAGGCGTCGACGCCGTTGACCGAGACGCGCCCGATGTATCCGTCGTCGGCGAGGTCCTCGGGGCGAGGGAAGGCCATCGCGGCGACGGCGAGGTGGGCGAGCCCGTGCAGGAACCGGTCCCCGGCGTCGGTCGAGGCGCGTCGCGCGTAGTCGCCCATGCGGACGGCGAAGACCGAGTCCTCGGCGGCTGTCACGGCCATCCCCGCGCGCGGGGACACCTCCAGGACGACGAGCCCGAGCCCCGCCGCGACCGCGTCGGCGAGCCGCGCGAAGGGCGGGTCCTCGCGGTAGCGGCGCAGCAGCTCGGTGTACTCCTGGTCGCGCGCGGGCTGAAGTTTGGGCTGTAGCCCGAAGGCGACGAGCCGCGCCGCGTCGGCGGCGTCGGCAGGTGTGACGGGGGCGTGCGCCGGTGCGGCGGTGGCCTCCGGTTCACTCCATTCGACGTGCTCGGTCACGGCTGGGGCTCCTTGTTCGAAAGCACGAGGGTACGTGCACAGGGGCGGGCGGGTGCCCGGTGCGAGGCTCCCGGCCCGACGGGGTGCCGCTTCGCCGAACCAGGGAAGTACAGCTCCGCCGGACGGGCGGGGCCGGTGACGCCGGACGCGGGGGTCCGGGACCGTCCGGGGCCGAGCTGCGAACCCGAGAGACGCGGCTTCGCCGGACGGGCAGGGCCCGTGACGCCGGACGCGGGGGTCCGGGGCGACCCGCGGCGCATGGATCGAAGCGGCGAACCCGGGAGATGCGGCTCCGCCGGACAGGCGGGGCCGATGGCCCGGGACGCGGGGGTTCGGGGCCGTCCGGGGCCGAGGGGCGGACGGTTCATGCCCGGGCCGCCTTCATCCCGGCCGCGTCGAGCAGGGCCATACCCACGATCAGATCGGCTCCGCCGAACTCTGGGTCGTCCAGCTCGGTCCCGTCGTCCACGGAGAACAGCAGACGCTCCTCGCCCTGCCGGTAGGCGGTGCCGACGGGCGGACTCGCGGCGTGCACGGCCAGCAGAGCCACCAGGTAGGGCAGCTCGGGATCGCGGCGGCGGGCCTCCGCGAGCAGCCCGGACAGCCGGCGCGGCGCGTCGGGGGGCAGGTTCAGCAGCTCCTTGGCCGAGGCGAACTGCTCCTCGCTGAAGCGGCTGTCGTCAGGTGTGGCGATCAGATCGGGCTCGGGCATCTCCGCACCGAGGTGCTCGCGCTCCAGCGGCGGCGAGAGGAGGATCTCGACGAGGTCAGTCACCCGCACGGCGACCGGGGTGCGCAGCCCCGTCCCACGCTTGAAGAAGGCGTCGGTCACGCGCAGCGCCTGATCCACGGGCAGGGGCAGCACCGGCGCGACCAGATGCCCGTAGAGGTCGATCCCCGACGTCGTCATGGGGGTCCCGAAGGCCTGCCGGTCCTGCTCGGCGCGGAACAGCGGGCCCGCTTCGAGCAGACGGGACTGGAGCTGGGTGTGCCGGCGGATGCAGTCCTTGACTATGTCGACGAGCTCGGCCGCGCGCCGCTTCTGCTCGGGGTCCTCGGACTCGTCCCGGGCCTTGCGGATGTTGGTGAGGATCGCGTTCTCGTGGCGGTAGCGGTCGGCGACGTGGTCCAGGGCCTCGGCGATCATGTCGGGCACGGCCTGGAGCCAGTCGACGGCCCGGACGTTGCGCCGGGTGGCGTCGAGGGCCCTGCGCAGCGTCTCCGCGTACTGCACGGTGCGGTAGCGGGCCTGCTCGGCGGCGAGCTGCGCGTCGGCCAGCCGGCCGCGGCTGATCAGGACCTCCAGCTTGACCTCGGCGGCGATCTGCGCGCTGGTGACATCGGTGTCGAGGGCGCCGACGAGAACGTTGACCGCCTCGTCGGTCGTACGGAGGTAGACGCCTCCTCCGTAGCCCGGCACTTCCTCGATCAGCTTGAAGTCGTAGTCGCGGCGCACATAGGTGCCGTCGGGCGCGAAGGTGCCGTACACGGCCCGGAAGCCCCGGTCGACACTGCCGACGTTGATCAGGTTCTCCAGGACCCAGCGGGCCACGCGCTCGTGCTCGGCGACCGGTCGCCGGGGGGCCTGCGCGGCGATGCGCGGGATGAGCCTGGCCACTATCTGGTCGTGGTCGGCGCCCGTGTCGAAGTCCATGTTCAGTGTGACGAGGTCGATGGCGGCGAGGGCGACCTCGGCCATGCCGTACACCGTGTACTCGCCCGCGAGGTTCGCCTTGCGCATGTCCAGGTCGTGCAGCGGCGCGGTGCACGCGAGCGCGCGCAGCCGCCGCGCCAGGCCCTCGTCGGCGGCCGGGCCCGGCGCCGGGCGCGGCCCCGCGCTGAGCTGGGGCGGAACGCTGTCCGTCGATGCAGGCGAAGTCACGCTGCACAGACTAGGTCCTCGGTCCGACAACGGTCGAAACGGGCGGAAGCGACCGCCGCCCCCCGCCGGGCACGAACCCGCCGCCCCGCACAACCACACACCGGCCCGCCCGGCGCGGCCGACGTCATGACGTCGGCCTTGCGTGTCCGACGCCACACAAGGCCGACGTCATGACCCCGGCCTTGACTGTCCGAGGCCACACACCGGTTCCTCACGGCGGAGGCGCCGCGTCGTCCACTGGCCGCCCTCTGCCCCGGCAGCACCCGGCGTCGGCCGGACGACCTGGTCCAGGCCCGCGCGCCCCGTCAGCCCGGGGCCTGCCCCCCGTCCGTCACTCGGCGCGCGTACACCTCGACGAGCCCTCGGAGGGAGTCGTCGAGGTAGGCCGCGAGGAGGCGCTCCGCGCCGTCCCGGTCGCCCTCCAGCAGGGTCTGGAGGATCTGGTGGTTGCGGGCGAGGTAGGGCTCGTGGAGCCGCTGGGGGTCGTCCACGACGTGGAAGGCGAGACGCAGCTCGGCGAAGACGCTGCGCATGACCTCGTCGGTACGGGCGCTGCCGGCGAGCGCGACCAGTTCGCGGTGGAAGTGGATGTTGGCGGTCGACACTCCTTTCCAGTCACCTTCGCGTGCCGCCCGCTGCCCCTCGGAGACGGCCCCGGCGATTCCCTCGACGGCGTACGGCGGACTGCCGAGCCCGCGGACCACGGCGCACTCGACGAGGGACCGGGTGCGGTAGATGTCCTCGACGTCCTCGACGGTGAGCACCCGTACGAAGACCCCTCGATTGAGTTCGTGCACCAGGAGCCGCTCGTGCGTGAGCAGCCGGAACGCCTCGCGCAGCGTGTTGCGCGAGACGCCGAGCGCGCCGCCGATGCTGTCCTCCGACAGCCGTGTCCCGGGCGGGAAGAAGCCCTCGGCGATCCGGCCCCTGAGGATGTCCGAGACCCGCTCGGCGGTGCTGGTGCGGCCCAACAGGGCCCGATCGTCGGCCAGTTCCGTCAGCTCTGCCATGCCCGGAATTCAACCGCAGACCCAAGAACGAAACAACACGGGTATTGAGGGATCGTTCAACGATCCTCTACCTTGTCGGACAGGCGCCCTCCGCACCACCGCTCGTACCGGGTTCCCGCACCACCGCTCGTACCCGGTTCTCCGCACCACCGGCGCACGCGGTTCTTCGCACCACCGGCGCACGCGCACGCAGCTCTCGTACCACCGCGCGTACGCCGTTCCTCGCACCACCGCTCGTCCCCGGTTCTCCGCAGCACCCGAACTCCCGGGCGCCCAAGGCTCAGCACGGCTCGGCTCAGTCCTCACGCACTCTCCGTCCCTCACTGCGAGGTGCCCATGAGCACGACCCCTCCACCCCAGGCCCTGACCCCGGGCGCGCCGTCCGGCACGGCTGAACCCGCGGCCGGGGAAGGCGCGTTCGGCTGGCTGCGCGCACTCGGTCCCCAGGGCCGACGCGCCTTCGGCGGCGCGTTCGGCGGCTACGGCCTCGACTCGTACGACTACTTCACCCTGCCGCTGAGCATGGTCGCCCTCGCGGCCTACTTCGGCCTCGACAGCGGTCAGACCGGCCTGTTCACCACCGTCACACTGGTCGTGTCCGCGGTCGGCGGCGCCGTCGCGGGGGTGGTCGCGGACCGGATCGGGCGCGTAAAGGCGCTGATGATCACCGTGATCACGTACGCGGTGTTCACCGTGGCCTGCGGTTTCGCGCCGAACTACGAGACGCTGCTGGTGTTCCGTGCCCTCCAGGGCCTCGGCTTCGGCGGCGAGTGGGCGGTCGGCGCCGTCCTGGTCGCCGAGTACGCGAGCCCCCGGCACCGGGGGCGCACGCTCGGCGCGGTCCAGAGCGCCTGGGCGGTCGGCTGGGGCCTGGCGGTGACCGTCTACACGCTGGTCTTCCAGTACCTCGACGACGGCCTCGCCTGGCGCGTGATGTTCTGGACCGGCGCGCTGCCCGCGCTGCTCGTGGTCTGGGTCCGGCGCCAGGTGCGGGACGCTCCCGAGGCGGCCGCGGTCCGCGAGCGGAGCGCGCGCAAAGGATCGTTCACGACCCTCTTCAAGCCCGGCACGGCCGAGACCCCGGGCCTGTTGCGCACCACGTTCTTCGCGGTCCTGCTCTCCACCGGTGTCCAGGGCGGCTACTACACGCTGGCCACCTGGGTGCCCACCTATCTGAAGACGGAACGCGGACTGTCCGTCGTCGGCACCGGCGGCTACCTGACGCTCCTGATCTCCGGGGCCTTCCTCGGCTACCTCACCGGCGGCCTGCTCACCGACAGACTGGGCCGCAAACGCAACATCCTGCTCTTCGCGGTCCTCTCCGCGGTGTGCGTCCTCGCCTACGCGAACATCCCGAGCGGCGCCAACGCCCTTCTCCTGGTGCTCGGTTTCCCCCTCGGCTTCTGCATGTCGGCGATCTTCAGCGGCTTCGGCTCGTTCCTGAGCGAGCTGTACCCGGTGGAGGTGCGGGGCACGGGACAGGGCTTCGCGTACAACACCGGGCGTGCCGTCGGCGCGGCCTTCCCCACCACGGTCGGATTCCTGGCCGACAGCTGGGGCGTGGGCGGAGCGCTGGTCTTCGGCGCGATCGGCTACGCGCTCGCCGCGCTCGCCCTGACCGGACTTCCCGAGACGCGCGGCAAGGAGCTCCGGTGAACGAAACCGTCCAGGTCCGGCCGTCCGCCCTCCCCGGCGACGGCACGCCGGGCCTCTTGAAGACCTCCGCGCACGCGCACGCGTGGACCCCCGCAAGAGCACGTCGGCGGTTCCGGTCGGGGCTGTCGGTCCCCACCGCCGGGATCGCCGCGGGCCACGCCCAGGCGAACCTCGTCTCCGTGCCCGCCGACTGGGCGTACGACATGCTGTTGTTCTGCCAGCGCAACCCGAAGCCGTGTCCCGTCCTCGACGTCACCGACGCCGGTTCGTGGACCACCGTGCTCGCCGCGGGCGCCGATCTGCGCACCGACCTGCCCGGCTACCGGGTGTGGCAGGACGGTGTGCTGGTGGCCGAGCCCACGGACGTCGTCGAGTACTGGCGGTCCGACCTGGTGTCGTTCCTGATCGGGTGCAGCTTCACCTTCGAGTGGGCGCTGAGCTCCGCGGGCGTGCCGCTGCGCCACATCGAGCAGGGCCGCAACGTCTCCATGTACGTGACGGCACGTCAGTGCCGGCCGGCGGGCCGGCTGCGCGGCCCCATGGTCGTGTCGATGCGTCCGGTGCCTCCCGAGCACCTGAGCACGGCGATCCGGGAGAGCAGTCTGCTGCCGGCCGTGCACGGGTCTCCGGTGCACTGCGGCGACCCCTCGGGGCTGGGCATCGAGGATCTCTCCCGCCCCGACTTCGGCGATCCGGTGGTCGCGGCCCCGGACGACATCCCGGTTTTCTGGGCCTGCGGAGTGACGCCCCAGGCGGCGGTGATGGCATCCCGCCCGCCGTTCGCGATCACCCACGCGCCCGGCCGGATGTTCATCACCGACACCCGTGACGAGCAGTACCGAGTGGCCTGAACGGGCCGGACGAGGAGGAACGGCAGCCCATGACCCGCATCGATCTCAACGCCGATCTCGGCGAGGGCTTCGGCCGCTGGCGGCTGACCGACGACGAACAGCTGCTGTCCGTCGTGACCAGCGCCAATGTGGCCTGCGGCTTCCACGCCGGGGACGCGGCCACCATGCGGCGGGTGTGCGAGCTTGCGGCGGAGCGGGGCGTACGGATCGGCGCCCAGGTCTCCTACCGCGACCTGGCGGGGTTCGGGCGGCGGGCGATGGACGTGCCGCCCGACGAGCTGGCGGCCGAAGTGGCCTACCAGATCGGCGCTCTGGAGGTCTTCGCCCGCGCGGCGGGCTCGCGGGTGGCGTACGTGAAGCCGCACGGCGCGCTCTACAACCGGGTCGTGCACGACGAGGAGCAGGCGGCGGCGGTCGTCGACGGTGTCCTGCTGGCGGGCGCGGGTCTGCCCGTGCTCGGTCTGCCGTCCTCGCGCCTCCTGAAGACCGCCGAGGGGGCCGGACTGCCCGTCGTCGCCGAGGCGTTCGCGGACCGCGCGTACACCGAGGAGGGCACTCTCGTGCCGCGGACCCGGGAGGGCGCGGTGATCACGGAGGCCGAGGCCGTCGTCGAACGCTCGCTGGGCCTGGCCCTCTCCGGCGTGGTCATCGCCCTCTCCGGGGAACGCGTTCCGGTCCGGGCGCGCTCGCTGTGCCTGCACGGGGACACCCCGGGGGCGGTCGGGCTGGCCCGCCGGGTCCGGGCCGGGCTGGAGGCCGCGGGCGTGCGCGTGGAGGCGTTCGCGTGAGGGCCGGACCCGCCGACGACCGTAGGGACCCGGTCGCGGCCGGCGGCGGCATGAAGGCCCTGCACGTCGGCGACCGGGCGCTGCTCGTCGAGGTCTCTTCGGGCGAGGCCGCCCAGGCGCTCCACGCCGAGCTGGTACGGCGCCGCGCGGAGGGCTCGCTGACCGTGCGGGAGATCGTCCCCGCGGCCCGCACGGTGCTCCTGGACGGCCTGGACGAGCCGGCTCGGCTCGCGGAACAGCTGCCCGGCTGGGAGATCCCCCCGCCCGACGCGCGCGCGGATGCCACCGTCGAGATCCCGGTACGGTACGACGGCCCCGACCTGGCGGATGTGGCGGCCTTCTGGGGAGTGAGGGTGCGCGAGGTACCGGAGATCCACGCCATGGCCGAATTCCGGGTCGCCTTCTGCGGGTTCGCGCCCGGCTTCGGCTACCTCACGGGACTGCCCGCGCGCTACGACGTGCCGCGCCGGGCCACCCCTCGGACCGCGGTGCCCGCGGGCTCCGTGGCGCTCGCGGGCCCGTACACCGGTGTGTACCCGCGCAGTTCGCCGGGTGGCTGGCAGCTGATCGGCACGACGGACGCGGTGCTGTGGGACCACGCGCGCGTGCCGGCCGCGCTGCTGGCACCCGGTGCCCGGGTGCGCTTCGTACCGGAAGGGTGTTCATGAGCGACAGGGCCCTCGCGGTGGTGCGGGCCGGGGCCCTGACCACCGTCCAGGACCGGGGGCGGCCGGGGCACGCCCATCTCGGCGTACCCCGCTCCGGGGCGCTCGACGCGCCCGCAGCGGCCCTGGCCAACCGGCTCGTCGGCAACTCCGCCGGGGCCGCGGTGCTGGAGACGACGGTCGACGGCTGTGCCCTGCGCCCCCGTTCGCCGGTCACGGTCGCCGTGACCGGAGCGCCCTGCCCGGTGCGGGTGGACGGCCGCCCGGTCGCCTGGGGGGCACCTGTCCGGGTGCCCGCGGGGGCCCTTCTGGACGTCGGTTCCGCACGGGCCGGGCTACGGAGCTATGTGGCGGTGTCCGGTGGTGTGGCGGTCGATCCGGTGCTCGGCAGCCGTTCGACCGATCTTCTCTCGGGGCTCGGCCCGCCGCCCCTGACGGACGGCACGGTGCTTCCCCTGGGAAGTCCCGGCGCACTTCACGCGCGCGTGGACGTCGTCCCGCACCGCGCCCCGCCCGCCGAGCTGGTTCTGCGCGTGACCCTCGGCCCGCGCGACGGCTGGTTCACCGGGCCGGCCCTGCGGACACTCACGACGCGCGGCTACCGGGTCTCGCCGGCGAGCAACCGCATCGGTCTGCGCACGGAAGGGCCCCCGCTGGAAAGGGCGGTCCCCGGCGAACTCCCCAGTGAGGGCCTGGTGCTGGGTGCCGTCCAGGTGCCGCCCGACGGCCGCCCTGTCGTCTTCCTCGCCGACCATCCCACCACCGGGGGCTACCCGGTGATCGCGGTCGTCCGTCCCGCCGACCTCCCGGCGGCCGCGCAGGCGGTCCCGGGAACCCCGGTGCGCTTCCTGGCCGTTCGCCGCCGCTGAGGCCTCTTCAGTCGCGTACGCGGGCGAACGGGGCGCCGGCCCATACGGCCGGCGCCTGTTCGTCGTCCGCGCGCCCGTCCGTGTCCTCGTCCGCGCGCCCAGTCCACGGACGCGTCCCCGTCCGCACACGCGTCCGTGCGCCCGTCAGGCCCCCGTCAGGCCACGTCAGGCCGTTCCGCCACGGACAGGGCCGCCAGAGCGGACGCGACGGCGTGGGAGGCGCTCAGGTCGAGGCGGGCGCTGGTGCCCCGGGCCCGGTGGCGCACCTCGGACGCGGCGAGGGTGAGCAGCTGGGGCAGCAGGTCGGTGCAGCGCCTGGCCACCCAGCCCGTGCCCGCCGTGGCCAGCCACAGCAGGCTGGCGGAGCGCGTCGGCGTGGGGAATTCCGCCTCGGCCGTGGGGGTGACCCCGTCGGCGAGGCCCCGCTCGGCGAGCAGCGCGTGGAAGCGCAGCGCCAGTTGCCGGTGCCCCAGTTCCCCGGGGTGCAGCCGGTCGGCGCTCCACACGGCGCGGTCCTTGAGCCAGTCCTCCTCCGCCGCGTGCAGATGCATCGCCCCGTGCCGCCTCGAGAGCTCGTGCACCACCGCGTTGACCGCGTGCTGACGCCGGGCCAGCGGACGGGCCAGGGCTCCCGGCAGCCCGAGCATCGAACCGGGGTCCGGGAGGCAGGCCGTCAGCACGGCCGTGCCCCGCGCACGGAACGCCGAGTACACCGTGTCGAGCCGTTCGGCCACCGAGTGGATGTCGAAGGTGTACCGCAGGGTGTCGTTGACGCCGATCACGACGGAGACGATGTCGGGCTCCAGGGCGAGCGCGGCCGGGGTCTGCCGTTCGAGGACGTCCCGTGTCTGCGCCCCGCTGACCGCGAGGTTGGTGAACCGCACGGGCGCGTCCACCGGGGTGAGCCCCGGGGCCAGAAGCTCGGCCCACCCCCGCCACCGGTCCCCCACGGGGTCTCCCACACCTTCCGTGAGGGAGTCCCCGAGGGCGACGAACCGAACCGGTCTCATGCCACGCCCTCCTGGAGACGCGGCCGGGTCACGGCCACCGCGTCGTGCGCGGCGAGGAAGCCCGTCACGGCGGCGTCCCAGCCGAAGCACTCGGCACGCGCGCGTGCGGCCTGCCTGCGCTCGCCCTCGGCTCGGCCGAGCAGCAGCCGTACCGCGTCGGCGAAGGAGTCCCCGCTGTCGGCGGCGGTGGCACCGGCGGAGCCGACGATCTCCGGCAGCGCGGAGAGCGAGCTGGCGACCACGGGGGTCCCGCAGGCCATCGCCTCCAGGGCGGCGAGGCCGAAGGTCTCCGCGGGCCCGGGTGCCAGGCACACGTCCGCCGAGGCCTGGAGCGAACCGAGCAGGGCGCGGTCGGCGACGTGCCCGAGGAAGGTGACGGGCAGCCTCCGTTCCCGGGCGCGCTGTTCGAGCCGGGCCCTGAGCGGGCCGTCCCCGGCGACGACGAGCACGGCCCGCTCTCCGCGGCGCAGCAGCGCCTCCAGCGCGTCGAGCGCCGTACCGGGGCGCTTCTCGACCGAGAGGCGGGAGCACATGACGAGCAGGACCTGGTCCGCGCGCGCGTGGCGGGCCCGCAGCGCCGGGTCGCGCAGGGCGGGATGCCGGTCCACCAGGTCGACACCCAGGGGGGCGCGTACGACGTTGCGTGCGCCGATCCGCACGAACTCGCGCTCGGCGAATTCCGTGGTGCACACCACGCGCGCGTAGGAGTGCGCGGTACGGACGTTGAGGGCGTCGGCGGTCCGCCGGGCCATCGCCTCGGACAGTCCCCAGGTCCGCAGCACACCGTCGGCGGTCTCGTGGGAGACCATCACCGCGGGCACCCGGGCCCGTCGCGCCCATACCCCGGTCCAGCGCAGGGTGGTGCGGTCGGAGACCTCCAGGCGGTCGGGGGCCAGCGACTCCAGGAGCCTCGCGACCCGCCGCTTGTCGGTGAGGACGCGGTAGCCGCCGGTCCCGGGCAGCAGCGGGCCGGGCAGCGTGATGACCCGCCCCTGTTCGGTGTCGCGGTCACCGGCGCGCTCGCCGGGAATGACGAGGACCGGTTCGTGGCCGGCCGCCCGGTATCCGGCGCCCAGCTCCCTCAGCGCGGTGCGCAGCCCCCCGGAGGAGGGGGCCACGAAGTTGGCGAGCCGTACGATGCGCAGACTCATGCCGCCACCAGCTTCCGTGCGGAGAGCACGTCCTCGTAGTGGCCTATGAGCTGGTCGCCCACGGCGGCCCAGGTGCGGCCCTCGACCATGGCATGCCCGGCGGCGCCGTAGGCCGCCCGCAGGCCGGGGTCGCCGGCGAGGGTGCGTACCGCGTCCCGTACGGCGTCGGCGTCGCGCGGCGGGACCAGCAGTCCGGTACGTCCGTGGGCGACCAGGTCGAGCGGCCCGCCCGCGGCGGGCGCGACGACGGGCACCCCGCTGGCCATGGCCTCCTGCACGGTCTGACAGAAGGTCTCGAAGGGGCCGGTGTGCGCGAAGACGTCCAGGGAGGCGAAGATCCGGGCGAGTTCGTCGCCGGTGCGCCGGCCGAGGAAGACCGCGCCGGGGAGCGCGCCGCGCAGGGTGGCCTCGCTCGGTCCGTCACCGACCACGACGACGCGGACACCCTCCATCTCGCAGACCCCGGAGAGCAGTTCGACGTGCTTCTCGGGGGCGAGCCGGCCGACGTAGCCGACGATCAGCTCGCCGTTGGGCGCCAGTTCGCGGCGCAGGGCCTCGTCGCGGTGGGCGGGGCGGAAGCGGGCCGTGTCGACTCCGCGCGCCCACAGCCGTACCCGGGGAACGCCGTGCGTCTCCAGGTCGTGCAGGGCCGCGCTGGACGGAGCGAGGGTCCGGTCGGCGGCGGCGTGCACCGAGCGGATACGCCGCCAGGCGGTCGCCTCACCCGCGCTGATGTACGTACGGGCGTATCCGGCCAGGTCGGTCTGGTAGACGGCCACGGCGGGGATGCCGAGCCGGGCGGCGGCCGCCATGCCGCGGACGCCGAGGATGAAGGGGCTGGCCAGGTGGACGATGTCGGCGCGGTGTTCGGTGATGGCCGCGGCGACCCGCCGGCTGGGGAGGGCGACGCGTACCTGGGGGTAGCCCGGGAGCGGAATCGAGGGGACACGGACGACGGGACACGGCGCGAGGGCGTCGGGCCCGTTCCCGGTGGGGGTGCCCCCCTGGTCGGGGGAGGCCGCGAACTTGGGGGAGGTGGCCGGAGCGACGACCAGGGGAACGTGACCGCGACCGACGAGGTGCCGGGCGGTCTGGAGCGCGCAGTGGGCCACGCCGTTCACATCGGGGGGAAAGGATTCGGTCACGATGACGACACGCATACGGGTGTTCTCGCCCGGCTGGACGTGCCCGCGTCAACGTGGATCTATGCGAACGATGAACGTCCCGTGAGCGTTGCGGTCCACCCCCGAGCAGGTCAGCCGCCGTCCACGCGTTCCTGACTCCCGGGTCACCGAACGTTCATACGGCCGGCATGTCGGGCCCGATCCGGCTCCGTACCGCTGTCTGGACTTCGGCCTCCTCGGCCGGATCCGCCGCCAGCCTGCGCAGCTGATCCACCACACGCGCGTCACCGGTCTCGGCGTGCCGGGCGGCGGTCTCCCGGGTGGTCTCCTCGCAGTCCCAGAGGCATTCGACGGCGAAGCCCGCGGGGAAGGAGGGATCGGTGACGGCCAGGGCACGGGCGGCGCGCTGACGCAGGTGCGACGACGCGGTCTCCCGGTAGATGTGCCGCAGCACGGGGGCGGCGCAGGCGATGCCGAGCCGTCCGGTGCCGTCGACGAGGGTCCACAGGGTCGGCGCGTCGGGGCCCTCGCCCCGTACCGCCTCGCGCAGGGCCGCGAGGACGAGCTCGCGGTCGTGGGCGCCGCCCCGGCAGGCGAGGACGCGGCCCGCGGCGGCGCCGAGGGCGTCGGGCCGGTGCGCCCAGCCCCTGGCCCGGTCGACGGCGGCGACGCTCTGCATCCGCTCGAAGGCGTCCACGCCGGCCTCGGCGACTGCCGTCGAACCGTCCGCGACGGCCGCCTCGATCAGGTCGAGGGCCTCCGGATCGTTGCCGTCGGCGAGATAGCGCAGGGCTGTGCAGCGTGCGCCCTCCGCGCCGTGGCGGGCTGCCTCGACGATCTCGGGGCGGTCGTCGGGTCCGGCGACGGCGGTCAGGCAGCGGGCGGCGGGGACATGCAGTGCGGCTCCGCGTTCGATGCCCTGCTGGGCCCATTCGAAGACGGCGCCGACGCTCCACCCCGGGCGGGGTCCCGACGGCCGCATCTGGCGTTGCCAGCGGTCGAAGGACCCGGCCTCCCGGGCCGCGCGCACCCGCCCGGCGACAGACGCACGGGAGTCGTCGGCCCACAGCCGCCAGGGCCGTGGCTCGAAGGCGTCGCGTACGGCGGCGGCGAGGGCGGCCTCGCCCTCCGGGTCGGCCGGGAACCGGGCGAGCACGGGCGCGGCGAGGGCGCGCAGGCCCGCGTCGTCGTCGCGCAGCGCCAGCTCGTCCAGGGCCCAGGCCCAGTTGGAGCCGACCCTGGCGTACCTGCGCAGCAGCTCCAGCGCGTCCCGCCTGCCGTAGGAGGCGAGGTGGCCGAGGACCGCGAGGGCGAGCCCCGTGCGTGACTCGCAGTCGTCGAGGATGTCCTCGGCGTCGAAGAGGTGCCGCTCGATCTCGTCGAGCTCACCGCTCAGATCGAGGTAGAGACGGGCGTAGTACAGGGATCGGTTCTCGACCTGCCAGTCGTGGCGGGGGTCCTTGAGAACACAGTGGTTCAGTGCCGCGAGCGCCTCGGCCCGCGGTGCGGTGAGCGCGTGCAGCGTGCCGTCGCCGCGGCCCCTCTGGAGCAGGCCGAGCAGGGTTCCGCTGGGCGCTATGACCGGATCGAACATGGGAAACAGCCTCACATCAAGCGTCGACGCAACCGGGATCCTGCATTACCTGGCCGCGTGACAACACGTCGGGGCGCCCGCCGTCTCTTGCTTGCTGTAGACCATCTTCCTCTGCCTCTCGTCGGTGGCCCATGCGGGCCGAGTCACGGTCCGCGCGGTGCGGCAACTACTGCCCGGCCATCGCGTCCGTGAATCACGTCGTCATGATGACCCGGTCGTTCTTCCTGCCGCGACCGTATTTCGGGCGGCCCCGTTCCGCCTCCCCTTTTTCCCGCGTTCAGCCTGGTCAGAGCGTTCGATTCATGGCGTGCCGAACAATTCGAGCAGGTCCGTCTTGGCAAACATGCGCGCCGTGTCGACGGCCGAGGGGGTGCCCGCGGCAGGATCGGCGCCGGCGGCCAGAAGGACCCGGATGACGGCCTCCTCGCCCTTGAAGACGGCTCCGGCGAGGGGGGTCTGGCCCCGGTCGTTGACCCGGTCGGCCTCGGCGCCGCGGTCGAGCAGGGCGCTGACCGCCCCGGCGTGGCCGTGATAGGCGGCGAGCATCACGAGCGAGTCGCCCCGGTCGTTGGTGAGGTCGGCCGGAACACCCGCGTCGACGTACGCCACGAGCGTCGCCGTCTCGCCGCGTCGCGCCAGATCGAAGATCTTGGTCGCGAGCTCCACGACCTCGGGGTCGGGGGCTTCGCTCATCTGCCGGACCGCCTCTCACTGCAACCGTTCGGGTGAATCGACAGCGTACTGGCTCCGGCGGCACATGACAGGCATCCTCCGCGGCAAAGATCACAAAGTGCGCATCGGGCGCAACAGGGCAGCTCAGACGGCGCAAGACGCCTCCATCGGGCGGGTGAAATCAGCCCTTTTTCACCCAGTTGCACCTTTTATCGTATGGATACATGCTGTGATCCTGGGACAACTCATGGTGACCGTCCCCACGAACCAGGAGAGCTCAAATGATTCTGTCCATGTCAGGCGTAGTCCTTCTCGGCATCATCGTCTTCCTCTTCTTCAAGAAGGACGGGCTGAAGGCGTCGCACGCCCTGGTGGCCGCACTCTTCGGCTTCTACCTCGCGAGCACGGCCATCGCGCCGAGCATCAAGGCCGGCGGGGAGAGCCTGGCGGGCCTCCTCGGCGGGATCAAGTTCTGACGACGTCCCCCACCTCGTACGCACCTTCAGGAGACAGCAGTGGCCCGGCGCCCTCTCCCCCGCATCCTCAGCAACGGCACCGCACAGATCGCCAAGAGCCGGGAGCTGGCCCGGACGGCAGCCGACAGCGCCACCGATGTCCTCCATCCACTGATCACGGTCACCCGTGGACTGCGCCGGCTGGCAGCCGCCGGACGGCGCAAGTGGGCCGCCACCCCCAAGGACCGGCGCGGACCGCTGCTGTTCCTGGTGGCCTCGGTCGTCCTGATCGTGGCCCTGGTGCCGTACGGACCGCTGCTCGCCGTCATCACCGTGATGGCGGCGGCAGCCTGGACCGGTCGCGAGCGCACCCCACCGCCCGCGACCGGCCCGGACGAGGCGCAGACCGGACGCCTCCAGTCCCTCTACGACGCGCTCGTCCCGTACTTCTCCGCAGCCGACGACCCCGCTCCCCTGTACGCCCACGGCGGCGACTGGGAGAAGGCCTTCACCTCGCACGAATTCGACGACGACGGACGGATCTCCCGTCTGCTCATCCACTACCCGGCGTACTTCACGGACGGCGAACCGGACTCCCGCGCGCGGATCGAGCAGCTCCTGCACGCCAAGTCGGGACGCGGCCGTGAGTACCACTTCGACTGGGACGAGGAGGGCAACGAACTCACCGTCACGGTCCTGCCGCCGCTCCCAATCGACATCGCCGCCCAGCGCTTCGTCACCGCGCCCGGCGAGACGGTCCTCGGATTCACCGATCCGGGCGACGTCCAGCGCACGCTCCCCCTGACCCACGGAGAGGAGCGGCGCGACGTTCCGCCGGTCGTCTGGCGCACGGGCGTCCGCTCCACCGAGCCGCACCTGCTGATCACGGGCGAACCGGGCACCGGCACGACCACCCTGCTGCGCTCCATCGCGTTGCAGGGCCTCCAGTACGGCGATGTCGTCGTCGTCGACGGCGGAGGCACCGGCGAGTACGCGTGTCTGACCGGGCGGGAGGGCGTCCTGGCAGTCGAGTGCTCGACGGGTGGGGCTCTCGCCAGCCTCGAATGGGCGGCGCACGAGACCGAGCGGCGGCTGATCGCGGCGAACCGCGCCCGCCAGGCGGGGCATCCCGCCCCCGACGACATCAGGAACCCGCTGTGGATCCTGCTGGACCGGCCGAGCGCCCTCGGTCATCTGGCCGCTGCCGACGGCCGCAAGGACCCCCAGTCACTGCTCCAGATCCCGCTGCGGCACGGCCGTGCGGCGGGCGTCACGGTCGTGATCGCCGAGCACCTCGAGAACCTCGACTTCATCGGCGACGCGGTACGGCAGCACACCCGCGCGCGCGTGGTGCTCGGCGCCGCCTCCGCCGCCCAGCTGGAAGCGGTCCTCGGCGCTCCCCCGCACACCACCCCCACCCGGGACGTTCCGCCCGGCCGCGGCTACGCCCGTCTGGGCACCGGGCCCGTCCTGCGCCTCCAGGTCCCGGCCACACCGGACCCCTTCGACGACGCCACGAGCGAGGCCCAGCGGCGGGCGGTGCTCGGCCTCCTGCCGGAGCGCACGACTCCGGGCGACGCGGCGGAGCAGGTGCCCTCCGAGGTCGCCGGGGTCGCCGGGGGCGCGGTGGCGGAGGGATAGGAGGCGGAGGCGCGGCCTCCGAGGCCCGGCGCACGAACCTCCCCCGGACCAGCACACGAACTGCCCCGGGGCCGGCGCACGAACTGCCGGGCCGGCACACGAACCCGAGGCCGGCGCACAAGCTGCCCCCGAGGCCGGCACACGAACCGCCCCGAGGTCGGCGCACGAACGCCGGACGGGCCGGGAACCCACGTGGGTTCCCGGCCCGTCCGGCGTTCGGCTACGCCACGAACGTCCGGGGCCCGTCCTCTCCTCCGCTCACGCCGGTCTCCACCAGCCTGGCGGCCGCGGCCAGCCGCGTCGCCGCCTCGTCGGCGACCGCGCCGCCCACGGTGAACGGCAGCCGCACATACCCCTCGAAGGCGCCGTCCACCCCGAACCGGGGCCCCGAGGGCACCCGCACGCCCACGCGCTCACCGACCTCGGCCAGCCGCGACCCGGACAGACCACCCGTACGCACCCACAGGGTGAGACCGCCGCGCGGCACGGAGAACTCCCACCGGGGCAGCTCCCTGCGGACGGCCGTGACGAGGGCGTCACGGTTCTCGCGGGCCTGGCAGCGGCGGATGCCGACGGCCTCCTCCCAGCCCCCCGTGCTGAGCAGCCAGTTCACAGCGAGCTGCTCCAGCACGGGCGTGCCGAGGTCGGCGTAGGCGCGCGCGGCAACCAGGCTGCGGATGACGTCGGGGGCGGCCCGCACCCAGCCGATCCGCATGCCCGCCCAGAAAGCCTTGCTCGCCGAACCCACGGTGATCACCGTCGAGCCGGCCGGGTCGAAGCTGCACACCGGGCGCGGCATCTCCACCCCGTCGTCCAGATGCAGCTCGCTCATCGTCTCGTCGACGACCAGGACGGTGCCGGCCGAGCGCGCCGCGTCCACGAGCCCGCGCCGCTGGTCCTCAGCAGCGAGCGCGCCGGTGGGGTTGTGGAAGTCGGCGACGACGTAGGCGAGCCGGGGCGCCGCGTCGCGCAGGACCTGCCGCCAGCGGTCCATGTCCCAGCCGGCCAGCCCCTCGGCCATCGCGACCGGCACCAGCCGGGCGCCGGCCTCCCGCATCAGCTGGAGGATGTTGGCGTAGGAGGGCGACTCGACGGCGATGCGCTCGCCACGGCCCGCGAAGAGATGACAGATCGCGTCGATCGCGCCCATCGCGCCGGTGGTCACCATGATCTGCTCGGGCATGGTCGGGATACCGCGCGCCGTGTACCGCTCGGCGAGCATCGCGCGTAGCGCGGGCAGGCCGGCCGGGTAGTCGCCGTGGGTGTGCGCGTACGGCGGCAGTTCCTCCAGGGCGCCCTGGACGGCGCGGGTCAGCCATGGCTCGGGCGCGGGCAGCGCCGCGCAGCCGAGGTCGATCATCGAGCCGAGGGTCTCGGGAGGCAGCGGCTCCAGACCGCGTGCGGGCAGCGGGTTCCCGGCGGGGACCGCGGTCCAGCTGCCGGCTCCGCGGCGCGACTCCAGGAAGCCCTCCGCGCGCAGCGCCTCGTAAGCTGCGGCGACGGTCGTACGGCTGACCGACAGGGCGAGGGCCAGCTCCCGCTCGGCGGGCAGCCGGGCCGCGACCGGAACCCGTCCTTCGAGCACGAGGAGCCGCACCCCGTCGGCGAGGGCTCGGTACGCGGGCGGACGGCGGGTGCCCGGTCCGGCGGGCCGCTCCTGCTGGGAGTTGAGGAGCCGTGCCAGCTGTGCGGCCCCCACCGCCGAAGTCCACTGCGCCATGATTCCAGTCCACCTTCCCCGAATTGGCCATGGTTGAAGCCACTTCTCAAGCCACAGAGTGTCATGCGCCAGGCCACTACCACCACTGGGGGCATCCCTTGTCCACACGCTCCGAGTCCGCACCCACCGGGGCTCCCGGATCCGGGCGGCTCCCCCGCCGTCTCGTCCAGCTCTACGCGGGCCTCACCCTCTACGGCGCGAGTTCGGCGCTCCTCGTGGAGGCGGGACTCGGTCTGGAGCCCTGGAACGTGCTGCACCAGGGTCTGGCCGAGCTGACCGGTCTGACCATCGGCGTGGTGTCGATCATCGTGGGCGCCGCGGTGCTGCTCCTGTGGATCCCGCTGCGCCAGCGGCCGGGCCTCGGCACCATCTCGAACGTCTTCATGGTCGGCATCGCCATGGACGGCACGCTCGCGCTGGTCCCGGACGTCCACTCCCTGGCCCTGCGGATTCCGCTGATGGTGGCGGGCATCGTGCTCAACGGCGTGGCCACCGGCCTGTACATCTCCGCCCGGTTCGGCCCGGGGCCCCGCGACGGTCTGATGACAGGACTGCACCGGCGTACGGGCCGCTCGGTCCGTCTGGTGCGCACGGTCCTCGAAGTGGCCGTCGTCGCGACCGGCTTCGCGCTCGGCGGTACGGTCGGCGTCGGCACGGTGCTCTACGCCGTCGCCATCGGGCCCCTGGCCCAGCTCTTCCTGCGGGTGTTCGGCGCCCGTCCGGCACCGGTCGGCAGCGCCGTTGTCGCCCCGGGGCAACCCGAGCCCGCCATACTGCCCGGGTGAGCACGCGCACTCTTCACCCCTACCTCGACCACCCCGGCCCGATCCCGTTCGCGCACCGCGGCGGGTCTGCGGACGGCCTGGAGAACACCCTGGCGCAGTTCCGGCGGGCGGTGGACGCCGGATACCGCTACATCGAGACCGACGTGCACGCCACGGCGGACGGCAGGCTGGTCGCCTTCCACGACACGACCCTCGACCGGGTGACCGACGGCGCCGGACGGATCGCGGACCTCCCCTGGGAGGACGTGCGCCGGGCGCGCGTGGCGGGCAAGGAGCCCGTCCCCCTCTTCGAGGAACTACTCGAGGAGCTCCCCGAGGTGCGCTGGAACATCGACGTCAAGGCGGAACCCGCGCTCCTTCCGCTGCTCGACCTGATCGGCCGCACCGACGCCTGGGACCGGATCTGTGTCGGTTCGTTCTCCGAGGCCCGTGTGACCCGCGCCCAGCATCTCGCCGGACCCCGCCTGGCGACCTCGTTCGGCACCCGGGGTGTGCTCAACCTGCGGCTGCGCTCCTGGGGCGTGCCGGCCGCGGTGCGCCGCTCCGCGATCGCGGCCCAGGTCCCCGAGACGCAGTCGGGCGTGCCGGTGGTCGACCGCCGGTTCGTACGGGCCGCCCACGCGCGCGGGCTCCAGGTGCACGTGTGGACCGTAAACGAATCGGAACGCATGCACCGGCTCCTGGACCTGGGAGTCGATGGCATCATGACCGATCACATCGACACGCTGCGCAAGGTCCTGGAAGACCGGGGCACCTGGTTCTGAGCCTCCTCGCGCAGCCTGCTTCACGGGGAAGCGAGGGGCACGGGTGAGCACGGACACCGTGCAGGCGGGGGCGGCCGACGAGGCCGCGGAGCGCCGGCGAGAACAGCGAGGCTGGTATTTCTACGACTGGGCCTGCTCCGTCTATTCGACGAGCGTGCTCACCGTGTTCCTGGGCCCCTATCTGACGGCGGTGGCCAAGCACGCGGCGGACGCGGACGGGTTCGTCCATCCACTGGGCGTACCGGTCCGCGCCGGTTCCTTCTTCGCGTACGCGGTCTCCGCCTCGGTCATCCTGTCGATCTTCGTGATGCCGATGGCGGGCGCCGCCGCCGACCGTACGGGCCGCAAGAAGCCGCTGCTCGCGGCGGCGGCCTATCTGGGCGCCGCGGCCACCACGGGCATGTTCTTCCTGGACGGCGACCGCTATCTGCTGGGCGGCCTGCTGCTGATCGTCGCGAACGCCTCACTGGCCGTGTCGATGGTCCTGTACAACTCCTACCTCCCCCAGATCGCCCCGCCCGAGGAGCGCGACGCCGTCTCCTCCCGGGGCTGGGCCTTCGGATACGCGGCGGGCTCTCTGGTCCTCGTCGGGAACCTGGTCCTGTTCACGGCCCATGACAGTTTCGGGGTCTCCGAGTCGACGGCCGTGCGCATCTGCCTCGCCTCGGCGGGTGTCTGGTGGGGCGCCTTCACGCTCGTACCGCTGAAGCGGCTGCGCGACCGCCGTACGCCCGCCGCCTCCGCCGGCCGGGCGTCGGCGCACGGATGGCGGCAGTTGGCGGCCACGGTGCGCGACATGCGCCGCCAGCCCCTCACCCTGTCCTTCCTGCTCGCCTACCTCATCTACAACGACGGCATCCAGACGGTCATCTCGCAGGCCTCGGTCTACGGCTCCGAGGAGCTGGGCCTCAGCCAGTCGACCCTGATCACGGCCGTACTCCTGGTCCAGGTGCTGGCGGTCGGGGGCGCACTGGGCATGGGCCGGCTGGCCCGTACGTACGGTGCCAAACGCACCATTCTGGGCTCGCTCGTCGCCTGGACGCTCACCCTCGGCGCCGGATACTTCCTGCCCGCGGGCGCGCCGGTGTGGTTCTTCGTCCTCGCCTCGGGCATCGGACTGGTCCTGGGCGGCAGCCAGGCGCTGTCCCGTTCCCTGTTCTCGCACCTGGTGCCGAGCGGCAAGGAGGCCGAGTACTTCTCGGCGTACGAGATGAGCGACCGCGGAATGAGCTGGCTCGGCCCGCTGCTGTTCGGGTTGACCTACCAGCTGACGGGAAGCTACCGGGACGCGATCATCTCGCTCGTGGTCTTCTTCGTCATCGGCTTCGTCCTGCTCGCCCGGGTGCCGGTGCGCCGGGCGGTGCGGGACGCGGGCAATCCCGTACCCGAGATGATTTAGCGTCCGGGGCCAAAGAGCGGTAGTGTACGCGTTTGGCCTGCCTGGCGTACCGTTACTGCGCGTCAATGATACTGAAGCGTTGGGTGACATCTGATGCCAGATGTGACAAACCGGGCGACGGTGGGTACAACAAGGGGCGGCTACGACGGCGACGCATGACCCGGAACGGGAATCTTTACCGCCGACCGGACGTTGACCGGATGACGACGACAGCGACACCTGTCCTGTGGGCGACAAGCCCGGGAGGCACGATTCATGAGTGAGCGAGCTCTTCGCGGCACACGCCTCGTAGTGACCAGCTATGAGACGGACCGCGGCATCGACCTGGCCCCGCGCCAGGCCGTGGAGTACGCATGCGAGAAGGGACATCGCTTTGAGATGCCCTTCTCGGTGGAGGCCGAAATTCCGGCGGAGTGGGAGTGCAAGGTCTGCGGGGCCCAGGCACTCCTGGTCGACGGCGACGGCCCTGAGGAAAAGAAGGCCAAGCCCGCGCGTACGCACTGGGACATGCTGATGGAGCGGCGCACTCGCGAGGAGCTCGAAGAGGTCCTCGCGGAGCGCCTGGCAGTCCTGCGCAGCGGCGCGATGAACATCGCGGTGCATCCGCGGGACAGCCGCAAGTCCGCCTGACCCCCTAGCGGGTCGAGCGGCATACACCGCACGCCGAGACCGCGGGCACCGTACATTCAGGTACGGTGCCCGCGGTCTCGCGCGTTCCGGTGGATTTCGGGAGGCGCGGGGACCGATGACCCCGGAGACTCGGTGACCGCTCCGCCGGCCGGCGGTTGACCCTGCCGACCAGCGGTTCAGCGGCGGTTCACCATGCCGGCGGCGATCTACCGTGCCTGCCAGCGGTTCAGCGTGCCCGCCATCGCTTCCCCGGACAGGCCAGCCCTTCACCATGCCGGCGGCGATCCACCGTGCCTGCCAGCGGTTCACCATGTCGGCCGCGGATTCCCCGTGGCTGCTAGCGGTTCAGCGGCGGGTAGTGGTCGCCGGGCTCGCGCGGGGCGTCGTCCCTGATGACCTCGCCCTGGACCACCTTGCCGTCGGGGCGGTGGATACGGGCCTGCTGGAAGGCGTCGCCGACGGTACCGGGGGTGGCCAGCCGCATCCTGCGTTCGAAGGCGCCCTGCGCGGAGCGGCTGACGCCCTTCTGGACCGGCGGAATCAGCAGGAGCAGGCCGATCGCGTCGGAGATCAGCCCCGGGATCATCAGGAGCAGGCCACCGAGCATCGTCAGGCCGTTGCCCCGGCCGCCCTCACCCGGGGAGGTGACGCCGCCCTGTGCCTGTTGCAGCGTCTGGCTGAGGTTCCGGAAGGCGCGGCGGCCGGCCCTCTTGATGACCACGGCGCCGAGGACGAACCCGGCGACCAGCAGCAGGAACACCGTGAAGCCGCTCGTGGCACGCGCGACGAGCGTCAGCAGCCAGATCTCCAGCACCAGCCACACCGCGACACCCAACGGCAGAAAGGTGCGCAGCCTCGAGCGTCGCGGTCGGGAGGGAGTGGGGGTCGGAACGCCTGTCGTCATGCTCCCAGTGTGCCTGGGCCCGCCTCAGTTCGAGATAAGCGGACGCTCAATCCTCCACCGGCGAACGCCCGGTCCCCATCGCGGTGACACCGCTCGCGGCCCACGCCCGTCGCGGGCACCCCTCGCGGCGCCACTCCGGGTATCGGCGCCGCCCACCGGCGCGTCCTGTCGTCAGGACAGCCGGTGGGTCCGGAGCGGTGTCAGGACGGGTGTCAGGACTGCTTGCGGCGGGCGGTGATCCTGCCGACCCGCTCGCCCACACCCCAGGTGGTGACGCGCCACAGCGCCTCCACGAGGATGTCGCGGCTCATCTTGGAGTCGCCCAGCTCGCGTTCGACGAAGGTGATCGGGACCTCGACGACGTTGTAGCCGGCCTTCACGGCACGGCGGGCGAGGTCGACCTGGAAGCAGTAGCCCTGCGAGGCGACCTCGGCGAGGCCGAGGCCTTCGAGGGTCTCGCGGCGGAACGCGCGGTAGCCGCCGGTCACGTCCCGGATCGGTACGTCGAGCAGGACACGGGAGTAGAGGCTGCCGCCGCGCGAGATGAACTCACGGGACTTGGGCCAGTTCACCACGCGGCCGCCCGGCACCCAGCGCGAGCCGAGGACGAGGTCGGCGCCCTTGAGGGCGGTCAGCAGCCGGGGAAGTTCCTCCGGCTGGTGCGAGCCGTCGGCGTCCATCTCGACGAGGACGCCGTAGCCGTGCTCCAGGCCCCAGCGGAACCCCGCGAGGTAGGCGGCCCCGAGGCCTTCCTTGCCCTTGCGGTGGAGTACCTGGACGTTATCGTCGTCGGCGGCCAGTTCGTCGGCGAGCTTGCCCGTGCCGTCGGGGCTGTTGTCGTCCGCCACCAGAACATGCGCCTCGGGCACGGCGGATCGCACCCGACCGACGATCTTCTTGATGTTCTCCGCCTCGTTGTAGGTCGGGATGATCACCAAGGCCGTGCCGAGCGGGCCGAACCGCCTCCCCTGGGCTTCCGCCGCGAGGGTCCCGTCGCCGTCGTTCACTGCTGCCCCTTCGTATCCGTACGCAGAGGTCCACCATAGTGCGCCCAGCCTGCGCAACTGCGTCGCGGCGGCCTCACGGGGGTGTCGATTCGCCAAGAGGCGGGTAAGAGCGGATGCCCCGGAGCGGAAATCACATCCTGCGGCGTCCTGCGGATCGGGGCCCGGCGCCCTTCGGGCCGACCTGGGACCCGCTGGCTGCGGGTCGACCGAAAGCCGTTGTCTACTGAACGTCCGGGCCCCACCCGGGTCGCACCTGCCGACTTGTCGGAACGTTCCCTCGCCTCGCGGCGCCGCCGCTGGGCCTGGCTCCCAGTGGCCGGTGCGCCGGTGCGGCGCACCACCCTTGACCCAGCGGCGCCGCGAGGCCGTGCGGAAGTTCCCCGGTCGGCCGTCCGGTGGTGGACGGGCCGAACCTACCCGCCCCCTGCGGCCAGCTGTCAACACTGGCTTGATCTGCGCCTTTTCCGAATAAGCCCTGGTCAGCGCCTCGGACGCGCAGGTCGAACCTCAAAGTTCCGGGCCCTGGATGCGCGCCCGGCACCGCGGGACATCACTCGTTAGGCCGTACGAATACCGTCCGTCCACCGACCACGGTGCGCAGGCAGACGGGCAGGTCACCGCCGGGAGTCAGATCGGGGAGTCCGGGCGTGCCGGAGCGAGGGTCGGTGGACCAGCGCGCGACCCGGTCGTCGGGGGTCTGGACGATGAGGTGGCCGGTGCGCCACACGGCGTAGTCCGCGGGCGCGCCCGGCACCAGGACACCCGCGTCGTCGCGTCCGACGGCCCGCCAGCCGCCCCGGGTGTGGGCCGTGAAGGCGGCCCGCACCGACACCCGGTGCTCGGGCGTGCGATGGAAGGCCGCCGCGCGCACGGTGCCCCACGGGTCGAGCGGGGTCACCGGGCTGTCGGAGCCGAAGGCCAGCGGCACACCGGCGCGCAGCAGGGCCGCGAACGGGTTGAGTGCCCGGGCCCGTTCGGCTCCGAGCCGCTGGGCGTACATGCCGTCCTCGCCGCCCCACAACGCGTCGAAGGCGGGCTGCACGGAGGCGGTGAGGCCGAGTTCGGCGAAACCCGCGACCGTCTCCGGAGTGAGCATCTCGGCGTGTTCGACACGGTGCCGGGCGGCGCGTACACGGGCCAGGCCGACCTTCTCAGCGGCGGCGCGGACGCCCGCGACCACGGCGGCCACCGCCGCGTCCCCGATGGCGTGGAAGCCCGCCTGGAGGCCCGCCTCGGTACAGGCCACCACATGCGCGGCGACGGCGTCCGCGTCGAGGTGCACGATTCCCGTGTGGTCCGCGTCGGCGTACGCCTCGTGCAGACAGGCGGTGTGCGAGCCGAGGGAGCCGTCGACGAACAGGTCGCCCGCCGCTCCGACGGCGCCCAGGGCCCGTGCCTTGTCGACATCGCGGTCGGCCCAGTAGCCGACGACCCTCGGACCCGGCTCCCCGGCGGCGAGCCGCAGCAGTCCGGTGAAGTCGTCCTCGGAGGAGATCTCGGGGCCCGCGCACTCGTGCACGGAGCCGATGCCGAGCGAGGCGGCGTGGGCGAGCGCTGCGCGCTGGGCCTCGGTGCGCTGCTCGGCGCCGACGGCGCCGAGGGCCGCGGCGCGCACGGCGTGGTGGGCGTCGCGGATCAGGGGGCCGTCGGAGGCGTACCCGGTGAGCGCCGTGACGCCGGGGACCAGGTCAAGCAGCGCGCTGGTGGCCACGGCGGAGTGCACGTCGATGCGGGAGAGGTAGAGCGGGCGTCCGCCGGTCGCGGCGTCGAGTTCGGTACGGGCCGGGGGCCGGCCTCCGGGCCAGCGGGCCGCGTCCCAGCCGTGGCCGAGGAGCACCCGGTCGGCCGGGCGGGCGGCGGCGAAGTCGCGCACGAGGGCGAGGGCCGCTTCCAGGGACGGCGCGCCGGACAGGTCGAGGCCGGTGAGCGCGAGCCCGGTGGCGGTGGTGTGCACGTGCGCGTCGGTGAACGCCGGGGTGACCAGGGCGCCTTCGAGGTCGACCACCTCGTCGACCCCGTCGGCGAAGGCGTCGGCGGCGCCTTCCGAGCCGACCCAGGCGACTTGGCCCCGTTCCACGACCATGGCGGTGGCGAAGGGGTCGGCGGGGCTGTGGACTTCTCCACCGCGCAGCAGCACGGTGTCCGACGGGGCGGTGCTCTCACTCATGGGAACAGTCTCGCGCCTTCCGGCGGCCGGCCGTCGCCCGGGTGGGTCGACACGGCGGGGCGGCCGTGGTTCCGCCGGCGGGCGCGATCCCGGTACGCCTCGTCCGTCCGGACCGGCCCGCGCGATCACGTGCCCCCACGTGCCCCGGAGATTCCCGGGAGCGAACTCCTCAGATGCGGGGCGGACGCGCTTCGTACGGTGTCGACAGGACGACCGTGGTGCGCGTCGACACGCCCGCGAGCGCCCGCAGCCGCCCGAGGAGCTCCTCGAGTTCGTGCGGGGTCGAGACCCGCACCTTGAGGATGTAGTTCTCGTCGCCCGCGACACTGTGGCAGGCCTCGATCTCCGGGACGCCCGCGAGGCGTTCGGCGATGTCGTCGGGGGCGCTCGGGTCGAACGGTTTCACCGAGATGAAGGCGGTCAGGGGCAGCCCGACGGCCTCCGGGTCCACGACCGCGGCATAGCCCCGGACGACACCACGCTGCTCGAGGCGGCGCACCCGCTGGTGCACGGCGGACGTGGACAGGCCCGTAGCCTTGCCCAGGTCGGTGTAACTCATCCGCCCGTCTGCGACGAGCAGCTGCACGATCTGTCGGTCCAGCTCCTCCATGACGCAAGAACCTACAGGGCCGTTGACGCCCCGGGATACCTCAGCGGTGCAGGTCATAACCGCTTTGTGATGTGACTCGGTCCCGTTCGTGTGCCGTTGGGCCGTCGGTTTTCCCGCCGGGCGGGGCACCTGCGGGCGGCATGTGACGAAGGACACATGCATGCAACCGGGTCCGCGGAGTTCGCGTGATTACGTCGGAGACGGGACGGGAAGTGCTTGCTGTGGTCGAGGTCGCAGCGCCTTGTCGGCCCACCCAAGGGGGAGAAACCCATGCAGAGTCTTAAGCGCCCTGGTCGTACCGCGCCCAAGCGGCAGCAGGCCGTTCTCGAGCCCGAGCCGGAGGGCGTCGAATCCGACACCCTGGACGGCGACGAGTTCGACGCGTACGACACTTTCGAGATGTACCGGGTGATCTGCCCGGCCTGCGCGCAGCCCATCGCGCTGCTGGCGGACGAGGAGGTCCTGCCGGAGCACGCCCTGTGCGCCTCCCCGTGGAACCCGTTCGGGCTCACCGCCTGTTCGGGCACGGGCAGCGCGGCCGACGAGGCGCACTCCGCGGACGAAACCGCGGAACCCCAGCAGCAGGTCACCGCGCTCCTGCTGACGCTCCCGCAGGGACTGAACTGGCGTACGCAGCCGTTCTCCCACGTGGGCGGGCCGGGCTCGACCCCCGTGCGGACCTCCGAGTTGCGGCGCGCGGCCTGACGGCACGGCGTATTCGGCGGGTGTCGCCCGCTTAGTCCCAGTAGCTGCCCTGCACCACGGCCCGCGGGCTGCCGTGGTGCAGGATCAGTGTGTCCGGGTCCGGGTCCGGGTCCAGTTCCGGGGTCTGCGGCGACACTGACGGTGCATCGGATCGGGCCGGTCGGCCGGCTGTCCGGCAGGCCGGCCGGACAGCGCGTTCCCGCGCGGACCTCGCAGGGGTCCTGTCGTGGACACACGCCCGAATCCACGTGCGGGTGACCTGTCCGCCCGCCCGCACGTTGCCCCGGTATGAGCCCCACACCTTCCGCGACCGGGCACCGGCGCCGGATCCTCGTCCCCGCTCCGGCGGTTCACTGGGTACCGCCGCCACCGCCACCCCCGCCGGCTCAGGATCCGCCCATCTACCGCGCCCTGATGCGCGCCTGGGCCGATCGCGGCCGCACCCTGCCGGGGCGCGACGACCCCGAGTGGGCGCGCCTGGCCACGCCGTCGGTGATGTACGGGTACGGGCGGTTCGGCGCGCTCACGGAACCGCGCGGGGAGGAACGCTTCGCCCCGGGCCGGGACCCGCGCGGCGACGACCACTTCGGCGCGTCACGCGATCCACGGAACGAGTTCGGTATGAGCCCGGAACCGCTCGGCGACCTCAGCGCTCCTCGGGACCCACGAGGTGGCGTGCGATGACCATGCGCTGGATCTGATTGGTGCCCTCGACGATCTGGAGCACCTTCGCCTCGCGCAGGTACCGCTCGGCGGGGAAGTCGGCGGTGTACCCGTACCCGCCCAGGATCTGGACGGCGTCCGTGGTGACCTTCATCGCCCCGTCCGTGCACAGCAGTTTGGCCATGGCCGCCTCCTTGGAGAAGGGGCGGCCGGCGTCACGCAGCCGTGCGGCGGCCAGGCAGAGCGCGCGGCCGGCCGCGATCCGGGTGGCCATGTCCGCGAGCATGAAGCGCAGCCCCTGGAAGTCCGCGATCCGCTTCCCGAACTGGCGCCGCCCGGTGGCGTACGCGACGGCCTCGTCCAGCGCGGCCTGGGCCACGCCGGTCGCGCAGGCGGCGATCCCGAGCCGCCCCGAGTCGAGCGCCGACAGGGCGATCGCGAAGCCCTGCCCCTCGTCGCCGAGGCGCCTGCCGTCGGGGACCCGCACGCCGTCGAAGTGGACCTGCGCGGTCGGCGATCCCTTCAGGCCCATCTTCCGCTCGGGCGGCGAAGCGCTCAGCCCCTCGGCGTCGCCGGGCACGAGGAAGGCCGTGATGCCGCGCGGGCCCTCGACGCCGGTGCGCGCGAACACGGTGTAGAAGTCGGCCACCCCGCCGTGCGTCGTCCATGCCTTGGTGCCGGTGACGGCCCAGTCGTCCCCCTGCCGTACCGCCTTCGTCCGCAGCGAGGCGGCGTCGGAACCGGAGGACGGCTCGGAGAGGCAGTACGCGCCGAGCAGACCGCCGCCGAGCATGGCGGGCAGATGCGCGGCCCGCTGCTCCTCGGTTCCGTGGTTCGCCAGCGCGTGGCAGGCCAGGGTGTGGACGCTGACGCCGAGGCCCACGGTGAGTCGAGCCATGGCGAGCTCTTCGAGGACCTGGAGGTAGACCTCGTACGGCTGGCCGCCGCCACCGTGCGCGGGATCGTAGGGCAGTCCGAGCAGTCCGGACTCCGAGAGCAGCCCGAAGAGCTCGCGCGGAAAGCGCCCGGCGTCCTCCTCCTCGGCCGCCCTCGGGGCGATCTCGTGCCGCGCCAGGTCACGGACGAGCGAGATCAGATCCCGGGCCTCGTCCGTGGGCAGCTGACGGTCCACCGGCTGTGCGGCGCGATCGGGCACGGCGACGCTCCTCCCTGGTCGGGCGCAGCGGCGGACGCCCGCCCGGGGGCGGCGCCGCCGGGTCTCACCTGGCCCCGCCGATGCTCCCGGTCCCGGTCGCGGAACCTGGTCAACGGGGACCGTGGCGCCCGGAGTACGCCCGAACGGAGGCACGCTCCCACCGGACTACGAGCACCCGTCGAGGGGGACCCGGAATTGGTCCGAACCATTGACGGAGTGGTCTAGTCCTCATAGGCTTCGGTCAGTTGTCCCGCCGGGCGTCGGGCGGGGCCGCATAGGAGGGGTCGAGTTCCTCGACGGCACGCATCGCGCCCCCCAGCATCTTCACCAGGAGTTCGCGCATCGTGTCGCGCGGCAGTACGGGACGGCCGATCCAGTCGAGGGTGGCCCCCTCCACACTGTGCAGCCAGCCCAGCAGGGCGACACGCGGCAGGGGTCCGATCTCGCCTCTGCCGTAAGCCCCTTCGGCGATCGTCGCGACGATCGCCTCGCGGACACCCTCGCGTATCGCCTGCACTTCGGCGTCGAAACCCACTCCGCCCGCGATGATCGTGCGATAGGCGGCCTGGTTGTGCTCGGCATAGCGGAGATAGCCGTCGATCGTGCGGTGGACCCGCTGCACCCCGGGCAGTTCCGGACCGTCGGCGGCCCGGGAGACCAGGTCCGCGACCGAGTCCTCGACGATGGCGAGGTAGTAGCCGCGCTTGGACTTGAAGTAGTAGTAGATCAGCCCCTTGGCGACATGCGCCTGGCGTGCGATGTCGTCCATCGACAGTGCGTCGTACGACGTGTCGGCGAACAACTTCCGCCCGATGGCGATGAGTTCGGCGCGGCGCGCCAGTGAACGGTCGGTGCCCCGCGCCCGGGGGCGATCGACCTCATGTTGTTGACTCGTATTCAATTCCGGCCCTGGTCTCCAACTGCCGACGGAACAAGCGCAGTATGGCAGAACCGTGCCGACCGTCATCCGTGGGCGATCGACGCCCGGCCGTCCCGGCCGAGGCGGGACGAACGACGGCGGCGGGCCGCGCGAACCCGCGGCACCCGGACGGGGCGCCCGCTCAGAGCAGACCGAGCCGGGTCACCAGCATCGCGACGACCACCACGAGGATCCAGCCCAGGACGTGTTCGAGGATCTTCGGGCTGTCGTCGCGGGGGCCTCCGGTACGGACGCGGGGACGAGGGGCGGTGGCGGAGCTCGCGGTCATGGCATCTCGCTGACGTAGTGGTGCGGTGGCATACCCCGCCCCCGTCGGCTCCCCACCGACCCGACCACCTTGCCACCGGACCCGCCGGGACCGGTAGAGACCCAGGTCACGTCCGCGACCCGGTCGGCGCCGGAGCCCGCCGGATCGCACCCGGAGCGCACCGTCCGTGCGTCTCGTCACACGGCTCGGGCCGGCCGGAAGCTCCCACCGGAGGGTTCCGGCCGCCGCGGCCCCGGACCGGCGGCCCCGGACCGGGGGCCGCCCCTCACCTCACCGGACGCCCACCGCAGCGAGCGCCTTGCGCTGCCGGGTCGACGGGTGCGCCGGGAAGTACAGGTAGCAGACCCCGCCCGTGCCGGAGACGACCTTCCCGGAGGCGTTGTAGCGCTTGGTCCGCAGCCAGATGTTCTCCCACTCGGAGCGCTTGTAGACCCTGCGCACCGCGTCGTCGCCGGGCGACGCCGGGTCGTTGGCGATCACATCGCCGTCCGCGGTGAACCCTATGACGGTCATGAGGTGGCCCGAGGTGCCGTAACCCGCACCCGTCAGCTCGGTCTTGAGGAACGACTGGGACGTTATGGCCGGGATGCCCGCGGCGATCAGCGTCTCCAGGTCCGTCAGCGAGGCCAGCCGGGTCACCACGCCCTGGAGGTCCTTGTACGTGGCCGCGTAGGCGGCGTTGAAGGGCCAGTTCCCGCAGCCGGTGTACTGGTAGTCGTAGGTGGAGCGGGCCGCGAGGCACACCTGCGGGTCGGCGTACGCCGGGTCGACCCAGGCGAGCTGCCCGGCGGTGGGCCTGCGCCCCCAGTACTCGATGATCATCTGCGAGGAGGTGGGGCTGCACCAGGCCTCGCCCCCGTTGTCGTACTCGGGGTACTGGCCCGCGTGGATCTCCTGCGAGAAGCGCGGAACGTTCAGCTCCTGGGCGAGGCCGGGGGCCGAGGCGGGCACGGTGAAGCGGTCCGGGATGTCGGAACCCATCGCGCCCAGGCGCCACACGGTGGGCGTGGTCCTGGAGCCCGGGGTGCGGTAGAGGGTCAGTCGCAGCCGGTACGAGACGAGGCGCAGTCCGGAGGCCGCGTCGTCGATGGAGAAGGTGTCCGTCCAGATCGTGCTGCGGCCGTCGGTCTGGCCGTCCACGGAGGTGCGCCTGATGTCCTGGTCGCCGGAGGCCCAGCGGCCCATCACGTACCAGGGCGTGTCCGTGCCGTCGGAATACGTGCCGGTCAGCTCGACCTGGAGCCAGCTGCCGGCCGGGGTGTGCGCGTTCCAGGAGGCGATGACCTCCGTGGCGGGAACGGCGAGCCGGTGGACCGGAGAGGTCCAGGTCGCGTACTCCCAGGTGGCGGTCCTGCCGGTGTGCGGGTCGGTGTAGTCCGTCGCTCCGGCCGGGGCGGCGATCACCAGACCGGGACGGGCGCCCCGCACGGCCCGCGCGCCCGCCGCGCTTCCCGCGCGCCAGTCGCTGTACGAGGTCCAGGCACGGTTGTCCACGAGACCGCCGGGCGCTCTGGTGCGGCGGGCCGGAGCGGCGGCGGCCGGCGGCCCCGCGGCCCCCACCGCCGCCGCGGCGACCGCGGCGGCCAGGACGATTCTGCGGGACGGCTGTTCGGCTCTGCTCATGGGTGGAGAACCCCCAGGGTGTCCGGAACGGGCGGGCCCAATGCTCTGTCGTGCGCCCCAACTATGGACGCCGGAGGGCGACTTCTGCCAGCACTTCGGCCCGTGCCGCGCCCACCAATATTGGTCGGGACCACTGGCATGACCTGGGACGCCTCGGCCCCGGCGGGTGCCGGGGCCGAGGCGGACGGGTGATCAGACGAGGTCCATGGCGGCGACCTCGTCGGGGCGGCCGTAGCTGACGGGGCCCTGGAAGCGGCGGCGCGCCGTGGCGAACCACCACACCGTCGCGACGACGAGCACCACGGCCAGGGCGATCGAGGCGTAGTTGAAGTTGTCCCCGGTGATCGGCGAGACCTGGGGCAGCATGAAGAGCACGCTGCTGACGATGATCCAGGTCACGGCCACCCAGCCGATGGGCTTGCTCCAGCGGCCCAGGTTCCAGGGGCCGGGCTGGAACTCGTCACCGAGCCGCAGCCGCAGGAACACCGGCACGGCGTAGGCGAGGAAGAGTCCGACGACGTTGACGCTGACGATGGCCGTGAAGGCGGTGTGCGACCACCATCCGGGCAGGACGAGGGCCAGCGAGCAGGCGACCGCCAGCCAGACGGCCTTGACGGGCGTACGGGTGCGCGGCGAGACGGAGTGCCACCAGCGCGAGCCCGGCATCGCGCCGTCCCGGGAGAAGGCGAAGATCTGCCGGGTGTTGCTGGTCAGGTTGGCCAGCCCGCAGAAGAGCATGGACCCGATCACGATGAGCAGGATGAACTTAGCCATGCCCATGCCAAGCCCATCGATGAGGATCTGCACGGGCGGCGCCGAGGAACCGGCGACCCGGTCATAATCATGAATGCTGTACACAAGGGCAAGCATCAGGATGAGCCCGGTGATCGCCGAATAGCCGATCGAACGAGTGATCCCCTTCGGTGCGTTGACCGTGGCCCGCACCGTCTCCTCGGACATGTGGAAGCTGCCGTCGAAGCCCGTGAAGGTCCAGCTGGTGACCAGCAGACCGAGCATCCCTCCGTAAATCCCGTTCGTGAAACCGGTGTTGTTCGCGAAATGCGTGACGAACGAGGCCGACTGGTGGTCGTCGGGCATCACGATGAGTGCTCCCACGATCACTACGAGCCCGATCAGCAGCCACCACACCGAGATCCGGTTCAGCAGGGCGACCATGTGGACGGTGTAGGTATTGGCCAAACCCTGGAGCACGATGATCAGTGCCGTGATCAGGACCGTCTGCTCGGCGGTCGGCCGGTACGAGTCCCACTGAAGGGCCACGAACGCCTGGATGAAGGTGGCGGCCGCGTATCCGGTGGCGGCGGTACCCCCCACCTGACCCACGAAATTCAGCCACCCCGTGTACCAGGACCAGGCGCCCTTGTGCCGCTTGGCGAGCTTGCCGGCGGAGAAATAGAGGGCCCCGCTGGTCGGATAGGCGGATGCGACTTCCGCCATCGCGGCACCGATGAAGAGCACCATCACCGAGACGCCGATCCAGCCGAACACGAGAATGCGCGGGCCGCCGGCATTCATTCCGAACCCGAAGGACGAGAAGATACCGGAAATTATGTTGATGATGGTGAAGGAGATCGCGAAATTGTCGAACGCCTGGAATCGACGGGTGAGTTTTCTCGGATATCCCATCGCGTGAAGCGTCGCGTCGTCGTCGAAGGCGACGGAATCCTTTCCGGGGCCGCTTTTCCGGCCCGGGGCCGATATTCGCTCTGACACGGCTGACCTTTCTCTCGGGGGTGGTTCGGGACGTCGGGCGGGGAGGGCCGGCGGTCAGCCGGCCCCCGGTATGGGCAGGCCGCAGGCGCGGCGGGCGCGGGAGAGCTGCTCCTCGGGTTCGCCGAACACGCTCCACGGCATGCGGCAGGCGTACGGCCCCATGGCCATGAGCACCGCGCGCGCCTCGAACTCGCGTTGCGCCATGAAGAGCGCGTGCGCCAGATACGCCAGGTCGAGCACCGGCGTGAAGCGGTATCCGGACACCTCCGGCAGCCAGTTCTGGTAGATCGCGAGCGCCGTGGAGCGCCACTGCGGCTGCTCCCAGGTGCGGTCGACCAGCAGCTGCGTGGGGTTGTAGCTCTCCACCAGGGCCACCAGCGGCAGCAGCCGCAGCGGCGAGGAGGCGGGGGCGCGCTGGCTGAGGAAGGCGGCGACGTCCCAGGCCGCGTTCACGGACCCGCCGTGGCGCGTGAAGAAGAACGCCAGGAACCGGTGATGGCCCTCACGGTTCCAGGGGTCGAGGCGCAGAACGTGCGAGAACAGGCGCCAGGGGCCGGGAGGCCGGGTCAGCAGCCCCTGCGGGGCGGGGTCGCGCAGGTCGTGCAGCCGGGCCATGGACAGCCGGGCGACCCAGGGCGTCGGATCGGCCCGGTCCATCAGCGCGGCCCGGTCGCAGGCCGTCAGCGCTATGCGTTCCAGCGCCTCGGCCCGGTCGTCCTTGGCGTCGGCCGCGCGTAACGCCCGCAGTACGGCCACGCGGGCCCACATCAGGGCGGCCTCTGGGGTCTGCTCCTCGGCCAGCCAGCGTTCGGCGAGGTCGGAGTCGGCGGCCTCGGAGGCCAGGACGAGCGAACGATGGGCCCGTAATCCGTAGTCGGAGCGGGTCTCCTCGAGAGCTTGGTGGGCGCTCAGATAGCGGCCGGCTCTGACATCCATGCAGACGCTCGCGAGTCTGCGGTCGTCGGCCGCCGGATGCCACACATACTGCCCCTCGAATAACCCCGCGGCCATCTTCCCCAGTCCATCCCCGTACGGCACTCGCCGTTCCGCAACAGGAACCCTACTCAGCATCCATGAGTACCGGAACGCCCTATCCGAAATACCTGGTTCCGCGGGGCCGGGAATTTTCGGAGCGGGCCCCCGAAGTTCTTGGGGATTGTTCAATGAATAGTTCAACGCGACACCATCCTGAACCCATGGATCCGCTGTGGACAGCGCCTCGATAGAATGACGTCAAGGCCTGTGCCGACCTCGCACCTCACCCCGGGACACCCCATTCACGACCTCGCCTCACGGCTGCGCCGGCTGCCGCCCTCCTGCGGGCCCGTCCGCCTGATCGGCGTGGACGGCCACGCCGGCTCAGGAAAGACGACGTTCGCCGGGAGACTGGCGGCGGCCCTGGGCGGCGCACCCGTACTGCACCTCGACGACATCGCCACCCACGAGGAGCTCTTCGGCTGGACCGGACGCCTGCTGAGCTCGGTGATCGAGCCGTTCGGACGCGGCGAGACGGCGCGCTACGCCCCCTACGACTGGACCGCCCGGGCGTTCGGACCGCTCCGCGAACTGCCGCCCGCTCCCGTGGTGCTCCTCGAGGGCGTCGGCGCGGGTCGCCGTGCGCTGCGACCGTGGCTCGCGCGACTCCTGTGGATGGAGCTGCCGCACGAGCAGGCCTGGGAACGGGGCCGGCAGCGGGACGGGGAGGCGCAGAGCGACTTCTGGGACGGGTGGGTCCGCGCCGAGCGCCGGCACTTCGCCGAGGACCCCACACTGCCGTTCGCGGACCAGGTGGTACGGCAGCGTCCAGAGGGTTATGAGGTACTGCCGGGGCCTGCTGGGGCGCCTGGACCGGACCAGTTCATCACGCACCGTGATGGACCACCCGCAGCGTGCTGAAGTCGTGAAGACCCACTCCGGAGAAGTTGCCTCGGTGCCCCAACTCTGCTTGACCAGGGGACCGTACAGGTCTTACGTTCTGAAGCAGCGGCCCTACGGGAGCCGCCCGCAGTCGCGAAGCCCCCGGTCGTTCCCCCGTGATCGGGGGCTTCGTTCTGCCCACACCCTCTCTTTCCGGACACCCCACGACGTGATTCGCTCACCCTGGGTCACCGTTCGCAGGGCATCCCATCCGCTCCCACCTCGTGGAACGGGCTGTGCGGCACCCTTCGGCAGGCCCGTCGACCGCGGGTACCATGCCTCTCGGTGCGACTTTCGGACGGCTGCTCTGCCGCACCGCTTCAACTCCCGTCCGTGGCACAGTCGTTCGACCAGAGCTGCCGACGGGCACCGGCCCGGCGGCGAGGGGATGTCCTGATCCTCGAGGCACTCCCCGACCATCGGGGGCACGGTTTGTGGGGGACGTGATGGACTTCGGCACGCAGGGCCCCGAGGCCCCGGCCGACCTCGCCTGGCTGCGAGGTGTGGACGCCTACACGATGGGCGCCTACCCGCAGGCGGAGGAGGAGTTCCGCGCCGCGGTCCGGATGGACCCCGGTATGGCGGACGGCTGGCTCGGACTGCACGCGCTACGGGTGGACACGACGACCGCGCTGCTGCGGATGTTCCGGCACCGGGACCGCTTCGGCGAGCAACGCTCCCGCCACCGGCGCACCCTCAACTCCTGGTACTGGCTGGGCTGGTGGGTCCAGCCGGTGCTGGAGAGTCCGCGCGACCTGCTGCTCGCGCACGCCTCGCACTGGCTCGACGGGCGCCATGTCCCCGAACTGGACCGGGCGTTGGCGGGACTGCCGCCGGTCGACGCGGACCACCAGGTGCGGTTCCTGCACGCGTGCCGCTCCTATCTGGTCAAGGACTGGGAGCAGTTGGTCCGGCACACCGATCCACTGATCAACGATCCCATGCTCGGCATCGAGGCCGGTCTGTTCGGCGGCATGGCACGGGTCAGGCTGGAGATGTACGGACAGGCCGAGCCGCTGCTGTCGTCCGCGCTGATGCGCTGCCGCAGCGAGCAGCCGCAGCGCAAGGAGCTGCGGTACTGGCTGGCCCGCGCCCACGAGGGCACCGGACGGTCCGCCGCGGCCCTGCCCCTGTACCGGGCCGTGCACCGGGTCGACCCCTCCTTCATGGACACCTCGGCACGCCTCGCGGCCATCGCCGAGGGGGACGGGTACGACGACGCCGCGGCCGACCTCGCGGCGATCACGCTCGCCGGGATAGGGCAGGACGTGCTGGAGGGCCCGGACGGCATGGACGCGCTGTTCGGCACCGAGGGGCGCGATCTGAGGCTTCCCGATCCCGACCCGTCGCCGCCCGGCGGACTGCCTCCCCAGACGGACGGCTTCCGGGAGAAGGCCGCGATGCCGGTGCAACCGATGCCCGCCGGACCGACCGACCCCGCCCTGCTCGACGAGGCGCTCGCCGAGCTGGAGTGCATGGTGGGCCTGGAGCCGGTAAAACGGCAGGTCAAGGCGTTGTCGGCGCAGCTGAACATGGCCAGGCTGCGCACCGGACAGGGCCTGCCGGTGCAGCCGCCGAAGCGGCACTTCGTCTTCTCCGGCCCCTCGGGCACCGGCAAGACGACGGTGGCGCGCATTCTCGGCCGGGTCTTCTACGCGCTCGGGCTGCTCGGCGGCGACCATCTGGTCGAGGCACAGCGGGCCGACCTGGTCGGCGAGTACCTCGGCCAGACCGCGGTGAAGGCCAACGAGCTGATCGACTCCGCGATCGGCGGCGTCCTGTTCGTGGACGAGGCGTACTCCCTGTCCAACTCCGGCTACGGCAAGGGCGACGCGTACGGCGACGAGGCCCTCCAGGTCCTGCTGAAGCGGGCCGAGGACAACCGGGACCATCTCGTCGTCATCCTCGCCGGCTATCCCGAGGGCATGGACCGCCTGCTCGCCGCCAACCCGGGTCTCTCCTCGCGCTTCACCAGCCGCGTGGACTTCCCCTCCTACCGCCCGCTCGAACTGACCTCCATCGGTGAGGTGCTGGCCGCCGAGAACGGCGACATCTGGGACGAGGAGGCGCTGGACGAGCTGCGTTCGATCGCCGGGCACGTCGTCGACCAGGGCTGGATCGACGAGCTCGGCAACGGCCGCTTCCTGCGCACCCTGTACGAGAAGAGCTGCGCGTACCGCGATCTGCGGCTCTCGGGCTACCCCGGCACACCGTCCCGCGACGACCTGTCGACGCTGCGTCTGCCCGACCTCATGCAGGCCTACGGAGAGGTCCTCTCGGGCCGGGGCCCGCAGGATCCGTCCGCGATGTGAGAGGGCCCCGGTCCAGCCTGGGCCCTGCGACCGTCATCGGGTCGCACGGCCTCCGGGAACCGGGGCCCACGCTCGCGGTCAGCTCGCCAGGGCCTCCTCGGGGGCCTGGCTGGGGCGCGGCTCGGCGACCCGTACCGGCGTGACATCGCGGTGCGCCGGGTCCCGTACCTCGCCGACGAGCAGTTCCAGTACGTCCTCGAGCGCCACCAGGCCGAGGACCTTGCCGGATGCGTCGGCGACCTGGGCGAGGTGGGTGGCGGCGCGACGCATCACGGTGAGGGCGTCGTCAAGGGGGAGTTCGGACCGCAGGGTGGTCATCGGCCGCCACACCTGCTGCGGGACCGCCCGCTCGGACTCCTCCAGGTCGAGGACGTCCTTCACATGGAGGTAGCAGCCCATGAAGGCGCCGTTCTCCGCGACCACCGGGAACCGGGAGTATCCGGTGCGCGCGGTGAGGGCGACGATCTGACCCGGGGTGACCGAGGGGTCCACGGTGATCAGCGAGGCGCTGTCGAGGAGGACGTCGGTGACCGGGCGGGAGCCGAGTTCCAGGGCGTCCTCGAGGCGTTCCTGTTCCTCGGGGTCCAGGAGTCCGGCCTGTCCCGAGTCCTCGACCAGCCGGTTGAGCTGCTCGCTGGTGAAGACCGCTTCGACCTCGTCCTTGGGCTCGACCCGGAACAGCTTGAGGATCAGTGCCGCGCAGGCGCCGAGGCCCACCGTGACCGGGCGGCACACCCGTGCGAAGGCGACCAGTCCGGGGCTGAGCCACAGGGCCGTCTTCTCGGGCGCGGCCATCGCCAGGTTCTTCGGGACCATCTCGCCGATGACGAGGTGGAAGAAGACGACGAAGGCGAGCGCGATCACATAGCCGAGGGGGTGGATCACGGAGTCCGGCAGCCGGACCGCCTCGAAGAGCGGCTCCAGCAGCTGGGCCACCGTCGGCTCGGCGACCGCGCCGAGCGTCAGCGAGCACATGGTGATGCCGAACTGGGCCGCCGCCATCATCTGCGGAAGCCGCTCCAGGCCGTAGAGGACCTGCCGGGAGCGGGCGGTGCCCAGCGGTTCGATCTGGCTGCGGCGTACGGACACGAGCGCGAACTCGGCGCCGACGAAGAAGCCGTTGGCGAGCACGAGCAGGCCCGCGAAAAGCAGTTGGAGCATGCTCATCGGACGGCCTCCGGGGCGAGCGCGGTACGCACGAGGCGGACGCGTTCGGCACGGTAGTGCCCGACCTGTCGCACCACGAGACGCCAGCCCGGGAGGTCGGCCTTGTCGCCGGGGGCCGGGATCCGGCCGAGCAGGTCCGCGACGAGGCCCGCCACGGTCTCGTACGGTCCCTCGGGCACGTCGAGGCCTATGCGCTGGAGGATGTCCACCCGGCAGCTGCCGTCGGCGTCCCAGGCGGGCCTGCCGTCCTCGGGGGGAGCGGCCGCGAGCTCGGGCTGCTCGCCCTGGACGTCGTCGTGCTCGTCGTGGACCTCGCCCACGAGTTCCTCGACGATGTCCTCGAGGGTGACCACGCCGGCCGTGCCGCCGTACTCGTCGACGACGACGGCGATCGGCTGTTCGCTGCGCAGCCGCTCCAGGAGGGGCCGCACGGGCAGGGTCTCCGGGACGAGCAGCGGGGCCTGCGCGATCCGGACCACGGGTGTGCGCAGCCGGTCGTGCGAGGGGATCGCGAGAGCGTCCTTCAGGTGCACCATGCCGACGATCTCGTCGATCCGCTCCCGGTAGACGGGGAAGCGGGACAGACCGGTGGCACGGGTGAGGTTGACCACGTCCTCGGCGGTGGCCGTCGACTGGAGGGCGCTGACCTTCACGCGCGGCGTCATGACGTGCTGCGCGGTGAGGTCGGCCAGGGACATCGTGCGGACGAAGAGGTCCGCGGTGTCCTGCTCCAGGGCACCGGCGAGGGCCGAGTGGCGAGCGAGCGAGACGAGTTCGCCGGGGGTGCGGGCGGAGGCCAGCTCCTCGGCGGGTTCGACGCCCAGCGCGCGGACGAGCCGGTTGGCGACGGTGTTCAGCGCGGCGATCACCGGCCGGAAGAGACGGGAGAAGACGTGCTGCGGGCCGGCGACGAAGCGGGCCACCTGGAGCGGCTTGGACACCGCCCAGTTCTTGGGCACGAGTTCGCCGACCACCATCTGCACGGCCGAGGCCAGCAGCATGCCGGTCACCACGGCCACGCCGGGCACCGCGCCCCCGGGCAGTCCGAGCGCCCTGAACGGGCCGTCCAGCAGCCGGGCGAGGGCCGGTTCGGCGAGCATGCCGACGACGAGCGAGGTGATGGTGATGCCGAGCTGGGTGCCCGAGAGCTGGAACGACAGCTCCTTGAGCGACTCGACGACCGTACCGGCGCGGTGGTCACCTTCGGCCGCGGCCTTCTCGGCCTCGGGGCGCTCCACGGTGACGAGGCCGAACTCGGCGGCCACGAAGAAGCCGTTGGCGAGGATCAGCAGGAACGCCGCGCCAAGGAGCAACAGGGGGATGGTCATGCCGCCGCCTCGATATGTCGGAAGGGGGCGGCGCAGGTACTACAGGACGATCCGTCCATCGCTGGAGGGAATCACTCCTCGGGTAGCAGGGGGCCTCTGAGGGCGGGAGCACATCGGAGGCGGAGGCGTGATGAAAAACGCCTCCGCCGACAGATTAATCAAGACATGGGCCCTCAGGGCAGGGTGGAAGGCCGAGAGTCAGCTTTGATGTTCGTCCCGGTGCCCGTCGGGCTCGCGGATGCCGCGGGCCGAAGCCAGGGCGCGCAGGGCGCGGGCGTCCTCGATCGCGCGCTGCTTGGCGATGCCCGGCTGGATGCCGAGCGCCGGGAGGCTGGTGCCGTCGCTGAGGTCGAGGAAGACCCAGGGGTCGCCGGGACGCAGGTTGACCTGGAGGATCTCGGCCCAGTCCAGGTGCCGGCGGCTCGCGATGTTGACGACGGTGACACCGCTCTCGTCGGCGACGATCTTGGGCCGGGAGAGCAGCAGGAGCACTCCGAAGAGGAGCGCGGCGGTGAAGATGAAGCTGAGCTTCTCCCCCGGGCCGAGTTGCTCCAGAAGCATGGCGACCGTGGTGATGACCACAAGGATCGACGCGCCCGCGGTGAGCAGCACGGCCCGGGTACGGGATGGGCGGAAGGTTATGGGAAGGGTGGGAATGTCCGACATGTCCGTGGTTCCTGTCAGAGCCGGCAGGCGTGGATGGCCGTGGTCAGGATGGCCCGGGCGCCCAGCTCGTACAGATCGTCCATGATCCGCTGGGCCTCCTTGGAGGGGACCATGGCGCGGACGGCGACCCAGCCCTCGTTGTGCAGCGGCGAGATGGTCGGCGACTCCAGTCCGGGAGTGAGCGCGACGGCCTTCTCCAGGTGCTCGGCGCGGCAGTCGTAGTCCATCATCACGTAGGTCCGCGCGACCAGCACGCCCTGGAGGCGGCGCAGGAACTGCTGCACCTTGGGCTCGGCGTCCTCGGTGGGGCCGGCTCCGACGCGGCGGATGACGACGGCCTCGGACTTCATGATCGGGTCGCCGAAGATCTCCAGGCCGGCGTTGCGCAGCGAGGTGCCCGTCTCGACGACGTCCGCGATGACCTCGGCGACACCGAGTTCGATGGCGGTCTCGACGGCGCCGTCGAGGTGCACGACCGAGGCGTCGATGCCGTGGTCGGCGAGGTGCTTGGCGACGATGCCCTCGTACGAGGTGGCGATCGTCGTGCCGTTCAGGTCCTGGATGCCGTTCGCGGTGCCCGGCTTGGAGGCGAAGCGGAAGGTGGAGCGGGCGAAGCCGAGCGGGAGGATCTCCTCCGCGTTGGCCCCGGAGTCGACCAGCAGGTCGCGGCCGGTGATGCCGATGTCGAGGCGGCCGGAGGAGACGTAGATCGCGATGTCGCGGGGGCGGAGGTAGAAGAACTCGACCTCGTTGTTCGGGTCGACGATCCGCAGTTCCTTGGACTCCCGGCGCTGCTGGTAGCCGGCCTCATGCAGCATGTCCGCCGCAGGTCCTGAGAGGGAACCCTTGTTGGGGACGGCGATGCGCAGCATGGGGTCGGCTTCCTTTGCTCGATGGTGTTCAGGGTGGGGTGGGGCGGACGTGCTCGGTGGGGCACCGCGGGGAGCGGCCCCTACAGATGCGCGTACACGTCGTCGAGGGAGATCCCGCGCGCGACCATCATCACCTGGACGTGGTAGAGCAGCTGGGAGATCTCCTCGGCGGCGGCGTCCTTGCCCTCGTACTCGGCGGCCATCCAGACCTCCGCGGCCTCTTCGACGACCTTCTTGCCGATGGCATGGACACCCTTGCCCACCAGCTCGGCGGTGCGCGAAGTGGCGGGATCGCCCGTGGCGGCCTTGTGCTGGAGCTCGGTGAAGAGCTCCTCGAACGTCTTATTGGACATGGTGGTCCTCACCCTACGCGGTCGGTGCCCTACGTCAGTGCCAGGGTTCGGATACTGAGCGGAGGGTGGCCGCGGTCGCCACGGCGGCCGTCACCGCCTCGTGGCCCTTGTCCTCGTTGGAGCCCTCGATGCCCGCGCGGTCCAGGGCCTGCTCCTCGGTGTCACAGGTCAGCACGCCGAAACCGACGGGGACGCCCGTGTCGATGGAGACCTGGGTGAGGCCCTGGGTGACGCCCTGGCACACATACTCGAAGTGGGGGGTTCCGCCGCGGATGACGACGCCGAGCGCGACGATCGCGTCGTAGCCTCGGCCCGCCAGGACCTTGGCGGCGACCGGCAGTTCGAAGCAGCCGGGGACCCGCAACAGGGTCGGCTCGTCGATTCCCAGCTCGCGCAGGGCGCGCAGCGCGCCGTCGACGAGACCGTCCATCACCTTGTCGTGCCACTGTGCCGCGATGACCGCGACCCGCAGGTCGCCGCAGTTGCGTACGGACAGTTCAGGTGCACCCTTGCCGCTCACGTCTCTCCTTCAGTCCCGCTGTGCTGTCTTGCCGATTCGTACTGTGCCGTACCGGTGATGCGTGGGTCGTCCCGGTGAAACGGGTCGTGCCGGTGATACGGGTCGTGCGGTGTCACTGGCTCCCGCAGGCCGACACGGTGGTCGCGTCGAGCCAGGGCAGATCGTGTCCCATCCGGTCCCGCTTGGTGAGCAGGTAACCGAGATTGTGCTCGCCCGCCTGGACGGGCATCGGCTCCCGCCCGGTGACCCGCAGGCCGTACCGGACGAGCGCGTCGGTCTTGTCGGGGTTGTTGGTCATCAGACGCAGGCTGCGGACGCCGAGGTCCTGAAGGATCCGCGCGCTCGCGCCGTAGTCCCGGGCGTCGGCGGGCAGGCCCAGCTCCAGGTTGGCGTCGAGGGTGTCCCGGCCGCGCTCCTGGAGTTCGTACGCGCGGAGCTTGGAGAGCAGGCCGATGCCGCGTCCCTCGTGGCCGCGCAGATAGACCACGATGCCGCGGCCCTCGGCCTGGATGCGCTCCATGGACGCCCGGAGCTGGGGTCCGCAGTCGCACCGGTGCGAGTGGAAGACGTCGCCGGTGAGGCACTCGGAGTGGACCCGGACGACGATGTCCTCGCCGTCGCCGATCTCCCCGTGGACGAGGGCGACGTGCTCGACGCCGTCGGCGGTGGAGCGGTAGCCGTACGCGGTGAACTCACCGAAGGCAGTGGGGAGATGGACCTCGGCCTCGCGCCGGACGGTGGGTGCGGCGGGGGCCGCGCCGGTCTCGGGCGCCAGGGCGCGTTCGGCGGAGCGGCGGTAGGCGATCAGGTCCTCGATGGAGATGATCGTGAGGCCGTGCTTGCGGGCGAAGGGAATCAGTTCGGGCAGCCGGAGCATCCGGCCGTCCTCGCCGGCGATCTCGACGATCGCTCCGGCCGGGCGCAGTCCCGCCAGCCGGGCCAGGTCGACGGCGGCCTCGGTGTGACCGTTGCGGGCCAGCACACCTCCGGGCCGCGCGCGCAGCGGGAAGATGTGGCCGGGGCGCACGAAGTCGTCCGCCTCCGAGACGCCGTCCGCGAGGAGCCGCAGGGTGGCGGCGCGGTCGGCCGCCGAGATGCCGGTGGTCACCCCGTGGGCGGCGGACGCGTCCACCGACACCGTGAACGCGGTCTTCATCGACTCGGTGTTGTCGTCGACCATCTGCGGCAGGCGCAGCCGGTCGAGTTCGTCGCCCTCCATGGGCGCGCAGATCAGTCCCCGGCATTCGCTCATCATGAAGGCGACGATCTCGGGGGTCGCCATCTCGGCGGCGACGACGAGGTCTCCCTCGTTCTCCCGGTCCTCGTCGTCGACGACCACGATGGGGCGGCCGGCCGCGATGTCGGCGATGGCCTGTTCGACGGAGTCGAGCGCGAAGTCCGAGGCATCCTGATCGTGCCCGGTGCTGTACCAAACCGGCGCCGTTGTCATGCCGGGGCTCCTTCCATGACGGGCTGCCCGGCCTCACGGGAGCGCAGCCACCAGTCGCGCATGCCCCACAGGACGAGCGCGCCGTACAGGACGTATACGAAACCGGAGAAGGCGTAGCCGTTGGCGAAGTTGAGCGGGACGCCCACCACGTCGACCAGCAGCCAGGCGAACCAGAACTCGACCATGCCGCGGGCCTGCGCGTACATGGCGACGATCGTTCCGACGAAGATGTAGGCGTCGGGCCAGGGGTCCCAGGACAGCGTCGGGTACGCGTGGAACAGACCGCTGACCGCGAGGGTGCCCACCACCGCGGCGCCCGCCATGTACGCGCGCTCGCGCCAGGTGGCGAAGCGTACCGAGACCCGCCCGTCCTTGCCCTCGCCGCGGTTCCACTGCCACCAGCCCCACAGGGCCACGACGATGACGACGACCTGCTTGCCGGCGCTGCCGGTGAGGTGTCCGAAGAAGGCGGCGAAGAGGATCAGGCCGGACAGGAGCTGGACGGGCCAGCTCCACACGGAGCGACGCCAGCCGAGCGCGAGGGCGACCAGACCGATCACGTTGCCGATCATGTCCGACCACATGATGTGCTGGTCGAGAAGCACGAAGGCCTCGGAGTTGAGCCAGTTCACTGGCCGGCCCCCTGGACGCCGGGCAGACCGAAGGGCTGTCCACCGCGCGCGCCCAGCAGTCGCTCGACGTACTTGGCGATCACGTCGACCTCGAGGTTGACCGGGTCGCCGGGCTGCTTGTGGCCCAGGGTGGTCAGGTCGAGGGTGGTGGGGATGAGGCTGACGGTGAAGAAGTCGGGGCCGGCGTCGACCACGGTCAGGCTGATGCCGTCGACCGTGATGGAGCCCTTCTCGACCACATAGCGCGAAAGGTCGGCGGGCAGCGAGATCTTGACGATCTCCCAGTTCTCGGACGGCTTGCGCTCGATGACCGCGCCGGTGCCGTCGACGTGTCCCTGCACGATGTGGCCGCCGAGGCGCTCGCCCACGGCCATCGGCCGTTCCAGGTTGACACGGGAGCCGACGGTGAGGGCCCCGAGGCTGGAGCGGTCAAGGGTCTCGGCCATGACGTCGGCGGTGAACTCGTCACCCTCGTGCTCGACCACGGTGAGACAGACCCCGTTGACGGCGATGGAGTCGCCGTGCTGCGCGCCCTGCGTGACGACGGGGCCACGCAGCCGAAAACGTGAGGCGTCGTCGAGAATCTCGACGGCGGTGACCTCACCCAGCTCTTCGACGATTCCGGTGAACACTTCCCGGGTCCTCCTGCCTCATGGGGCACGGACTCCGGGGCTGTCGATGACGACAGAATGAGCGGACAGCGGCACACCGGGAGCGACGCCGAAAGGACACCCGTCCCGTAGGACGAGCAGCAACAAACGGCAGCGCGCACGAAATGCCCGCCCGCCGCGCACTGCCTCCCATCCGGACTTTAACCGTCGGTCCAGGAATTTCACCTGGTCAACCGGCCGCTGGAAGCGACCGGGTCGCGGACTATAACCGCCGGTTCGGAATTACACCGACCCCGGAGTGCGCTGCTTCTGGTACATGGCCAGTGTGCCACGCCCGGCCGACGGCCATACGACCGCACCCCTGTGGGGTGGCTCACAGCCGGCCGGCATGGACTTTCGCGGAGCGGATTCCCGGTCAACCTCCCTGACTCCGGGCGGCCTTGCGCCATGACACGGGTTTCCGCAACTGGTCCATACCTATTGACGCTCTGGTCTAGTCCTCTTAGTGTCCTCGATCAAGACTGCGTGATCATTCATTGCCGGTCCCCCCACGATCGACCCGGCGGCGGTGACGAAGGCCCTTGCCCCGCCGCCGGGTCTCCAACCGGCCCGACGGACGCCGGCGCCCCCGTGCGCGGACCCGTGGACACGTAGACCGGTGGACCCATGCAGGCAGACCCGCGGACCCATGGACCTACGCGGGCAGACCCCCGGCCCCCCGGACCCGTCCGAACAAACCCGCAGGCCGACGACCTCCGCGACGCCGGAGCCGTGACGACCGGCCCAGCCGAGGAGTTCCAGACGCACCCCCTGCGCCGACCTCGCGCCACGGCCTGAACAGCCCCGGCGGACCCGGGGTCCTACCGCCCCGACGGCGGAGCGAACAGCTCGTCCTGCGCGCCGTCGCGCGCGGTCAGCAGGGCGCCGCGCAGCACCGCGCCCCCGCCCAGCGTGCTCGCGCGCACCTCGGTCGGGAGCGGCGACATGCGGGCGAGCCGCCGTTCGACCCGCGCGGCCAGCGCCCGCCCGCCCGCCCGGCCGACCTCGCCGCCGAGGACGACACAGCCGGGGTCGAGCACGGCACTGACGGAGGCCGCGCCGATGGCCAGACGGTCGGCGAGAGCACCGAGGAAGCCGTCGGCCTCCGGGGAGCCGGCGCTCGCCACCGCCTGCCGCACGAGTGCCGCGGCATGCGGTTCGTGGGCCTCGGGGCGCGCCGAGACACCGTGCTCCGCCGCCAGGTCCGCGATCGCGGCGGACCCGACCAGCGAGTGGAAGCCACCCCCGCAGTCGGTCGCCGAGGGCAGGCTCGTGGTGCCCGGCACCGGCAGGAAGCCGATCTCCCCCGTCCCTCCGGAGGCGCCGCGGCGCAGGGCGCCGTCGAGGACGACGGCGGCGCCGGTGCCGTGGCCGAGCCACAGCAGGACGAACGTGTCGCGGTCGCGGGCGGCGCCCTCGCGCTGTTCGGCCACGGCCGCGAGGTTGGTCTCGTTCTCGACGAGGACGCGGGCCTCGGGAAGCCTTTCCTGGAGGGCCGCGACCAGCCGCCGGTGCCATTCGGGCAGTCCGGTGGAGTTGCGGAGTTCGCCACTGGCCGGGTCGATCAGACCGGGCGCCCCGATGCCGACGGTGTGCAGCCTGCCCCACCCCCGGACGAACTGGCGCGGGGGCTCCGTCCCGAGGGCACCCGCCTCCTTCGCCGCCCGCTCGACCAGCGCGACCGCCTGCTCCACCGCCGGTCCGGTCCCGGTGCCCTCGCCGATGGGCGCGGACGCCTCGGCCAGGACGTGTCCGACCAGGTCGGACACGACGACGGAGACTCCCTCCGTGCGGACGTCCAGCGCGGCCAGATGGGCGCGGTCCGCGACGATCCCGTAGACCCGGGCGTTCGGGCCGCGCCGCTGCTCCCCCGACTCCCCGACGACGGTGACGAGACCGGAGGCCGTGAGGCGTTCGACGAGATCGGCGACGGTCGGCCGGGACAGTCCGGTGAGCTGCTTCAGCCGCGCTGCCGTCAAAGGGCCTTCCTGCTGCAACAGCCGCAGGGCGAGCCGGTCGTTGATGGCCCGTGCGGTGCTCGGGGATGCGGGCATGGCGGGAATCCTCCCAGATCGGCCGGGTCACCGGGCGACCGGGCGGCGAGCGGGCGTCTATTTATCAGGCAGGGTTCCTGATAGTTTACGGCGGCACAACGTGGAACCATCACCCGGGGAGGGGCCCGAGCATGAGTGAAGTCGTCTACGACCAGCGCGAGGTCAGGCGTGCCCGGTACGCCGTGGCGGCCGTGTTCGCCGTGCACGGAGCCGTCACCGGGTCCTTCGCGACCCGCGTGCCGTGGATCCAGGACCATGCGTCGGTCAGCGCGGGGCAGCTCGGTTTCGCGCTCGCCTTCACCGCGCTCGGCGCCTCCTGCTCGATGCCGCTGGCCGGCCGGATCACCCACCGCTTCGGCAGCCGCACGGCGCTGCGCGGACTCATCGCCCTGTGGACCCTGGCCCTGATCCTGCCGTCCCTGGCACCGAACCTGGCGACCCTGTGCCTCGCGATGTTCGTGTACGGCGCCACGGCGGGGATGGCGGACGTCGCCATGAACGCGCTGGGTGTCGAGGTCGAGAACCGCCTCGACAAATCGATCATGTCGGGGCTGCACGGCATGTGGAGCGCCGGCGCGCTGATCGGCGCGGCGGCCGGCACGCTCGCCGCGCATCTGGGAGCCGACGCACGCCTGCACCACGCCCTGGCCGCGGCGACCCTCACCCTCCTCGGTCTCACCGCCTGCCGCTGGGTGCTCGATCTTCAGCCCACCGAGGGCGAGGAGCCGCCGCCGAGGTTCGCGCTGCCGCCCCGGTCGGCCCTGCTCATCGGCGCGGTCGGCTTCTGCGCGGTCTTCGCGGAGGGCGCGAGCCTCGACTGGTCGGCGGTCTATCTGCGCGACCGGCTGGACAGCTCGGCCGCTCTCGCCGCGGCCTCGACCACCGGCTTCATGCTCACCATGGCGGTGGCCCGGCTGGTCGGCGACACGGTGGTGAACCGTTTCGGCGCGGTACGTACCGTGCGGGCCGGCGGTGTCCTGGCCGCGTTCGGCGGGCTGCTGATCGTCCTCTCCGAGCATCCGGCGGTGGCCATGGGCGGCTTCGCGCTGCTCGGTCTCGGCATCGCGGTGGTCGTCCCGCTCTGCTTCGCGGCGGCCGGGCGCAGCGGCCCCAACCCCAGCCAGGCGATCGCGGGCGTCGCGACCATCACATACACCTCGGGGCTCATCGCGCCGAGCCTGATCGGGTCGGTGGCGCAGGCGACGAACCTGATGGTGTCGTTCGTACTGGTCACGATCCTGGCGTTCGGGCTCACCGCGCTCGCGGGCGTGCTGCGCGCCGGGGATCGGGACCGCCCGAAGGTCAGTCCCCCGAGCGCAGCAGTTCCCGGCCCACGGCCCTGAACCGGTCGCTCCACGGCGTCGGGCGCAGCGTCCCGGCGTCGAGCCGGACGAGCACCCGGGTGCCGTGCGCGTAGGTGACCGCGCCGTCGAGGGAGCAGAAGCGGAAGCCGTACGTGAGTCCGGTGTTGCCGAGTCGTTCCAGCCAGAGGTGGACGGCGTACGCGCCGGGGCGGCTGACCGGGGCGTCATAGGTGATCCGCAGTTCCTTGACGGCGTTGCAGGAGTCGCCCGCCGCCTCCCAGTCCCCCTCGAAGCCGAAGCCGCGCTCGTTCCACAGCGCGGTCCAGGCGCGCTCGACCATGACCGGGTAGCGGGCGTTGTGCAGCAGGCCGAGCGCGTCGAGGTCGTCGAAGTGGACGGTGACGGGCAGGAGCCGGCCGTAGGGAAGGGCGGGGGCGACGGGGGCTTCGGCGGTCACGGGCGGGGCTCCTGGGACGTGCTGCGGCGCGCGGTCGGGCGGGCCTGGCTGAATCGACACCCCCATACTAAGCAAACGCTCAGGAATCACCCCGCCGGGGCAGGCTCCTCACGGACGTCCGGGAGCCTGCCCGCCCGGGGTCAGCCCGCGATCGAGTCGAGCTGCTCCGCGGCCGGCCGCAGTTCCCACAGGTCACCGCCGGGCGGCGCTTCGAGTCCGGGCACGGCGGCCCGTGCGGCCCGGTCTCCTGCGTCGGCCGCGGCGTGCACGACATCGCTCGCCGCGAAGCGGTGGAACTCCAGCTCGGGATGCCCCCACGGCTCGGCACCGGTCGCCGCCGGCAGCAGATAGCCGACGGCCTTGAACAGGCTCTGCCCGTCCGGCCCCCGGTACGACCACAGGTCCACGCCGACCTTCTCGCCGATGTCCGCGAGCCGGGTGTACGCGACCAGGTCGAAGGCCGAGTAGTGCCAGCTGCGGGTGCGGGCGAGCTCCTGCGGCTGGCTGCCGTCGGCGGCGATCTGCGGGTCGACGCGCGCGGCGCGGGAGGCGAGCACGGTCCGCCGGGCGAGGTCCTCGTCGCCGGTCGCGTAGGCGAGGGCGGCGAGCTGCATGTCGTAGAAGGTGCCGTGATTGTTCCGCGCGGCGCCCTCCTCCTTGCCGAAGGCACTGTCCGTCAGCCAGTCGCGGTAGCCGGTGTTCCAGGCGAGCATCGCGGCCCGGTCGTGCCGGGACCAGCCGGGGGCTCCGGTGTCCAGGAGGGCGATCGCGTCGAGCACGCTCGTGTACGACTGCGAGAAGTCGATGACGCCGATGGCCCGGCCGTCGTACTTGCAGGGGATGAACTGGCCGTGGTCCAGGTTCGGGTTCATCCGTGTGGCCGGGTCCAGGAACCAGGTGCGCAGGACCTGGGCGGCCTTGACGGCGTACCGCTTCCGCCCGGTGTAGTACCAGGCGAGAGCGAGGTCGTAGGTCGAGTCGAACACCTTCTCCACGTCCTGGCGGTCGGTGCCCGTGTCCACCTCGGGATTGCGCTGCCCGTCACGCTGGACGTAGGGGCATCCCCAGGGGTTGTCGGCCGTGGCGGGCCGGGAGGGCCACCAGTAGGGAGCCTGGCTGAGGTAGTCGTGAACGTCGCCGCCGGGGGCGGGTTTCGGCTTGTCGACGACCGTCCAGGGGCCCTGGTCCAGCCAGTTGTCGGCACGTGCCGTCAACTGCCGCAGTGTGCGCGCGAGTCGGCGGTCGCCGTGCTCCAGACGGGCGCGGGTGCGCCGGAGCCGGCCGCCGTCGAGGACCACGGTCCTCGGTGATCCGGGCGCGACCCGGCCGGACACGGAGGGGGCAGCCGCGGGCTCCGTACGGGCGGAGGCCGAAGGGGCGACGAGCGATGCGAGCGTGACGATGGCCGTCGCGACCACCAGGCCCAGTCTGGAGCGTGCACTCACCGAACACTCCGATCATAAATATGAACGACGTTCATGAGAAGGACCGTGCGAGCGTAGAGCGCCTGGTTGGACGTGACAATGGTCCGGACACATTCACGTACAGAGAAGGTGATCCCTCATCATGGACCTAGGCGTGCGCTGGAAACTGCACGGCGACGGGCGGACCCCCGCCCCGGGAGCGGTCGTCCGCCCCGATGAACGCCTCTCCTGGCCCCGGACCTTCGGGCTGGGCGCCCAGCACGTCGTGGCCATGTTCGGGGCGTCCTTCGTTGCTCCGGGCGTGCATCACTAGCCGTCATCATCACCCCGTGGCGCTGTCTTCGTGGCCCCCGTCCTGATGGGACTCGACCCCAACCTCGCGATCATGATGTCCGGTGTCGCGACGGTCATCTTCCTGCTCTCCACCCGTGGCCGGGTGCCCAGCTATCTGGGCTGTTCGCTCTCCTTCGTGGGCGTCGCCGCCGTGATCCGCGCTCAGGGCGGCACCGGCGCCACGGTGACCGGCGCCTGCTTCGTGGTCGGCGTCGCCCTGTTCCTGGTGGGTCTGGCCGTCCAGCGGTTCGGGGCGAGGATCATCCACGCGGCGATGCCGCCGATCGTGACCGGCGCGGTCGTCATGCTGATCGGCTTCAACCTGGCGCCGGTGACGGCGTCCACGTACTGGCCGCAGGACCAGTGGACGGCCCTGCTCACCATGCTGGTGACCGGCGCGGCCGTGGTGTGCCTGCGCGGATTCTGGTCGCGCATCGCGATCTTCCTCGGGCTGGTCTTCGGCTACGCCATCTCCTGGGCCTTCGACCGGATCTTCGGCCGGATCCACTCGGCGGACGCGAGCGGCAAGGTGACCGACCACTGGCGTCTGAACCTCTCCGGGGTCGAGAAGGCCGACTGGATCGGGCTGCCGTCCTTCCACGGGCCGACGTTCCAGTGGTCCGCGATCCTCGTCGCGCTGCCCGTCGTCATCGCGCTGGTCGCCGAGAACGCGGGGCACGTCAAGGCCGTCGGCGAGATGACCGGCGACCCGCTGGACGACAAGCTGGGCACCGCGATCTCCGCGGACGGCGCCGCCTCCATGCTCTCCACCGCGGTCGGCGGCCCGCCCAACACCACGTACTCCGAGAACATCGGCGTGATGGCCGCGACCCGGGTCTACTCCACCGCCGCCTACTGGGCCGCCGCCGGCTTCGCCCTGCTCTTCGGGCTGTGCCCCAAGTTCGGCGCGGTGGTCGCCGCGATCCCGGGCGGTGTCCTCGGCGGCATCACCGTCATCCTCTACGGGATGATCGGTCTGCTCGGCGCCCAGATCTGGCTCAACGCCCGGGTGGACCTGCGCAATCCGCTGAACCTGGTGCCCGCCGCCGCGGGCATCGTCATCGGCATCGGCGGTGTCACCCTGAAGTTCACCGACAACTTCTCGCTGAACGGCATCGCGCTCGGCACCATCGTCGTCATCACCGGCTACCACGCGCTGCGGGCGATGGCCCCGCCCCACCTCCGCACGGAACCGCTGCTCGACTCGGGGACATCGGCGTACGACGGAACCGGGGACCGGCCCGCCGGCTCATAGACGTGCTCCGCCGCGGGGGACGGCGGGCCGAGGGCGGAACGAACGGGTCACCCGCGGCCGCGTTCCCCCGTTCTGGGGAAGCCCACGGCCCGGCGGCACACCGGTCGGCCCAGGACTGGGACGCTGCCGTCATGGCGCAGCCGGCACAGTTCACCACTCCCGTCGACACGGTCGTCGCCCGTATGCGCGCCCTGGACGCGAGGCTTCCCGAGCGCGACGGTCTCGCGGTCTTCAACCGCGTCTACCTCACCGTCACCGAGGAGTTCGACCGGCATCTGGACGCCGGGGCCTTCCCCGACCGCCGGGCCGCGACGACGCTGGACGTGCGGTTCGCGGAACGCTATCTGGCCGTGGCCGAGGAAGGCAGGGCGCCCGCTTGCTGGCGGCCGCTGCTGCGCTTCCGCCGCCATCCGGGCGTACGGCCCCTCCAGTTCGCGCTCGCGGGCATCAACGCCCACATCGGGCACGATCTCGCGCTCGCCGTGGTGGACAGCTGTCGTACGCTCGCCTGCGAACCGGCCGACCTGGAGGACGAGTTCGACCGGGTGGGCGATCTCCTCGTCTCCCTGGAGGAACGCATCCGCGAGGAGCTGATGCCGGGACCCGACCTGCTCCAGATCGCCGATCCGCTGACCCATCTGCTCGGCTCCTGGAGTCTGGAGCGGGCCCGCGAGGCGACCTGGGCCGCGGCGCGGGCCCTGTGGGCACTGCGCGGACTCCCCGACCTGGCCGAGGAGTTCGGCGACCGCCTCGACGCGGCGGTGGGCCTGGCCGGCCGGATGCTGCTCACTCCCCTGCCGGCCTGATCCGGCCACTCGACACGGGCCTCGCCGGAACAACCGGACGCTCACTGTACGTTGACACCTCGCCACACCCCGATGCGAAGGAGTACACCTGTATGACGACGCGACTCGGCCTCGCCCTCCCGCAGATGAAGCAGTACGACCTCGGACGGGACGTGCCCGACGTGGCGCGCGCCGCGGAGGCGATCGGGTACGACAGCCTGTGGGTCTTCGAGCGCGCCCTGTTCCCGGACCCCCCGACCCAAGGGCTGTACGGCGTCGAGGGACTTGCCTGGCCGGACTCCTACCGCGCTGTCGCCGACCCTCTGGTGACCCTGACCCTCGCGGCGGCGGCCACCGAGCGCGCCGAACTCGGCACCAGCGTCCTGGTCGCGCCGCTGCACACGCCCTTCCAGCTCGCCAAGACCCTCGCCTCGCTCGACGCGGCCGCCGGCGGCCGGGTCGTGGCGGGCCTCGGCACGGGCTGGTCGCTCGACGAGTACGCGGCGTCCTCGGCGCGGCCCTTCGAGGAGCGCGGCGCGGCACTCGACGAGGTGATCGAGGTGTGCCGCGCCGTATGGGGTCCCGACCCGGTGGTTCACGACGGCACCCTCACCAGGATCGCCTCGGCCGTGGTCGGCCCGAAGCCGGCCCGGCCGATCCCGATCCTGCTCGCCGCCAACACGGGAAAGGCGCGGCGCAGGCTCGTGGACCACGCGGACGGCTGGATGCCGATCGGCATGGGCGTCGAGCGGCTGACCGCGCAGTGGCGCCAGTTGCAGGACCTGGCCGCCGAGCGCGGGCGCACCCGGCCGCTGCGGACCGTGCTGCGCACCAATCTGCGCCACACGCCCAAGCCGTACGTGGGCGACGACCGCCAGCCCTTCCAGGGGTCCGTCGAACAGATCGTCGAGGATCTGGTCGCCCACACCGAGGTCGGTCTCGACGAGATCTTCCTCGACCTCCAGAGCCAGGCGCGGGACGCCGCGGAACTGAAGGACGTGGCCGCCGAGCTGTACGAGGCGGCGCGGGCGGCCGGGGTCTGACCCGCCCGCCGCACGCCCCGTGAGGAGGGATCAGTCCTCGGGCAGTTCCACCGGCGCGATCTCGTCGTAGACGTCGCCGGGCCCGGGGTTGGTCGGGTCGGTCGTCCCGCCGAGCTGGTGCATGACGCCCCAGACCGCGTTCAGCGCGGTCTGGACGGCGCCCTCGGCCCAGCCGGCCGTCCAGGAGATGTCGTCGCCCGCGAGGAAGATGCCGCGCTTGTCCTCGGGCAGCGTGTCCTGCATGAAGTGCGTGAACAGGCGCCGCTGGTAGCGGTAGTGACCCGGCAGGTTGGCCTTGAACGCGCCCATGAAGTAGGGCTCGTTCTCCCAGGACACGGTCACCGGGTTGCCGATGATGTGCCCTCGGATGTCGACCTTCGGGTAGATCTCGCCGAGCGACTTCAGCATGACCTCCATCCGCTCGTTCGCGGACAGCGGCAGCCACTTCAGGCTGTCGTCGCACCACGTGTACGAGAGACAGATGACGGCGGGCTTGTCCGGGCCCTCGTCGAGGAGGTAGGTCCCGCGCGTCATGCGGTCGGTGAGCGTCATCGACATGACGTCCCGGCCCGTCGTCTCGTCCTTGTCCAGCCAGAACGGCCGGTCCACGGGGACGAAGAGCTTGCTCGACTCCATGTAGTGGGTGCGCTCCATCGCCGTCCAGTGGTCGATCGGGAAGAGCGCGTCGTCGCAGGCGATCTTCGACAGCAGCAGCCAGGACTGCCCGGTGAAGATCGCCGCCTTGAAGGTGCGGATGTCGCCGTTCGCGTCCGTCACGGTGATCCGGTTGCCGGACGTCCGGTTCAGCCGGGTGACGGCCGGGCGCGGGGCGCCGTCGTGCAGCGACGACAGCGAGGTGCCGTAACCCCAGTGGACGATCTTCTGCGGCTCACGCTCCCACAGCCGCAGCGGGAGCTGCTGGGAGCCGCCGACGATGCCGCGGTGGTGGTCGTCCGCCTCGGTGTAGACGACGCGCAGGATCTCCAGGATGGAGTTCGGGAAGTCGGTGTCCCAGCCGCCGGTACCGAAGCCGACCTGGCCGAAGATCTCGCGGTGCCGGAAGGACTTGAAGGACTCCGACTCGCAGAGGAAGCCGTAGAACGTCTGGTTGTCGAGCTTCTCGACGAGCTTCGACCAGATCTCCCGGATGCGCGGCACATCGCGCTCCCGCATCGCCTGGTTCATGTCGGAGAAGTCGGCGCCGTCCTCCAGACAGGCGTTCCAGGCGTTCATCACGTCGCGGTAGACCTGCGGCAGGTCGTCGACGGAAGTGGCGTAGTGCGACTCGCCCTTGAGGTCGACCACCGTCGAAGGCGTGCACTCAGCGAGGGGGTTGGGGAACGGCCGGGTCTCGAGGTCCACCAGGTCGATGTAGTGCTGGAGGGCCGTGGAGGACGGCGGGAAGCGCATCGCGCCCATCTCGGCGGTCAGTGAGGGGTCACAGCCCTCGAAGCCGACCGTGCGCAGTCGGCCGCCGATCTCGTCGGCCTCGTACACGACGGGCTTGAGACCCATCTTCATGAGCTCGTACGCCGCCACGATGCCGGACAGTCCGCCGCCGATGACCGCGACCTCGGTGCCGTGCTCGGTCGCGGGTATCTGCCCGAGGCCCGCGGGGTGCGCGAGGAAGTCGTCGTAGGCGTAGGGGAAGTCCGGGCCGAACATGGTGATCGGCGGCTGCTGCACGTCGGCGTGCTGGACGGCGTTGGGCACGGTGGACGTCATGGGGTACGGACTCCTTGCGCGGAAACTGGTGAGGGGAAGGCTTGTCGGACCGGCCGGGGGTCGGGCCGGGCCGAAGATCAGACGAGGGACCCGTAGAGGCCGGGGCGGCGGTCCTTCAGATACGGGTTCGTCTCGCGCGAGGCCGCGAGGAACACGGGGTCGGCGTCCGCCAGGACCAGTTCCTCGCCGCGGCCGGCGCGGGCGCGGGCGACGCCGTCGGGGCCTGCCAGCGTGGACAGTCCGACGAACTCGAACTCCCCTTCCGGACCGGTGCGGTTGACGTAGGCGACGTACATCTGGTTCTCGAAGGCGCGCACCGGCACGACGGATTCGGCGACGAACTGGAACGGGTGCATCTGCGCGGTGGGCACGAGCAGCAGGTCGGTGCCGGCGAGGGCGTGCGCGCGGACGTTCTCCGGGAACTCGACGTCGTAGCAGATCATGAGGCCGACCCGCAGACCGTCCAGGTCCGCCTGCACGACGGACTGCTCGCCGGGCGTGAAGTGGTCGTGCTCGAAGCAGCCGAAGAGGTGGGTCTTGCGGTAGTTCGCGAGTCGGGTGCCGGCCGCGGAGATCAGTTGCACGGAGTTGAAGACCCGCGCTCCGCCTTCGGCCCCTGGCTCCTCGCGCTCGGGGTATCCGTAGGCGACGGCGACGCCGTGCCGGGTGGCGATCTCGGCCACCGCGTCGGCGGAGTCGCCGTCGGCGGGCTCGGCGAGGCGTGCGATGTCGTCGCCGATGGCGTAGCCGGTCAGGAACATCTCCGACGTCACGACCAGCCCGGCCCCCGCCGCGGCGGCGCGGCCCGCGGCCTCGTCGAGCACCTTGAGGTTCTCGACGACCGAGCCGGGGCGGCCGGAGCTCTGGAGCAGGGCTGTGCGCATGCGGGTTCTCCACCGGTACGAGGGGGTTCGGGGGGTCACATAGACGGTACGGTCGGCCGGCTCGGGGGGACAAGAAGGACCCGTTGCGCGCCACTGAACGATTCATTGCGCGCACCCCGCCCCCGGCGGCGATTCGTTGCGCACCCCGCCGCAGGCACCCGGACAGCCCCCGATCACCTGGAGACGCAGGTCACAGGCGGGTTCGGGGGACCTCCCGGCGGTCACAGCTCGCGCAGGCGGTCCACGATCTCGCGGAGCAGTTCGGGGTCGGCCGCGGGAGAGCCGCCCGGAGGGCGGTACGGCTCGTCGATGGTCAGCAGGCCCGCCTCGGCCAGGTCTCCGAGCAGGACGCGTACGACGGTCAGCGGCAGGTCGGCGTCCGCGGCGAGCTCCACGACCGGCCGGGGGCCGCGGCGGGCCAGGTCGAGCAGCGCGGCCGCCGCGTGGTCCACACCCGGCCGCCCGGCGTCCGTCTCCAGGACCGTGACCCGGGACATCAGGTCGATGACGTGCCGGTCCGAGGGGCGCGTCCGGCCCCCGGTGACGGTGTAGGGCCGCACCATCGGCCCGGTCTCGTCCTCGTACCAGTGCTCGTCGGTCACAGCCGGATCAGTGGCCCGCGGGGTCGGCCGCCGAACGTACGGCGGCGGCCATGTGGCGGCCGACGCGGCGGACGAGCAGTTCCATCTCGTGGGCGAGCTGTCCGACGTCCGTCTGCACCTCGCTGAGCACGGCGAGCCGGCTTCCGTCGCCCGCGGGGGTGATGAAGAGGTACGCGTCGTCGAGCATCACCATGGTCTGGCGCACCCCGCCCGCGGCGAAGCGCTCGCCGACCGAGCGGGCCAGGCTGTGGAAGCCCGAGCAGACCGCGGCCAGGTGTTCGATGTCCCGTCTGCGCATGCCGTCCGAACAGCTCAGCGGGAGGCCGTCGGCGGTCAGGAGCACGGCCTGGCGGACGTGGTCGGTCCTGGCCACGAGATCGTCGAGCAGCCAGCCGAGATCGGTGCCCGGCCGGTCGGCGTCGTCCCCGGTCCCGAGGGCGCCGCCCGCCGGATCCGGGTGCCGGGCCTCGATGGTCCGGGCGGTGTGCTCAGGGAGCTGGTCAGGGCGCATCGTGGACGTCCGTCCCTTCCTCGGTGTCGATTCGCCGCCCGGAACCGGCCTGCACGGAGCCGGACGCGTTCGGCCCGGGCCGAGCGAACCCGGACCCACTCGGTCCCGGCGACGCGGAGCCGGACCCATCCGGCCCCGGCCGCTCGGAGCCGGACCCGTCCAGTCCCGACTCCACAGGCCCAGAGCCACTCGGCCCCGGCCGCTCAGAGCCGGACCGACCCGGTCCTGACTGCGCAGAGCCGGATCCGTCCGGTCCCGGCTGTGTGGGCAGGCCCTTGCGGCCTCGGGTGAGGCCGCGCTGAAAGGCTCCGAAGACCGCGCGCATCTCCTCCGGCGTGATCGCACGCTCCGGCGTCTCGTCGGCCACCGGTGCCGCGGCGCGCAGCTCCGGGGCGAGGGCCCGCTGACGTACCCGGGTCGGCAGCACGGGCGCTTCCGGGGCCGCGCTCTCCGGCGGCTCGGAGCCGGCCCCCTCCTCCGCGGATGCCCTCCGCTGCCCCGGCAGGACCGCGGTGGCGGTCCGCGAGGGCAGCGCCGCCAAGGACATGTCCGCCGCCACCGGCGGGTGCGTGCCCTCCACCGGCGCGAGAACCGCCTCCGGCAGCAGCACGACCGCCGTCGTACCGCCGTACGGTGAGCGGCACAGCGTGACCTTGATGCCGTGCCGTGCCGCGAGCCGGCCGACCACGTACAGCCCGAGCCGGTCGTGCCGGGTCGGGTCGAAGTCCTCCGGCGTGGTGAGGGTGCGGTGGGCCTCGTCGATCTGGTCGGGTGCGAGGCCGAGGCCCCGGTCGTCGATCTCCAGGACGAACCCGCTCCCGGCCCGCCCGGTGCGAAGGGTGACCTGGGTGCGGGGCGGTGAGAACACGGTGGCGTTCTCGACGAGTTCGGCGATCAGATGGACGATGTCGGCGACGGCGTCCGCCGCGACGCCCACCTCGGGCATCGGCGGGACCACGACACGCGCGTACTGCTCGATCTCGCCGACCGCCGAGGACACCACCTCCGCGACCGGAACGGGCCGTCGCCAGCGGCGGCCCGGGGCCGAGCCGGAGAGGATGATCAGGCTCTCCGCGTGGCGCCGCATGCGGGTGGTGAGGTGGTCGATCCGGAACAGGTCGTCCAGGACGTCCGGGTCGTCGGTACGGCGCTCCAGCGTGTCGACCAGCTTGAGCTGGCGGTGGACGAGCGCCTGGTTGCGGCGGGCGATGTTCAGGAGCACCGCGAACAGCCCGCGGCGCAGGGTGGCCTGCTTGACGGCGGCCTCGACGGCGGCGAGCCGGGCGGTGTTGAAGGACCGGCCGACCTGGCCGATCTCGTCGGCCACCGCCTCCACGTCCGCGAGCGGCGGCGCCTCGGCGGCCGCGTCGACCTCTTCACCGGCGCTCAACCGCTCCATGACCTGCGGCAGCTGACGGTTCGTCAATAGATCCGCCGCGTCGCGCAGCGATTCCAGCCGGCGCGAGATGCGCCGGGCGCCGCGCACCGAGAGCCAGAGGGACAGTCCGACGGCGGCCAGTCCCAGGACACCCACGATCGCGGCCCTGGTGAGCTCCCCGTAGGCGAACGTCCGCCCGCGCGCGGCGGAGTTGATCGCGGCCTGGCTGCACAGCCGCATGTACCGCTTGACGGCGCGGTCGGTGGTGGTGCGCCAGGAGCCGGCCGCGACGGCCTCACCCGCCCCGTGCGCGCCCGCCCGGAGCAGGGAGTCCTCGTCCCGGGTCAGGTCTTGGTGGAGATCCTCACGCCGGAAGGACTCGAAGAGGGCGCGCGAGTCGGCCGGCAGGTCGGGCACATAGGTCCGTTCGAAGACCCGGCGGTCCTCGATGGTCGCGGTCAGGGTGTCGTACTGGCGGTCGGTGAGCGTGCCGGCGGCCCGCGCGCCGGCGACCAGCGCGTCCTCGCGCGACACGAAGTCCCGTACCCGCACCAGCTCGACGACGACCTGCGCCTCACGGGCCAGCTGTCCCGCCTGGAGCGCCGTGAGCGCGGACTCGACGTCGAATCCCGGTTCCACGAGGGCGCTGTATTCGGCCACGGCGCGGTCCCAGGTGACGGTGTGGGACAGCACCCGGTCGCGCAGGCCCTCCAGTCCGTCGACGGCGTGGAGCATGCCGTCGAGCACCTGCCGCTGGTGACCGGAGAGCCGGCTGCGGTCCCCGTCCCGTACCGCCGCGCGCATCGCGGTCACGGCACGGTCGGTGCGCCGCTCCTGTGCCAGCAGTTCGACGCCGGGCCGCGTCCCCTGCCGGGCGCCCAGGTACGCGGCGGCGAGGCGCCGTTCTATCTGGATCTGACCGATCGCGGTGTCGACCGGGGTGCCGAAGTCGTTGTAGACGCCCTGGAGGCGGACCAGCGCGCGCAGTTCGCCGGTGACGGACACCATGGCGAAACTCCACAGCGTCATCAGGGCGACCACGGGAGCGATCGAGAGGGCCACGATCCGCGAACGGACCGTGGGCGTACGGCCGAAGGGCCAGCGCATGGTCTCCCCAGGACGACGGGACGGTCGGACGGCCGGGTGACGTTCGGTGACCCATCGGCAGTTACTCGCGGGTAGCGATTCGCGGCTCAAAGTAGTCGATGGCCTGCCCGGACCGCAATGGTCCGGACTGACTCATCGTTCAACCGACCCGCACGCCACGGCCCTGTTGCCCTCATCGGGCCCCGTGGGGCAGGGCGAAGACGGTGAGGACCGCGGCGTGGTCGGAGGGCCACTCGTTGTCCGCGACCTCCGGCCAGGGCCGCGGGGTGCCGCGGACCAGCGTGCGGGAGTCCAGGACGCTCAGGCCCCGGTGCAGCACGAAGTCGATCCGGTCCTGCGGCTCCGGGCGCCCGCTGCCGTCCTCGTGCTCGGCGTGCACGGGCGACCAGGTGTGTCCGGGGTCCCGTACCGGGTCGGGGTGGGCCTCCCGGTAGGAGTCGCGCAGGCCCGCCTCCTCGGCGGCCCGGGTCACCGGCCAGGCGACGTCCGGCCAGTCCAGGTGCGAGGGCACGTTGAAGTCGCCGGTCAGGACCACCGGAACGGACTCGTCGCGGGTGTCGGCGATCCGTCGCAGGATCTCCCGCATCCGGGCGAGCCGACCGCTCTCGTGCGCGATCAGTGCGGCCTCGGGAAGTCCGTCGAAGCGGGCCTCGTAGGGGCCGTACGGCGCGCAGTCGAGGTGCACGCTCCAGACGTCCACCCGCTGCCCGCCGTCCAGTTCGATCCGGACTCCGGTGCCCCCGTAGAAGCCGACGTCCGGGTCGCCGAGCCGGGCGGTGACGGGGTGGCGGCTGACGACGCCGAGGTTGTCGCCCGCCTGGTGGTGGTACCAGCCGAGGGCGTCGGCGAGTTCCCGCGCCGCGTTCCCGTTCGTCTCCTGGAGCCCGACCACGTCCGCCCCGGTCTCGGTGATGACCTCGAGCTGCTTCTCGCGGTACCCGTCGACCTCGGTGCCGCCGAGCCAGAGGTTCCAGCTCATCACCCGCAGTTCGCCCGGGGCGACCATGGCCCGCAGCCGGGCCGGGGTCACTCCTTCCAGGCTGCCGAGCACGGTGCGGCCGGCCGCGGGCGCGATCGGCGCGAGCGAGGGCACCGCGAGGACGGCACAGCCGGCCGACTCGGCCGAGGTGACGCCGGTCTGGGTGTCCTCGACGGCGACACAGGCGGCGGGGTCGACGCCGAGGGCGCGGCAGGCGGCGAGGTAGGGGTCGGGGGCGGGCTTCGTGCGCCCTGTGTCGTCGGCGGTGACGGAGACGGCGAAGTGGTCGGCCCCGAGTGCTTCCAGAACGGTGTCGGCGACCGAGCGCGGGGAGGCGGTCACCAGGGCCGTGGGCACGCGTTCACGGGCGAGCGCCCGGAGCAGTTCCCTCGCCCCGGGGCGCGGCACGATGCCGGTGCGGACCCGGTCCGCGAACTGCCGGTGCAGTTCGGCGGCGGTTCCCTCCGCCGGTGCGCCGGTGACACCGGCCAGCCAGGCGGCGGTGTGCTCGACGGGGCGTCCGAGGACATGCGGCTGATCGGCCCCCGTCAGCACGTGCCCGAGCCCGTCGGCCACCTCCTCCACCGCCTCCCACCACAGCCGCTCGGTGTCCACGAGCGTGCCGTCCATGTCGAACAGGACGGCCTGGAGGGGAAGCCGGGCGGTGGTGCGGTGGGTCACGGTGATCTCTTTCTTCGGTGGGGGGATCCGGAGATTCCGGCCCCCGACGTTCGAGGAACGGGGGCAATCACAGCCCCTCCGGCATTCGAGGAGCGGGGGCGGATTTCAGCCCCTCCGGCCTTCGAGGAGCGGCGGCGATTAGAGCCCCTCCCGCGCTTGAGGAGCGGGGCCCTTACAGCCCCTCCGGCCCTTGAGGACCTGGGGCAATCACAGCCCCTCCGGCGTTTGAGGAGCGGGGTCTGGGCGGAGCCCCAGGTACGGGACGGGTAGGGGCGGAGGGGGCGAACATCGGTTGTGTGCAGGGCGACGGTGGCACCTCGCACGGCCACCGTCGGTCCGGGCGGCACGCGCGGCCCGGGGCCAGGAGTGGCACCGGAGCCGGGGGTCGCGCCGGGGCCAGCGGTCGCGCCCGGGGCTTCTCAGCTCGGGCGCTCGGCGACCAGAACCGGACGGTCCGGCAGGGTGACGGTCACCGCCGCACCCGACGCGAGCGCCGCGGCCTCGTGCGTGGGCAGGTCGGCCTTGACCTCGGTGCCGTCGGCGAGCCGCACGGTCACCCGGGTGGCGGCGCCGAGGAACGCGGTGGCCACGACCCGTGCGTCACCGGCGTCGTCGGCGCTCACCCGGACCGCCTCCGGCCGAACCAGCACGTCCACCTCCCCCGGTACGGGTGCGTCCCCGTCCACCGGCAGCCGTCGGCCGAGGACTTCGACCCGGTCGCCGTCGAGGGTCCCCGGGATCCGGCTCATCGTGCCCACGAACTCGGCGACGAAGGCGGTGGCGGGACGCCCGTACAACTCGGCCGGCGACGCGCACTGTTCGAGCCGTCCGGCACGCATCACCGCGACCCGGTCCGCCATGGACAACGCCTCTTCCTGGTCGTGGGTCACGAACAGGGTGGTGATGCCGAGTTCCAGCTGGAGCCGGCGGATCTCCTCGCGCAGCGAGAGCCGCACCTTGGCGTCGAGTGCGGAGAGCGGCTCGTCGAGCAGCAGGACGCGGGGCCGCAGCGCGAGAGCGCGGGCCAGCGCGACCCGCTGCTGCTGACCGCCGGAGAGCTGGTGCGGGAACCGCTCGCTCTTGTCACCGAGGCCCACGAGATCGAGCAACTCGCCCGCGCGGAAACGCCGTTCGGCCGAACGCACCTTGCGCATCCGCAGTCCGAAGGCCACGTTGTCCAGGGCGTTCAGATGCGGGAAGAGGCTGTACGACTGGAAGACCATTCCGGCGTCGCGGCGGTGCGCCGGAACCCGGGTGATGTCCTCTCCGTCGACCAGCACCTCGCCGGAATCAGGGTGTTCGAACCCGGCGAGCATGCGCAGCGCGGTCGTCTTGCCGCAGCCGGAGGGGCCGAGCAGGGCGAGGAGTTCACCGGGCCGGACGGTGAGGTCCAGGCCGTCGAGAGCGACGGTCGGGCCGAACTCGCGCCGGAGTCCCCGGAATTCGACGGTGGCGGCCTTGTCGAGCGTGGCGGTGGTCATGTTCATCCCCGGGAGGCGGAAGCGGTACGGGAGCGGCCGCCGAAGACGGCGAGCGCGAGGAGCAGTGCCCAGGTGAGGAACAGGCTGAGCACGGAGACGGCGACGGACATCTGGGCCTGCGAGCCGCCGACGGCGTAGATCCACACGGCGAACGGCTGGTAGCCGAGCAGGCTCGCGACCGTGAACTCGCCGAGCACCAGGGCCAGGGTGAGGAAGGAGGCGTTGAGCAGCGCGCCGCGCAGATTGGGCAGCACCGCGCGCACGAGGGCCTGCGGCAGGCTCGCGCCGCAGCTTCGGGCCGCCTCGACGAGGGTGCGCACGTCGACGGCGCGCAGTCCCGCGTCCAGGGCCCGGTACACGAAGGGCAGCGCCATCACGACGTAGGCGAGGACGAGGACGACCGGGAAGTCCGGTTCCTGGATGGCCACGAACGTCTGGAACAGCGGGGTGCGCGAGAGGTGTTCGGGCCCCCACTTCAGGACGGTGGCGATGCCGGCGACGAACGCGATCGGCGGGACGACCAGCGGCAGCGAGCACACCACCTCGACGACAGGACGCAGCCGGGGCGAGCCGAGCCGCAGCGCGACCATGGCGGGCACCATCAGGAGCAGCACCACGGCGATGGTCGCGGCGGCGAGTTCCAGCGAGAGCAGGAGGCTGGCGACGAAGCCGTCGGCGGACGCGATCCGGCTGTAGGCGTCGAAGGTGACGCCCTGCCCGGGCACGTCGACCGTGAAGATCACGGACGCGGCCATGGGCACCAGGAAGTACAGCGCGGCGAGGGCGAGGACCACCCAGCGCCACAGGTTCAGGCGAGCCATCGCGCGCTCCGTCGTTGCAGGGGCAGGTACACGGCCATGACCAGGCCCGCGATGAGGACCATGTCGAGGCTGAGGGCGAGCGCCACGTTCTCCTGGCCGACCAGCACGTTGCCGGAGATGGCGTCGGCGATCTGGAGGGTGACCAGCGGCACCGCGCTGCCCACCATGGCGGCGGCGGTGGCGTACGCGGCGAAGGCGCTGCCGAAGAGGAGCACGAGTCCGCCGAGGAGCGAGGGCGCGAGGACGGGCAGGGCCACGTGCCGCCAGTACTGGACGGTGGTCGCGCCGTTGTTCCGCGCCGCCTCGCGCCACTGGGAGCGCAGGCCGTCGAGGGCGGGCGTGATGGTGAGGACCATGAGCGGGATCAGGAAGTACAGGTAGACGACGACCAGGCCCCAGAAGCTGTACAGGTTCCAGCCCCGGTCGGTGAGGCTCAAGTGCCGTGTCAGTACACCGGAGTTGCCGAGGGTGGCGACGAACGCGAAGGCCAGCGGGACCCCGCCGAAGTTGGCGAGGACCCCGGACGCGGTGAGCACGGCCTCGCGCAGCGCGCGGAAGCGGGAGGTCACCACGGCCTGGGCGAGCGGCAGTCCGAGGACGGTCGCGAGGCCCGCGGAGACGGCGGACAGCTTGACGCTGCCGATCAGGGCGGTCAGGTACGCGCCCTGGAACGAGCCGGTCAGGTTGGCCGTCGTGTACGAACTGACGCCGGTTGTCTGGTCCTTGACGGTGAAGGCGCCGTTCAGCATGGCGAGCGCGGGGACGCCGAAGGAGATCGCCGTGAAGACGAGCAACGGGAGGACGGCGAGCGGGCCGGTGGTGCGGCGGCCCCGCCGCTGCCGGTGGGCAGCGGCGGGGGCCACGTCGGCCGGGGCCTCGGTGAGAGCGGTGGTCATCCGGAGACGGCCTTGCCCCAGCCCTGGGCGAGCACGGTCTTGGCCTTGCTCTGCTGGGCCTCGGTCGGGAAGCTCGGGGTGCCCGAGACCGCGGGGAGCTTGGCGGCGGCGGTCTTGTCGAGCGTGCCGGCCTTCTCCATGGCGGTCATCAGGGCCGGGCGGGCGTACCCCTTGAGCCAGAGGTTCTGGCCCTCGGGGCTGTAGAGGTACTCCTGCCACAGGCGGGCGGCCGCCGGGTGCGGGGCGTCCTTGTTGACGGCCTGGGAGTAGAACTGCGAGAACTGGCCGTCGCCCGGTACGGCGACCTTCCAGTCGACGCCCTTGGATTTGAACTCGTCGGCGTATCCGGCGTTCAGGTAGTCCCAGTCGATGCTGATGGGCGTCTCGCCCTTCTCGACGGTGGCCGGGGTCGACTCGACGGGCGTGTAGTTGCCGTTCTTCTTCAGCTTCGCGAAGAAGTCGAGGCCGGGCTGGATGTCGTCGAAGGAGCCGCCGCTCGCGAGCGAGGCCGCGTACACGCCGCCGAAGGCCGAACCGGACTTGGTGGGGTTGCCGTTGAGCGCGACCTGGCCCTTGTACTGCGGCTTGAGCAGGTCCTTGAAGGTCGTCGGGCACTCCTTGACCCTCTTGGCGTCGCAGCCGATGGAGATGTAGCCGCCGTAGTCGTTGAACCAGCGGCCGGCCGCGTCCTTCTGGCCCTCGGGGAGGTCGCCGAAGGCCGCCACCTTGTACGGGGCGAGCAGTCCCTGCTGGGCCGCGCTCAGCGCGAAGGAGCTGCCGAGGTCGAGGACGTCGGGGGTGCGGTCCTGGCCCTTGCGCGAGGTGACGGCGTTGATCTCGTCCTGGCTGGAGCCGTCCGGGCTCTCGACCTGGATCTTGATGCCGTACTTCTTGGTGAAGCCGTCGATGAGGGCGCCGTAGTTGGCCCAGTCGCGGGGGAGGGCGATCGCGTGCAGCGTGCCCTCCTTCTTGGCGGCCTTGGCCAGGGCGTCGAGACCGCCGAAGTCCGCGGCGGAGGTCGCGGTGGCCGCGCTCTTGCCGTCGGCGGTGGTCGCCTTGTCGTCGGGAGCGGCGCCGCAGGCGCTCAGGGTGAGCGCTGCGGCGACGGCGAGGCCGCCGGTGAGGAGGGCGGTCCTCGGCAGGAACACGGTCACGGTCTCTCCAGGGTGACGCACGAGGGTGGGGTGGTACAGAGAACTTGTCTGAACAAGTTGGCCCCAGTAGGCCCGGCGATGGTGTCCTGTCCATGAACGTCGGTGAAACCCCAGCCCCCTATTCCCTGCACAATCCCGGCCGACGCGGATCACCGTGCGATGTCGATTAGGCTGATCAGGCTGTGCACAGAGGTCGGACCAGAGGGGAAGAATGACGGCGCGACACGAGGAGATCGCCGAGGAACTGCGGCGGGCGATCGACCGCGATGAGTACACCGTGGGCAGTCTGCTGCCGGCGGAGACCGACCTCGCGGCCCATTACGGAGTCTCGCGCGGCACGATCCGCCAGGCCGTCGCGGCCCTGACCGCCGAGGGACTCATCGGATCACGTCAGGGCGCCCGGCGCGTGGTCCTCGCCGGGCGTCGCAGCCAGAGCTTCGCCGAACTGCGCAGTTTCGCGCAGTGGGCGCGGGCGATGGGGCGCGAGGCGACCGGACACGTGGTGTCCCAGGAGTACCGCCCGGCCACCGCGGAGGACGCCGTGCGCCTCCAACTCGGTGAGAAGACACCGGTGTTGCATGTACTGCGGGTGCGCGGACTGGACGGCGAACCGGTGCTGCTGGAGCGCACGGTGTACGCGGACTGGATCTCCCCCGCCGTCGCGGCGATCGAGCCCGGGTGCCCCTCCGTCACCCAGCGGCTCTTCGAGGACACCGGACTGGTCTTCGCGTACGGGGAGCACGTGATCGACGCGGTCGCGGCGGGCGCCCAGGACGCCGACCTCCTCGGAGTCCGCCGCACCAGTCCCCTGCTGCGCGTCCGCCGCGTCACCACCACCCGCGAGGGCCGCCCGGTGGAATGGTCCGACGACCGCTACCGCTCGGACGCCGTGAGCTTCAGCGTCCACAACTCGATCGGCAACAACGCCCTGGCGAGGAAGACGGCGGAGTAGGCCCCCGACGGGCTGCGAAGCGCCCCGCCGTGGGCACGACGGGCTCCCGATCCGACGCCGGACACCGGAGCGCCCGTCAGGGGCGCGGGGAACCGCGCGACAGGCCACAACGGGCCCGCAGCCGCGCACGGACACAGTCCCCTCCCCCTGGGGCGCAGGCTGTCATGGGGGTGCCGATGTCACGTCGGCGACCCTGACGAGAACCTGCGCAGGAGCGGCGAGAGCACCAGAACGGACTTCGTCCGCTCCACGAACGGCTCCCCCGCGATCCGTTCGAGGACCCGCTCGAAGTGCCGCATGTCCGAGGCGAAGACCTGTACCACCGCGTCCGCCTCCCCGGTGACGGTGGAGGCGGCCACGACCTCCTGATACCGCTCCAGGCCGCGCTGGATGGTCTCGGGCGAGGTGTTCCGGCGGCAGTAGATCTCGACGAAGCCCTCCGTCTCCCAGCCGAGTGCCGCCGGGTCCACCCGTACGGTGAACCCGGTGATGGCCCCGGTGGCCCGCAGCCGGTCGACCCGCCGCTTCACGGCGGGCGCGGACAGGCCGACCAGTTGCCCGATGTCCGAGTAGGAGCGGCGGGCGTCCTCGGCGAGGGCGTGCACGATGCGTTCGTCGAGATCGTTCAGCACTGCGGGTGGTTCACTTTTCTGCGAGGAGTTCCGAGGAGTTCTACGGTTGCCCGGCGTCGGGTTCCACGGCCGCCAGCCGGGACCGGCGGAAGCCGTAACTGAAGTAGAACACGAGCCCGACGGCCATCCAGACGCCGAACACGACCCAGGTGACGGCGGAGAGACTGGCCATCATCCACAGACACAGCAGGAAGCCGATCGCGGGCAGCACCGGCGAGAGGGGAACCCGGAACGTCCGGCGCATGGCCGGGCGCGTCCGGCGCAGCAAGACGACGGCGATGTTGACCAGCGCGAAGGCGAACAGCGTGCCGATGCTGGTGGCGTCGGCGAGCTGGCCGAGCGGGATCGCGGCGGCGAGGACACCGCAGAACAGCGACACGATGACGGTGTTGGCGCGGGGCGTGCCGCTCTTCGGGTGCACCCGGGCGAACACCTTGGGCGCCAGGCCGTCCCGGGCCATGGCGAACAGGATGCGGGTCTGGCCGTACAGCACGGTCAGCACGACACTCGCGATGGCGATGACGGCGCAGCCGGCGAGCAGGGTGCCCCAGAAGGTCTGTCCGGTGACTTCCTTCATGATCTCCGCGAGCGCGGCATGCGCGTCGCCGAACTGCTGCCAGGGCTTCGCTCCGACGGCGACGGCCGCGACGAGGACGTAGAGAGCGGTCACGATGACCAGCGAGAGCATGATCGCGCGGGGCAGGTCGCGCTGCGGGTCCTTGGCCTCCTCACCGGCGGTGGAGGCGGCGTCGAAGCCGATGTAGGAGAAGAACAGGGTGGCACCGGCCGCGCTGACGCCCGCCATGCCGAGCGGCATGAAGTGCTCGTAGTTGCCGGAGCGCAGGCCCTGGACCCCGATCGCGCAGAACAGCACGAGCGCGGCGATCTTCACGGTCACCATGATGGTGTTGGCGCGTGCCGACTCCCGCGCTCCGCCGAGCAGGAAGGCCATCGCGAGCAGGACGACGATGAGCGCGGGCAGGTTGAACACGCCCCCGTCACCGGGCGGCGCGGAGAGCGCGTCCGGAATGGTGACGCCGATGGTGCCGTCGAGCAGTTCGTTCAGGTACTCGCCCCAGCCGACCGCGACGGCCGCGACCGAGACGCCGTACTCCAGGACCAGGCACCAGCCACAGATCCAGGCGATCAGTTCGCCCATCGTCGCGTACGCGTACGAGTACGAGGAGCCGGCCACCGGAATGGTGCCGGCCAGCTCGGCGTAGGAGAGCGCGGAGAAGAGCGCCGTGACACCGGCGATCACGAAGGACAGGGTGACCGCGGGTCCGGCCTTGGGGACCGCCTGGCCGAGGACCACGAAGATGCCGGTGCCGAGCGTGGCACCGATGCTGATCATGGTGAGCTGCCACAGGCCGAGGGAGCGCCGCAGCGAGCCTCCCTCACCGTGCCCGCCCTCCTGCACCAGGCGTTCCACCGGCTTGCGGCGCATGAGACGCGCGCCGAGACCCGGAGCGGTCGGGGCGGACGTGGGTGGGGACTGCGGGGGTGCGCCTTGGTCGAGCACGCGCTGGCTCCTTCATCGCTGCCGGTCGAGGAAGGCGGGAACCGGCGGCACCCCTGACAGCCGGGATCCCGCCGAGCGGGGTCCCCGCCACGCCTGTGTACAGCGCTTGACCCTATGAGTTCGGGCTTCACGGGCGTAATGCAGCAACCTTGCGCATCTCCGCAAGATCGTTGCGTTCATCGCATCCCGGCGCGTGTTCGTTGCGCAGGGCTGTTCGATGGTTGCGCAAGGCGACCTTCGGCCGCGCGAGGAGCCCCGGGCGCGGCCGGACGGCGGCCGTACTCCGGGCCCGGTTCAGGCCCTGTGCCGGGCCCCGTGCCGGGCCCCGTGGAGCGGGCGCACCCGTGACCGTGCACGCGTACGGCCCCCGCTCCCGGAAGGGGAACAGGGGCCGTGGCGGAAGGGCTGCGGGTCAGCTCCAGCTGGCGTGCAGGGGCTTGCCCTCGGCGTAGCCGGCGGCGCTCTGGATGCCGACGATCGCGTTCTCGGCGAACTCCTCAAGGGAGTTGGCGCCCGCGTAGGTGCACGAGGAACGGACGCCCGCGATGATCGAGTCGATCAGGTCCTCGACGCCCGGACGGGACGGGTCGAGGAACATGCGCGAGGTGGAGATGCCCTCCTCGAACAGCGCCTTGCGGGCCCGGTCGTACGCGGACTCCTCGCTGGTGCGGTTCTTGACGGCCCGCGCGGACGCCATGCCGAACGACTCCTTGTACAGACGCCCGTCGGCGTCCTGCTGGAGGTCGCCCGGGGACTCGTACGTGCCCGCGAACCACGAGCCGATCATGACGTTCGACGCACCGGCGGCCAGCGCCATCGCGACGTCACGGGGGTGGCGGACACCGCCGTCGGCCCACACGTGCTTGCCGTACTTCTTCGCCTCGGCGGCGCACTCCAGGACCGCGGAGAACTGCGGCCGGCCGACACCGGTCATCATGCGGGTCGTACACATCGCGCCCGGTCCGACACCGACCTTGATGATGTCGGCGCCCGCGTCGATCAGGTCCTTGACGCCCTCGGCGGCGACGATGTTGCCCGCGACGATCGGCACCTGCGGATCCAGCGCGCGCACGGTCCTGACGGCGCTGATCATCGACTCCTGGTGGCCGTGCGCCGTGTCGATGACCAGCGTGTCGACGCCCGCGTCGAGCAGCTGCTTGGCCTTGCCCGCCACATCGCCGTTGATGCCCACGGCGGCGGCGACGCGCAGCCTGCCCTTGGCGTCGGTGGCCGGCGTGTACAAGGTGGCCCGCAGGGCGCCCCTGCGGGTGAGGATGCCGGCCAGCCTGCCGTCCGCGTCCACGGCGGGGGCGTAGCGGCGGTTGGCGCCGTCGAGCCGGTTGAACGCCTCGCCGGGCTCGATGTCCGCGTCGAGGAGCAGCAGGTCCCTGGACATGACCTCGGACAGCTGGGTGAAGCGGTCCACACCGGACAGGTCGGTGTCGGTGACGACACCCACGGGACGGCTGTCCTCGTCGACGACGACGCCCGCGTTGTGCGCGCGCTTGGGCAGCAGCGCCAGCGCGTCTGCGACGGTCTGGTGGGGCGCGAGGACGATCGGGGTGTCGAGCACCAGATGGCGTCCCTTGACCCAGGAGACGACCTCGGTGATGACGTCGATCGGAATGTCCTGCGGAATGACGACAAGGCCACCGCGGCGGGCGACGGTCTCGGCCATCCGGCGGCCCGCGATCGCCGTCATGTTGGCGACCACGAGCGGGATGGTGGTGCCGGTGCCGTCAGGAGAGGAGAGGTCCACTCCCTGACGCGAGCCCACGGCCGAGCGGCTGGGCACCATGAAGACGTCGTCGTACGTCAGGTCGTACGGGGGCTGGATGTCGTTGAGGAAACGCACGTGCTGCACATCCCAGTCGATCAGAGGTGGCCCCCGGACAGGTCAGCCAGGGGGAAGAGCACGTACTTCATTCTCCCATGACAGCCGGTTCGCGGTCCCCGGGCAGATCATCCAGGCTGGTCAGGGGGCAGTTGGTCGGATCCTCCAAGGGAGAGGACGACCGACAGAGCGGCGTCGAACTGCTCGTAGTGACCGGAGGCGGATTCCAGGACCATCTGGGCCGTCTCCCACTCGTCGGGCCGGTTTCGCGCGTAGGGGCGCCAGCCGGTCACCACGACGAGTCTGCCCGGACTGGCCGGTCCCCAGTCGGGGTCGCCCAGGACATCGGCGAGCGCGTCCCAGTTCCGCCCGAACCAGTCCGGCAGGCCGAGGTCGCGGACACAGCGCGCCATGAAGGCGCCCTTGTCGAGCACCCCGGTGAGGTCGAGCTCGGTGACCTGCCACCCGGCCGAACGGCATACCGCCGCGAGCGGACCGTGCGTCATCTCAGCACCGCCTTGAACGAGTTGTAGTGATCGTCGGTGTAGAAGATCTCCCCGCCCTGCCCCGTGACGATGCGCCGGGCGCCCCGGTCGCGCTCCCCCGGGGTCCGCACCGTGTACTCGTGGTAGTAGCCCCTGGTGCGGCCGGGCAGCTCACGCTCGAAGTTGCCGAAGACGGAGCCGTCCTTGGCGTACGGGAAGGGGCCGCCCCGGTCGATGAGGGCGAGGGTCGCCCGCGCCTCGGCGGGGAGGGCGGCCACGGGGACGGCCGGCAGACCGCCGGCCCAGGACGGTGCCGCCCCGGAGCGGCTCGCCGCGGAGTCGCCCGGAGCGGCCGTGCCCGTGGCCGCGCAGCCCGTCAGCAGGACCGTCAGACAGACCAGCAGTCCCGCGAACAGGCGGCCCGTGAACGCGCGAGGGGACGGCCGCAGCAGCATGACGTCGATGCTGCCACGGCCGTCCCCTCGGGGCACGCTCCGGATGCTTTTCTCAGGACCCGTCCGGGTCCGCCCGGTTCAGCGCCGGACGCGGGGCCGTGCCCGCCGTCATCAGCGCGTCCGCGGCCGCGGTGTCCGTCACCAGGCTGGTGACGAGCCCGGACCGCAGCACCGCGTCGATGGCGGCCGCCTTGCGCTGCCCGCCCGCTATGGCGACGACCTCGGGGATACGGCGCAGCCGGTCGGCCTCGACCGTGATGCAGCGCTCTCCCAGGTCACGCCCGACCCGGCGGCCCTCGGCGTCGAAGAGGTGCGCGGACATCTCGGCGGCGACACCGAGCGACGCGTAGTGCGCGCGCTCCTCGTCGCTGAGCATGTCGTGCACCGTGGAGATGCCGGGCTCCCAGGAGCCGATGGAGACGCAGGCGACCGTCACCTTGTCGAAGTACTCGAAGGCGCGGGCGATCCCCGTCTGGTGACGCAGCGCCGCCGCGGTGGCCGCGTCGGGCAGCAGCATCGGCGCGTAGATGGGGTGGGCGTCGCCCCCCGACACCTGCGCGGCACGCCGGACGGCCTCGACGGAGCCGCGTTCGGCGGTCCCGGCGTCGTACACACCCGTCAGCTGCACCACGGTGCACGGCGCGAGCCGGTCGAGGGCCGCCGCCATGTGGATCGTGGAGCGGCCCCAGGCGAGGCCGAGCACATCGCCCTCGTTGACGAGCTCACCGAGCAGGTCCGCGGCCACCTCGCCGAGGTTCTCCGGGTCGGGTGACTCCTCGGCCTCCGCCGGGGACTCCACGACCACGGCGTGCCGCAGGCCGTAGCGGGCACGCAGCGCGTCCGAGCGCTCCGCGTCGAGCTCGGCCGGTACACGGATCTCGATCCTCACGAGATCCCGTTCGAGAGCGGTCTCCAGGACCCGGGCCACCTTGAAGCGGCTGACGCCGAACTCCTCGGCGATCTGGATCTTGGACTTGCCCTCAAGGTAGAAGCGGCGGGCCATGGCCGCCGCCTGGACCAGCTCAGCGGGTCCCATCCGCATGGCTGACCGGCCCGCCGACATACCCGACACGGCGTTCTCCTCACTTCTGTTCACACTCTGGATTCGCCGTTCATCCTTGCAGATCCGGCGCACTTGATCCGCCCTGATGGGCGGCGTTCACGTTCCCTTGGCTCAGTGGTCGCACGCCCAGGACGCACGGGTCGTCGCCTCCTCGGCCTGGCTGCGCAATGCACGTACCGCCTGCGCGGGGTCCCCGGCCCCGTACACCGCCGAACCGGCGACGAACACGTCGGCACCGGCCTCCGCGCACCGCTCGATGGTCGAGGCGGAGACGCCACCGTCGACCTGGAGCCACAGTTCCAGGCCGTGCTTGCTGATCAACTCGCGCGTGCGGCGGATCTTGGGGAGCATGATGTCAAGAAAAGCCTGGCCCCCGAATCCGGGCTCGACCGTCATGATCAGCAGCATGTCGAGCTCGGGCAGCAGATCCTCGTACGGCTCGATGGGGGTCGCGGGCTTCAGCGCCATCGAGGCGCGGGCCCCCTTGGCCCGGATCTCGCGGGCGAGCCTGACGGGCGCGGCGGCCGCCTCCACATGGAAGGTGACGGAGCCGGCACCGGCTTCGATGTACTGGGGCGCCCACCGATCGGCGTCCTCGATCATCAGATGGCAGTCCAGCGGAATGTCCGTCGCACGGGCCAAAGACTCTACGACCGGTACCCCGAGGGTGAGGTTCGGTACGAAATGGTTGTCCATGACGTCGACATGGAGCCAGTCCGCGCCTTCCACCGCCTTGGCCTCATCGGCAAGACGGGCGAAGTCGGCGGACAGGATGCTGGGGTTGATCTGCGCGGCCATGCCCCAAGACTGCCATGCCCCGGGCCCGTTGCCCGCCTCGGTCCGGACCTGGTTCGTCCCGCGGACGCCGGATCAGGGTCCGCCGTGCCCCGCAGGACGGTCCGGCGGCACCGTGTCCGGTCCCGGAGGTGGGCATGAAGCGGCTCGACGCCTGGAAGCACGGGACCATCTCGGTCGTGTGCGGCCGGCGGTCCAAGTGGCTGGTCCTGGGCCTGTGGCTGCTGGTGCTCCTCTTCGTGGCACCGCTCGGAGCGAAGCTCAGCGACGCCCAGGACAACGACGCCCAGTCGTGGCTGCCGGGCTCGGCCGAATCGACCCAGGTGCTGAGCATCTCGAACGGGTTCAGGCCGGAGCAGATCCCCGCGGTCGTCGTGTACGCGCGCCCGGACGGCCTGACGGCGCAGGACCGGCGGCAGATCGACGAGGACGTCCGGCAGCTGAAGACGCTGCGGGAGCACGGCATCCGCGGCGAGGAGACCCGGGGACCGGTCTTCGACCGGCAGCCGGATCCGCGCGCGGCGCAGGTCTACATCCCCATCACCATGGACGCTTCCGGCTGGCAGCGGATCGCCCCCGCCGTCTCCTCCGTCCGTGACCAGGTCGGCAAGGGCGGCGACGGACTCTCGGTGCACATCACCGGGCCCGGCGGCACGGCCGCGGACTCCTCCAAGGCCTTCCAGGGCATCGATTCGACGCTGCTCTACGCCGCGATGGCCGTCGTCATCGTGATGCTGCTGATCACCTTCCGCAGCCCGATCCTGCTGTTCGTCCCGCTGCTCGGGGTGGTCGTCGCCCTGTTCACCGCCCAGGCGCTGATCTATCTGCTGGCGAAACACGCCGGTCTGACCGTCAACGGCCAGAGCGCCGGGATTCTCACCGTGCTCGTGTTCGGCGCGGGGACCGACTACGCGCTGCTGCTGGTCGCCCGCTACCGCGAGGAGCTGCGCCGCCACGAGGACCGCCACGAGGCGATGACGCTCGCCATGAACCGCGCCGGTCCCGCCGTCCTCGCCTCGGGCGCCACGGTCGTACTGAGCATGCTCGTGCTCCTGGTCGCCGAGATGAACTCGACGCGGGGCCTCGGCCCGGTCGCGGCCATCGGCGTGGCCGTCGCCCTGCTCGCCATGCTCACGCTCTTCCCGGCCCTGCTGCTCGTCTTCGGCCGCTGGATCTTCTGGCCCGCCGTCCCGCACCTCGGCTCGGCCGATCCGACCAGGAGCGGCGTCTGGGCGCGTACGGGCCGCCGGATCGCCCGCCGCCCCCGGACCACCTGGGTCGCCACGGCGCTGGCGCTCGGGCTGCTGTCCCTCGGCCTGATCCAGCTGCGGGCCGCGGGCATCCCCAACGCCGACCAGTTCACCGGGAAGCCGGACTCGATCGTCGGCCAGGAGGTCTCGGCGCGCTACTTCCCCGCGGGCGACGGGGATCCGCTGGTCATCGTGTCCGACACGGCCCAGGCGAGAGAGGTCGGCCGTACCGTTGCGGCGGACCCGGGCGTCGTGACGGCGAGCATCGGTGTGCCACCGGGCACCGCTCCCGTGCACGACGGCAAGGTGCTGTTCGAGGCGACGACCCGCGCGCCCTCCGACAGCGCCGCGGCCAAGGCCACGGTGGAGCGGGTACGCGACGCGGTGCACGCCGTGCCGGGGGCCGACGCGAAGGTGGGCGGCGGCGCGGCGGTCCTGCTGGACATGGAGAACGCCCAGACGCACGACAACTATCTGGTCATCCCGCTCGTCCTGGTGGTGGTCCTGCTGGTGCTGAGCGTCCTGCTGCGCTCGCTGGTCGCGCCGCTCCTGCTGATCGGGACCGTGGTGCTGTCGCTGGCCACCGCCCTCGGGGTGAGCGCGCTGGCCTTCCGGCACGTCTTCGACTACGCGGGCGAGGACGTGGCCTTCCCGCTGTTCGTCTTCGTGTTCCTGGTGGCGCTCGGAATCGACTACAACATCTTCCTGACCACCCGTATCCGCGAGGAGGCGGTCCTCCACGGCACCCGGCAGGGCGTGGTCACCGGGCTGTCCACCACCGGGGCGGTGATCACCTCGGCCGGTCTGGTGCTCGCGGGCACCTTCGCGGCCCTCGGCACCCTGCCGATCGTGGGCTTCGCGGAGATCGGCTTCGCGGTCGCCCTCGGCGTGCTCCTGGACACCTTCGTGGTGCGCTCGGTGCTGGTCACCGCGCTCTTCCTCGACGTCGGCCCGAAGGTGTGGTGGCCGCACCGGCTCTCGCGCGAGGACGGGGGCTCCCGGCCCGCCGGGGGCGCCGGGGGCGCCGGGGGCGCCGGGGGCGCCGAAGGCACCGGGGAGGCCGGGGACACCGGGGGCGCCGCGAAGCCGGCCGGGCCTCCCGGCTGACGACGCGGACCGGACCGGTGCGCCCCGGGGCGGCCCGGCCGGACGGCGCGGCCGTGCCGAGGGGCCCGGTCAGCCGGTCCGGCGGATCAGGGCCAGGTACATCGCGTCCGTCCCGTGCAGGTGCGGCCACAGCTGTACGTCGGGGCCGTCGCCCAGAGCCGGCACGCCGGGCAGCAGCGGACGGGCGTCGACCAGCTCGGCGGAGCCACCCTCGAAGTGCTTGAGGACGTCGTCCACCACCGCGCGGGTCTCGGCGAGGTGCGGAGAGCAGGTCGCGTATCCGACGACTCCGCCGACCCGCACCGATTCGAGCGCCGTGCGCAGCAGCCCGCGCTGGAGCGGGGCGAACCCGTCGAGGTCCTCGGGCCGGCGGCGCCAGCGGGCCTCGGGGCGGCGGCGCAGCGCGCCCAGACCGGTGCAGGGCACATCCATGAGCACCCGGTCGAACGTGCCGGGCCGCCACGGCGGGCGGGTGCCGTCGGCGGTGATGACCTGGTAGGGGCCGGGGTTCCCGGCGAGCGCCTTGGCGACGAGCCCCGCGCGGTGCGGCAGCTTCTCGGAGGCGAGCAGCGTCGCCCCCCGTCCAGCGGCGAGGCCCGCCAGCATCGCGGCCTTGCCGCCGGGTCCGGCGCAACCGTCCAGCCAGGCCCGGTCGGGCCCCTCGATCGGCGCGTTGGCCAGGGCGATCGCCACGAGCTGACTGCCCTCGTCCTGGACGCCGGCGCGGCCCTCGCGCACGGCGTCGATGGCACCCGGTTCGCCGCCCTCGGTGAGCCGCACGGCGTACGGGGACCAGCGCCCGGGAAGAGCCGTGTCCTCGTCGAGGGCGTCGAGCAGTTCCTCTGCGGTGGAGCGTCCGGGACGGGCGACGAGGGTCACCTCGGGCCGCTCGTTGTCGGCCTCCAGCAGGTCCTCGATGCCGGCCCGGCCGCCGCCGAGGGAGTCCCAGAGCGCCGAGACGACCCAGCGCGGGTGCGAGTGCACGACGGCGAGGTGGTCCTCGGGGTCCTCGTCGTAGGGCGGCGCGACCTGTTCCACCCACGCGTCGAGATCCTGCCGGGCCACCTTGCGCAGCACGGCGTTCACGAACTTGGCCCGCCCGTCACCGAGCACCACCCGGGCCAGCTCGACGGAGGCGGAGACGGCCGCGTGCGTCGGGATACGGGTGCCGAGCAGCTGATGGACGCCGAGGCTGAGCACGTCGAGGACCGGCGGGTCGACCTCCCGCAGCGGCCGGTCGACGCAGGCCGAGATGACGGCGTCGTACGTGCCCTGGCGGCGCAGCGTGCCGTACACCAGCTCGGTGGCGAGCGCGGCGTCCCGTGTGTCGAAGTCGCCCTTCTCCCGCGCCTTGCGCAGCAGCGGCGGCAGGACGAGGTTGGCGTACGCGTCCCGCTCGTCCACGGCCCGCAGCGCCTCGAAGGCGAGCATGCGGACCGGGTCCTTCTGGGGGCGGCGGTAGGGCTTGCCGGTCTTCTGCGGCCGACGGGGCTGCTCACTCACGAAAAAGGTGCTCCGGATCCAGGAAAAGGTGCGTCTATCAGCGTACGCCGCAGGGCGGGCGTCAGACGCCGAGCCGTTCCCCGGAGGGAATCCGCACCCCGCGGGCCCAGTCCGCGGCACGCATCGGCTTCTTGCCCTGGGCCTGCACCCAGAGCAGTTCGACGGCGTACGAACCGGTGCCGGCGTAGACGTTGTTCTTGGCGACGGACAGCTCGCCCGGGGCGAGGTCCGTGCGGTCGGGCACCGTCGTGGCCTGGATGAGCTTGAGCCGCTCGCCGCGGAAGACGGTCCAGGCGCCGGGCGCGGGTGTGCAACCGCGCACCATGCGGTCGACGCGCAGCGCCGGGGCGGCCCAGTCGATGTGGGCGTCCTCGACGTTGATCTTCGACGCGGTGCTGATGCCGTCGGCGGGCTGCGGCACGGCCTTGAGGGTGCCGTCCTCGATGCCGTCCATCGTCGCGGCGAGCAGTCCGGACCCGGCGAAGGCGAGCCGCGTGAGCAGATCGCCGCTGGTGTCGGTGGGCCGGATCTCCTCCGTGACGGTCCCGTACACCGGTCCCGAGTCGAGGCCCTCCTCGATCAGGAAGGTGGTGGCGCCGGTGATCTCGTCGCCGGCCATGATCGCGTGCTGGACGGGGGCGGCGCCGCGCCAGGCCGGCAGCAGAGAGAAGTGCAGATTGACCCAGCCCTGGGCCGGGATGTCGAGGGCGACCCGGGGCAGCAGCGCCCCGTACGCCACGACGGGGCAGCAGTCGGGGCCGATCTCCCGCAGCCGGGCCAGGAATTCCTCGTCCCGCGGCTTCGCGGGCTTGAGCACCTCGATCCCGGCGTGCTCCGCCCGCTCGGCGACCGGACTCGCGACGAGCCGCCGCCCCCGTCCGGCCGGCGCGTCCGGCCGGGTCACGACGGCGGCCACCTCGTGCCGCCCGGAGGCGATCAGGGCGTCCAGGGCGGGAACGGCGACCTCGGGGGTACCTGCGAAGACGAGCTTCATGGGTGGCGGTTGGCCTCTCGGGCGGGAGCACTTCCATCCCCCGCGCGTGCCGGATCAGGCGGCGCACGGGGCAGCGCACCAGTCTATGCCGCGCGCGGCACAAGGGCTCGGGGGTTCCCGAGCGGGCCCGGGGGTGCGTGACGACGAGAGGCGCGTGACGACGAGAGGTGCTTGGGGACGAGAGGTGCTTGGGCACGGACGGTGCGCGCTGGGCGGGGAGGCGGTCGCCGCGCGCTGTACGGGCCGCGCACGGGCCCGGGTGACCGCGGACCGTGCGTCGGCGCAGGTGGGGGCATCGTCCCGCGGCCGGCGGGCACCACCGGTGGGCGCACGGGGCGCGTCCACCGCACGACGGGGGGCGTACACAGCGTGACGCGCCCCGTTCATATGCTCTTGCGCCCTTGCACCCGTGACCACTCACCCGTCCACGCGTTGGTCAAGAAAGAGTTGACCACAGCGGGCCGCACACAAGCGGCCCGATCCCTTTCAACGCCGGTTCGAGAGGCTTGTTCATGGCCGACCATGCAACCCACGACGCCCAGGCCCGGGCCAGCCTGCACTTGCTGGTGCGCGACATCGAGCGGGTCCGTCGGCAGGTGGACGCACTGCGCACGCTGACCGCCCAGTTGGGCAACGTGTACCGCCCGCGCCGTGCCGGCCCCTCCACGGGCTTCGTCGTCTACGGGCGCGCTCCCGCCCCGACCGTCCGTCTCGCCCAGGAGTTGCGGGACAGCGTCGAGACCCTGGTCACCGCCGCCGTGGACTTCGACCGCTCCCTCGGCTTCTCGTGGGACGCGGTGGGCTCGGCCCTCGGTGTCACCAAGCAGGCCGTGCACAGGCGTTACGGCGCCCGCCGCGCCGCCGCCCAGGCCGCGGCCGAGGCGGAGCGTGCGACAGAGACGGCCGACACGTGCGCGGTCGGCGTCGACAGCGTCCTCGCCCCGGTGCCGACCGTCCCCGCCGCCCGATCCATGCCGACCCAGCCGACGTCCGGCAGTCCGGCGTTCCGCGACGAGGCCAGGCCCACGGCCTTCCCGGGCCCGCGCAACGGCTGACCCGAAGCACCCGAGACGACAACTGCCTCCCGGCGCCAGGCCCCGGGGGGCAGTCCCACGCACCCACCGTGCCCGGAGCCGTACAGCCGCTCCGCCCGCACGTCCGCGCCACGCGTCCCCGCTCGCGCGGCCGCACCGGATCTCACCCGATGTCGGGCGGATCGATCCGGATGCGTACGGGCTCACTGCCGCCGCGGGCCATGCGCGCCGCCTGCGCGCTCTTCAGCGCGGCCGCCAGAGCGGCGCCACTGCCCGGGGGCACCCGGACGAGTACCCGCTCCCCGGGCTCCCCCGGAGGCGGTCCACCGGGCCGCCGGGGCCGTCCCGGCTCGCCGGCCGGCAGCGGAACGGGCCCCAGCACCTCGGCGTCGCGCGGCAGTTCGGCCGCCGCCAGGAACCCGGCGAGCGCCTCCGGTGTCCCGGACACCGACGCCATCCGGGAGACCGGGGGGAATCCCAGCTCGGCCCGCTCGGCGAGTTCACGCAACGCGTGCCCGACCGGGTCCCACCGCACGAGCGCCTGCACGGGCCGCAGGGTCGGTTCGGCCACGACCACGACCGTGCCGCCCGCGCCCTGCGGACGGACGAGGGCCGCGGCCCCCGTCCACCGGCGCAACGCGTCCTCGCCGGCCCGCAGATCGGGCCGTCCGAGCATGGCCCAGCCGTCGAGCAGCAGGGCCGCCGCGTAGCCGCCCTCGGCCACCGGTTCGGCCCCCGGCGTGCTGACCACCAGGGCGGGCGTCGCGGGCACCGTGTCCAGCACCTGCTCCCGCCCGGACGTACGCACGGGCACCGCGGGGAACGCCCGCCCCAGCTCCTCGGCGGTCCGCCGGGCGCCGACGACCTGCGCCCGCAGCCGGAACCCGCCGCACTCCTGGCAGTGCCAGGCCGTCTCGTCCCGCCCGCACCACGCACAGTGCAGCGCGTCGGCGTCCTGGGCCTCCAGCGGCCCCGCGCAGTGCCGGCACCGAGCGGGCTCCCGGCAGCGCGCACAGGCCATCCGCGGCACATATCCCCGCCGGGGCACCTGCACCAGCACAGGTCCCTGCTTCAGGCCCTCCCTGGCGATCTTCCAGGCGAGCGTGGGCAGCCGGGCGGCACGGGCGGCCTCGTCGCGCGCGAGATCGCCGTCCCCGACGGTCCGTACCAGTGGCGCTGCGGCGCGCACCTGTTCGCGGTCGGCGGCCAGCGGCAGCGCCCAGCCGCTCTCGACCAGTTGCGCCGCCTCCACCGTGCACGTCCAACTCCCCAGCAGAAAGCCGCACTTGTCGCGTGAGGCGCGCAGCTCCAGCACTTCCCGGACATGAGGGAAGGGAGCGTTGTCGTCGCTGTGTCCGTCGTCCCCGTCGTCCCAGACGACGACAAGGCCGAGGTTCTGTACCGGCGCGAACATGGCGGCGCGGGTGCCGACCACCGCCCGTACGGACCCCCGTCGCACGGCGAGCCAGTCGCGGTAGCGCCGCTCCGGTCCCGCGTCGGCGGTCAGCACGGCGTGCTGTCCCTCCCCCAGCAGGGTCTTGAGCGCCGCGTCCACGCGGGCGGCCGGACGGCCCGCTGGTACGACGACGAGCGCGCCGCGCCCGGAGGCGAGCGTCGCCTGGACGGCGCGGGCGACCTCCTCGGCCCACTCCGGTCCGGGCAGCGCGGTCCACACGGCGCGCGGGGCGCCACCGGAGGCGAGCGAGGCGAGGAAGTCCGGCCCTCTCCCGTACCGCCGCCAGGTCCCCGGGTCGGGTGCGGTGGGCGGCGGCGGGGGCACCCGCGACTCCCGCGCCTCGGCACGGGCGTGCCGGGGCGGAACGGCCAGTTGCAGCACGTCGGCGAGCGATCCCGCGTACCGGTCGGCGACGGCGCGGGCGAGGCCCAGCAGTTCGGGCCCGAGGACGGGTTCGGGCGAGACGACCTGGGCGAGGGCGGCAAGCGGCCCGGAGTAGTCGGACTCGGCGACGCGCTCCACCAGATAACCGTCGATCAGGCCGCCGCCCTCGCGGCGCCCCTCCCGCACCCTGCGGCCGCCGGCGCCGAACCGCACCCGCACCCGCACGCCCGGCTGCGCGGCCTCGTCCAGATCCTCGGGCACGGCATAGTCGAAGTAGCGGTCGAGGTGCAGCACGCCCTTGTCGACGAGCACCCGCGCGACGGGCAGTTCCTTCGCCAGCGGGGCTCCCCGCCAGGTCCGCGGCTTCGCCTTCGGCGCCTTGGCCTGGCGCACGGCCTCCCGGATCAGCGCAAGCTGCTCGGGCGGCGCGCCTTCCGTGCCGCCCGCGCTGTCGTCGGATCGCCCGTTCGCGCTGCTCACAGCAGTATTCCTACCAGACCGCACTGACAGCGCCGTCCGCCCGAGATCAGGCCGGCCGCGGATCGTGATCGCCTTCGAGGCGCCTCTCGCCATGGACCACTCGGCCACACCGGTCACCGACCGGCGGCAGGATTCGAACCTGCGAGGGGAAGACTCCCCAGGAAGTATCCGCGGCCGTCGCACCGGGCAGGACGACGTCGGCTCTCCCGAGATCAGGTCGGCAGCGGAACGTGATCCAGATTCACCGCACGCCGTGGGCGTACTCCACCGAAGTAACCGCGGCCATCGCACCGGGAGATGATCAGTTTACGAACTCCATCCCGGACCTGCGACCGTTTTTCCGGGCAGCCGTGAGGCCCGGCACCCCGAGGGGAACCGGGCCTCACGGCTGTGTGCGAGCCTTCGCGGACTACAGGCCGGCGGCCTTGCGCAGCGCGTCCACCCGGTCCGTGCGCTCCCAGGTGAAGTCCGGCAGCTCACGGCCGAAGTGGCCGTAGGCGGCGGTCTGGGAGTAGATCGGGCGGAGCAGGTCGAGGTCGCGGATGATGGCCGCCGGGCGGAGGTCGAAGACGTCCGTGATGGCGGTCTCGATCTTCTCGGCGTCGACCTTGGCGGTGCCGAAGGTCTCGACGAACAGACCGACGGGCTCGGCCTTGCCGATCGCGTAGGCGACCTGGACCTCGCAGCGCGAGGCGAGGCCCGCGGCGACGACGTTCTTGGCGACCCAGCGCATCGCGTAGGCGGCCGAGCGGTCGACCTTGGACGGGTCCTTGCCGGAGAAGGCGCCGCCGCCGTGGCGGGCCATGCCGCCGTACGTGTCGATGATGATCTTGCGGCCGGTGAGGCCGGCGTCGCCCATCGGGCCGCCGATCTCGAAGCGGCCGGTCGGGTTCACCAGCAGGCGGTAGCCCTCGGTCTCCAGCTTGATGCCGTCGTCGAGGAGGGCCTTCAGCTCCGGCTCCACCACGAACTCGCGGATGTCGGGAGCGAGCAGCGAGTCCAGGTCGATGTCCGAGGCATGCTGCGAGGAGACGACGACGGTGTCCAGACGGACCGCCTTGTCGCCGTCGTACTCGATGGTGACCTGGGTCTTGCCGTCGGGGCGCAGGTACGGGATGGTCCCGTTCTTGCGGACGTCGGAGAGCCGGCGCGCGAGCCGGTGCGCGAGGTGGATCGGCAGCGGCATCAGGTTCGGGGTCTCGTCGGTCGCGTAACCGAACATCAGGCCCTGGTCGCCGGCGCCCTGCCTGTCCAGCTCGTCCTCGTCGCCCTCGACACGGGACTCGTACGCCGTGTCGACACCCTGCGCGATGTCCGGGGACTGCGAACCGATCGACACCGACACGCCGCAGGAGGCTCCGTCGAAGCCCTTCTTCGACGAGTCGTAGCCGATCTCCAGGATCTTGTCGCGGACCAGCTGGGCGATCGGCGCGTAAGCCTTGGTCGTGACCTCTCCGGCCACGTGCACCAGGCCGGTGGTGATGAGCGTCTCCACGGCGACCCGGGATGTCGGGTCCTCGCGCAGAAGGGCATCGAGAATGGTGTCGCTGATCTGGTCAGCGATCTTGTCGGGGTGACCCTCGGTCACGGACTCCGAGGTGAACAGGCGACGGGACACAACGCTCCCTGTGGTTGCAGCGGCTGCTGGCTGATCATTGGTGGACGGGTCGGGGGCTGCGCCCGGCGTCGTCCGAGAACAGTTTATCGGTCGCGCTCGGCCGCGGGACCCCTGTCTCGCCTCTCGGAAGGCCTGTGACCTGCGGCACGGGCATTCTGCGCCATCGCCGTGGGTCTCCGCCAGGGTCGCCACGCCCGATTTTGCCGTCTTTGCGGTGACGGGTGTGATGGGTGAGGATTCACACCAGTCGGCGTGTCACCAGGTCCCACACGGTCTCGGCCAGCGCTTCCTTGGGTCCGTGGGGCACCGGGGTCTCACTCCCGTCGGCTCCGAGCACCACAGCCTCGTTCTCCTCGGAACCGAAGGTCTTGCTCTCCCCCACCTCGTTCACCACCAGGAGATCGCAGCCCTTGCGCTCCAGTTTCATCCGCCCGTTGGACAGGACGTCGTCGGTCTCGGCGGCGAATCCCACCACGACCTGGCCGGGGCGGGCGCGGTCCGCGGAGATCTCCGCGAGGATGTCCGGATTGCGGACCAGAACGATCGGCTCCGGTTCCTTGCCGTCCTTCTTCTTGATTTTTCCGGCCGCGTACGTCTCGGGGCGGAAGTCCGCCACGGCGGCCGCCATCACCACGGCGTCGGCGTCCGAGGCCGCCTTCAGCACGGCTTCCCGCAGCTGCACGGCGGTGCCGACCTGGACCACGTCGACCCCGGCCGGGTCCGCCAGGCCCGTGTTCGCGGCGATCAGCGTGACCCTGGCGCCGCGGGCGGCGGCGGTGCGGGCGAGCGCGTACCCCTGCTTGCCGGAGGAACGGTTGCCGAGGAAGCGGACGGGGTCGAGCGGCTCACGGGTGCCGCCCGCGCTGACGACGACATGGCGGCCGGCGAGATCGGGCTCGGTGACTCCCCGGGCGAGGACGCGGCGGCAGACCTCGAAGATCTCCCCCGGGTCGGGCAGCCGCCCCTTGCCGGTGTCGACACCGGTCAGGCGGCCCACGGCGGGCTCGATGACGACGGCGCCGCGCCGCCGCAGGGTCGCGACGTTCTCCTGCGTCGCCGGGTGCTCCCACATCTCGGTGTGCATGGCGGGCGCGAGGACGACGGGGCAGCGGGCGGTGAGCAGGGTGTTGGTCAGGAGGTCGTCGGCCAGCCCGTGGGCGGCCTTGGCCAGCATGTCTGCCGTCGCGGGGGCGACCACGACGAGATCGGCGTGCTGCCCGATGCGGACGTGCGGGACCTCGTGGACGTCCGACCAGACCTCGGTGGACACGGGGTGCCCCGAGAGCGCGGACCAGGTGGCGGCGCCGACGAAGTTCAGTGCGGAGGCCGTGGGCACGACACGCACGTCGTGGCCCGACTCCGTCATTCGTCGCAGCAGCTCACAGGCCTTGTACGCGGCGATGCCACCGCTGACCCCCAGTACGACCTTCGGCTTGTCCACCGCTTCTCCCTGGGCTCGGAAACGAACGACTCCATGACACACCACAGGCCCGGCAGTCGCGCCGCCGGGCCTGGAATGAGCAAACTGAACGACTACTGGGCGGGGCCCTCGACGGCCTCGGAGGTCAGCAGACCCGCGTTGATCTCGCGCAGGGCGATCGACAGCGGCTTCTCGTGGACGTGGGTGTCGACGAGCGGACCGACGTACTCGAGGAGGCCCTCGCCGAGCTGCGAGTAGTACGCGTTGATCTGGCGGGCACGCTTGGCCGCGTAGATCACCAGGCTGTACTTCGAGTCGGTGGCCTCGAGAAGCTCGTCGATCGGAGGGTTGATGATGCCCTCGGGAGCAGTGATGGAAGAGGACACGCTCTGCCTTCCGAAAGGTGGAAAATTGACCTGAAAGATCAAACAACTGCCACCAAGGCTAGCAGCTCACGCGCCACGTCCTCGACGGAGGTGTTGACCAGGGTGACATCGAACTCCGGCTCGGCCGCGAGTTCGGTCTTGGCGGCCTCCAGACGGCGCTCGATCACCTCGGGCGACTCGGTGCCCCGCCCGGTGAGCCTGCGCACCAGTTCCTCCCAGGAGGGCGGGGCGAGGAACACGAGCAGCGCGTCCGACATGGACTCGCGGACCTGCCGGGCTCCCTGGAGGTCGATCTCCAGGAGGAGCGGCGCACCGGACTCCAGGTGCTCGGTGACCGCGGCACGCGGAGTGCCGTAGCGGTTGCCGGCGAATTCGGCCCACTCCAGGAGCTCGCCGTTGGCGATCAGCTTGTCCATCTCGTCGTCAGTGACGAAGAAGTAGTGGACTCCTTGCTTCTCGCCGGGGCGCGGCTTGCGGGTCGTCGCCGACACCGAGAGCCAGACCTCGGGGTGCGCCTTGCGCATATGAGCGACGACCGTGCTCTTGCCGACCCCTGAGGGGCCGGAGAGCACGGTCAGCCGCGGACGTACGTCCGGGGGTACGGGGGTCGTCCCCCGGGGTGTTACAGCCATACAGCGATTATTCCAGCAATCCCGGGGTGCCCAGGACTCAGGCGCCGGAACCGCCGAACTCGCGCTCCAAAGACGCGATCTGGTTCGAGCCGAGACCGCGCACCCGGCGGCTCTCGGAGATCCCGAGCCGCTCCATGATCTGCTTGGCGCGGACCTTGCCCACGCCCGGCAGGGACTCCAGGAGAGCGGAGACCTTCATCTTGCCGACGACGTCGTTCTCCTGGCCCTGCTTGATGACCTCGTGAAGAGAGGCGCCGGAGTGCTTGAGTCGATTCTTGACCTCGGCCCGCTCCCGGCGAGCCGCGGCGGCCTTTTCGAGCGCGGCTGCGCGCTGTTCAGGGGTAAGGGGCGGAAGAGCCACGCCTACGTCACCTCGGATGTCGAACTGTCGGATACGGACCGGTGAGGAACCTAGTCGCCCCACACCTGGGAGCCCCCGGGCAACACGCTCGCCCGTTCTTCCCCGCCGCCTTGACAGCGCGGGAGGTGCTCCCACTCGACGGAGACTAGCGGGCAAGTGCGCCGGAGTCAGCGAGAACAGAGGAAAAGTCCTGGTCAGCCTCCCTGGAGCCCGACATTTACGACATACCTCCCCGGATTTGAGAATGTATTCAGACTCGGAACGCCGGGAAGGCACTCGTCGGAGGGCTCTCGAACGGCTGTCGGAGCCCTCAGGCCGCCGCCACGGCGGCCCTGATCTCCTCCGCGAACCCCTCGGCCGACTCGCGCAGGGCCATGACGTCGGGACCGTGACGCAGAACACCCCGGCTCACGTTCGGGACGACGTTGCGCACGGCGGACCCGAAGACACCCGCCAGGTCTGCCGCCGTAGCTCCCTGGGCGCCGATACCGGGCGCCAGGAGCGGGCCGTTGATGTCCAGGTCGTAGGAGGAGAGATCGCCCAGGGTGGCGCCGACGACCGCGCCGAAGGACCCGAGGGGCCTCTCGTCCGCGTTCTCGGCGGCCAGGTGCCCGAGCATCGTCGCTCCGACGTTCCTCCCGTCCGCCCGGACGGCGTGCTGCACCTCGCCGCCCTCGGGGTTCGAGGTGAGCGCGAGGACGAAGAGCCCGGCCCCGCTCTCGCGCGCCAGCTCCACCGCGGGCTTCAGCGAGCCGTAGCCCAGGTAGGGCGACACGGTCAGCGCGTCCGAGAAGAGCGGCGCGTCCTTGCGCAGGAAGGTCTCGGCGTACGCGGCCATGGTCGAGCCGATGTCGCCGCGCTTGGCGTCCATCACGACCAGCGCCCCGGCCGCCCGCGCCTGTTCGACGGACCTCTCCAGGACGGCGATCCCGCGCGAGCCGAACCGCTCGAAGAACGCGCTCTGCGGCTTGAGGACGGCGACCCGCTCGGCGAGCGCCTCGACGACCGTACGGCTGAAGCGCTCCAGGCCCGCGATGTCGTCGCCGAGCCCCCAGTCGGCGAGCAGGGACGCGTGCGGGTCGATGCCCACGCACAGGGGACCGCGCTCGTCCATGGCGCGGCGAAGACGCGCGCCGAAGGGTTCCAGGCTCATGCGGGCTTCCTCACGTCGGCGCCGACCGCGTCGGCGAGGGTGGCGTACGGGCTCGTCCGCAGGCGGGCGGCGAGCCCCTTGTGGATGGCGCGGCCCCAGAAGGGCCCCTCGTAGATGAAGGCGCTGTAGCCCTGGACCAGCGTGGCGCCGGCCAGGATGCGCTGCCAGGCGTCCTCGGCGTCCTCGACGCCGCCTACACCCACCAGGGTGATCCGGTCGCCCACGCGCGCGTAGAGGCGGCGCAGCACCTCCAGGGAGCGCGCCTTGAGCGGCGCCCCGGAGAGACCGCCGGTCTCCTTCACCAGGGAGGGGTCGGACGTCAGTCCGAGGCTCTCGCGCGCGATGGTCGTGTTCGTGGCGATGATCCCGTCCAGGCCGAGCTCGACGGCGAGGTCGGCGACCGCGTCGACGTCCTCGTCGGCGAGGTCGGGCGCGATCTTGACGAGGAGCGGGACACGCCGGTCCGTGACGGCGCGGTCGGCGGCCTCGCGCACGGCGCTGAGCAGCGGGCGCAGCGCCTCGGTGGCCTGGAGGTTGCGCAGGCCGGGTGTGTTCGGGGACGACACGTTCACGACGAGGTAGTCGGCGTGCCGGGCGAGACGCTCGGTGGACTTCACGTAGTCGCCGACGGCCTCCGCCTCGGGGACGGTCTTGGTCTTGCCGATGTTGACGCCCACGACGGTCCTGAAGACGGGCGTACGGGCCGCCAGGCGCTCGGAGACGGCCGCGGAGCCCTCGTTGTTGAATCCCATGCGGTTGATCAGCGCGCGGTCCTGTACGAGGCGGAACAGCCGCTTCTTGGGGTTGCCGGGCTGCGGCTCGCCGGTGACCGTGCCGATCTCGATGTGGTCGAAGCCGAGCATCGACATTCCGTCGATGGCCACCGCGTTCTTGTCGAAGCCCGCGGCGAGCCCGAAGGGCCCGTGCATGCGCAGGCCGAGCGCCTCGGTGCGCAGCTCCTTGTACCGGGGCGCGAGCGCGGCGGCGACGAAGGTGCGCAGGACGGGGACGCGGGCGACGAGCAGGATCCAGCGGAAGGCGAGGTGGTGGGCCTGCTCCGGGTCCATTCGCTTGAATACGAGGTCGAAGAAGAGCTTGTACATGATCATGTCCTCGAAAGAGCCCGGTGAGGGGCGCCTCTGGAAGGGGCAAGGGGCCTCATGAAGAGGGGGGACACCGTTTCCGGTGTCCCCCTCAGGGCTGCTAGTCGCGCGCCGCGATCAGATGCTCGGCGTGTTCCTGGAGCGAGCGCACGCCCACGTCGCCGTGGTTGAGCGCGTCGATGCCCTGGACGGCGGCGGCGAGCGCCTGCACGGTCGTGAGGCACGGGACCGAGCGGGCCACGGCCGCCGTGCGGATCTCGTAGCCGTCGAGGCGGCCACCGGTGCCGTACGGCGTGTTGACGATGAGGTCGACCTCGCCGTCGTGGATGAGCTGGACGATGGTCTTCTCGCCGTTCGGGCCCTCGCCCTCGCTCTGCTTGCGCACGATCGTGGCGTTGATGCCGTTGCGCTTGAGTACCTCGGCCGTGCCGGAGGTGGCCATGAGCTCGAAGCCGTGGGCGACGAGTTCACGCGCGGGGAAGATCATCGAGCGCTTGTCGCGGTTGGCGACCGAGATGAACGCGCGGCCCTTGGTGGGCAGCGGGCCGTAGGCGCCGGCCTGCGACTTGGCGTACGCGGTGCCGAACACCGAGTCGATGCCCATGACCTCGCCGGTGGAGCGCATCTCCGGGCCGAGGACCGTGTCGACGCCGCGTCCGTGGATGTCGCGGAAGCGCGACCACGGCATCACGGCCTCCTTGACCGAGATCGGCGCGTCGAGCGGCAGGGTGCCGCCGTCGCCGTTCGCGGGCAGCAGGCCCTCGGCGCGCAGGTCGGCGACGGTCGCGCCCAGCGAGATGCGGGCGGCGGCCTTCGCGAGCGGCACCGCGGTCGCCTTCGAGGTGAAGGGGACGGTGCGCGAGGCACGCGGGTTGGCCTCGAGGACGTAGAGGATGTCGCCGGCCATCGCGAACTGGATGTTGATCAGGCCGCGGACGCCGACGCCCTTGGCGATGGCCTCGGTCGAGGCGCGCAGCCGCTTGATGTCGAACCCGCCGAGGGTGATCGGCGGCAGCGCGCACGCCGAGTCGCCGGAGTGGATGCCGGCCTCCTCGATGTGCTCCATGACGCCACCGAGGTAGAGCTCCTCGCCGTCGTACAGCGCGTCGACGTCGATCTCGATCGCGTCGTCGAGGAAGCGGTCGACCAGGACCGGCCGGGAGGGGCTGATCTCGGTCGACTCGGCGATGTACGAGGACAGCCGGGTCTCGTCGTAGACGATCTCCATGCCGCGCCCGCCGAGGACGTACGAGGGCCGCACGAGGACCGGGTAGCCGATCTCGTCGGCGATGGCCTTGGCCTCGGTGAAGGTGGTGGCGGTGCCGTGCTTGGGGGCCGGCAGGCCCGCCTCCGCGAGGACCCGTCCGAAGGCGCCGCGGTCCTCGGCGGCGTGGATCGCCTCGGGCGAGGTGCCCACGATCGGCACGCCGTTGTCCTTGAGCGCCTGCGCCAGGCCGAGCGGGGTCTGGCCGCCGAGCTGCACGATCACACCGGCGATCGGGCCGGCCAGCGACTCCGCGTGCACGATCTCCAGTACGTCTTCCAGCGTCAGCGGCTCGAAGTACAGACGGTCGGAGGTGTCGTAGTCCGTGGAGACGGTCTCGGGGTTGCAGTTGACCATCACGGTCTCGTAGCCCGCCTCGCTGAGCGCGAAGGAGGCGTGGACGCAGGAGTAGTCGAACTCGATGCCCTGGCCGATGCGGTTCGGGCCGGAGCCCAGGATGATCACCGCGGGCTTCTCGCGGGGCGCGACCTCGCTCTCCTCGTCGTAGGAGGAGTAGAAGTACGGCGTCTTCGCGGCGAACTCGGCGGCGCAGGTGTCGACCGTCTTGTAGACCGGGCGCACGCCGAGCGCGTGCCGCACCTCGCGGACGACGTCCTCGCGCAGCCCGCGGATCTCGGCGATCTGGGCGTCGGAGAAGCCGTGCCGCTTGGCCTCGGCGAGCAGCTCGGGGCCGAGCTTGTCGGCGGCGGCCAGCTCGTCCGCGATCTCCTTGATCAGGAACAGCTGGTCGACGAACCACGGGTCGATCTTCGTGAACTCGAAGACCTCCTCCTGCGTGGCGCCCGCGCGAATCGCCTGCATGACGGAGTTGATGCGGCCGTCGGTGGGGCGGACGGCCTCGCGCAGCAGCTCGGCCTTGTCACCGGGGTCACCCACGAAGGTGAACTGGCTGCCCTTCTTCTCCAGCGAGCGCAGCGCCTTCTGGAGCGCCTCGGTGAAGTTCCGGCCGATCGCCATGGCCTCGCCGACCGACTTCATGGTGGTCGTGAGGGTGGAGTCGGCGGAGGGGAACTTCTCGAAGGCGAAGCGCGGGGCCTTCACGACGACGTAGTCGAGGGTCGGCTCGAAGGACGCCGGGGTCTTCTCGGTGATGTCGTTCGGGATCTCGTCGAGCGTGTAGCCGACGGCGAGCTTGGCCGCGATCTTGGCGATCGGGAAGCCGGTCGCCTTGGAGGCGAGCGCCGAGGACCGCGAGACGCGCGGGTTCATCTCGATGACGATGACGCGGCCGTCGTCGGGGTTGATCGCGAACTGGATGTTGCAGCCGCCGGTGTCGACGCCGACCTCGCGGATGATCGCGATGCCGATGTCACGCAGCCGCTGGTACTCGCGGTCGGTCAGCGTCATGGCCGGCGCGACGGTGATGGAGTCGCCGGTGTGGACGCCCATCGGGTCGAAGTTCTCGATGGAGCAGACGACCACGACGTTGTCGTTCTTGTCGCGCATCAGCTCCAGCTCGTACTCCTTCCAGCCGAGGATGGACTCCTCCAGGAGCACCTCGGTGGTCGGGGAGAGCGTCAGGCCCTGTCCGGCGATGCGGCGCAGCTCCTCCTCGTCGTGCGCGAAGCCGGAGCCGGCGCCGCCCATGGTGAAGGAGGGGCGGACGACGACGGGGTAGCCGCCGAGGGTGTCGACGCCCTTGATGACGTCGTCCATGGTGTGGCAGATGACGGACCGGGCGGACTCGCCGTGGCCGATCTTCTCGCGGACGGCCTCGACGACACCCTTGAAGAGCTCGCGGTCCTCGCCCTTGTTGATCGCCTCGACGTTGGCGCCGATGAGTTCGACGTCGTACTTCGCCAGCACACCCTGCTCGTGCATGGAGATCGCGGTGTTGAGGGCCGTCTGGCCGCCGAGGGTCGGCAGCAGCACGTCCGGGCGCTCCTTGGCGATGATCTTCTCGACGAACTCGGGCGTGATCGGCTCGATGTACGTGGCGTCGGCGATCTCCGGGTCGGTCATGATCGTCGCCGGGTTGGAGTTGACGAGGATGACCCGCAGGCCCTCGGCGCGCAGGATGCGGCACGCCTGGGTTCCGGAGTAGTCGAACTCGGCGGCCTGGCCGATGACGATCGGGCCGGAGCCGATGACCAGGACGGACTGGATATCGGTGCGCTTAGGCACGCTGGCCCTCCATCAAAGATACGAAGCGGTCGAACAGGTAGGCGGCGTCGTGCGGTCCTGCCGCCGCTTCCGGGTGGTACTGGACGCTGAACGCAGGCTGGTCGAGCAGGTGGAGGCCCTCCACCACGTTGTCGTTCAGACACACGTGGGAGACCTCGGCGCGACCGTAGGGGGTCTGGGAGACCTCGTCGAGCGGGGCGTCGACGGCGAAGCCGTGGTTGTGCGCGGTGACCTCGACCTTGCCGGTCGTACGGTCCTGCACGGGCTGGTTGATGCCGCGGTGGCCGTACTTCAGCTTGTACGTGCCGAAGCCGAGGGCCCGGCCGAGGATCTGGTTGCCGAAGCAGATGCCGAAGAGCGGAGTCTTACGGGCGAGGACTTCCTTCATGACGGCGACGGGACCGTCGGCGGTCGCCGGGTCGCCGGGGCCGTTGGAGAAGAAGACGCCGTCGGGGTTCACGGCGTAGATGTCCTCGGCCGTGGCCGTCGCGGGCAGCACGTGCACCTCGATGCCGCGTTCGGCCATCCGGTGCGGGGTCATGCCCTTGATGCCCAGGTCGACGGCGGCGACGGTGAACTTCTTCGTACCGATCGCGGGGACGACGTACGTCTCCTTGGTGGCGACCTCGGCGGCGAGGTTCGCGCCCTTCATCTCGGGCGCCTGGCGCACCTCGGCGAGCATGGTGCCCGGGTCGGGCAGCGCGTTGCCGGAGAAGATGCCGACGCGCATGGCGCCACGCTCGCGCAGATGGCGGGTGAGGGCGCGGGTGTCGATTCCGCTGATGCCGACGACGCCCTGGGTGCGCAGTTCCTCGTCCAGCGAGCGCCGGGAGCGCCAGTTGGAGGGCACGCGCGCGGGGTCGCGGACGACGTATCCGGCGACCCAGATCCGCTTCGACTCGGGGTCCTCGTCGTTGACGCCGGTGTTGCCGACGTGCGGGGCGGTCATCACGACGACCTGGCGGTGGTACGACGGGTCGGTGAGGGTCTCCTGGTAGCCGGTCATACCGGTGGAGAACACCGCTTCGCCGAAGGTCTCCCCCACGGCCCCGTAGGCGCGGCCGTTGAAGACCCGGCCGTCCTCCAGGACGAGTACGGCGGGAAGCGCCTTCTCCCTCTGTGAGGCGTTCCCCTGTGTGGAGGTCGTCATCGTGCGCCTTCCGTTTCCGTCTTGTTGATCATGTCGTTCAGGGTGTCGGCCCATTCGTTGTGCTCGGCCGCGCGGTCCGAGCGGAAACCCGAGTCGAGGAGCCGGTCGCCGTGCGCCCAGGTGACGACGAGGAGTCCGCCCTCGGTGAGGACCTTGCCGGCGATGCCCTTGTCGAGCCGGGCCTCGCGCAGCTGCGAGGCCGGGATGAAGAAGTCGTCCGCTCCGGGGCGTACGACGTCGAGACCCGCGTCCGTCAGGGTGAGCTCGGCCCGGCTGCGGGTGCCCAGGCCGTGCGCCACGATGCGGTCGAGCCACTGCCCGGCGGTGGTGGAGCCGTGGTAGCGGCCGCTCATGCTCAGTCTCACCGGGCCCGGGTCTTCCGGCGCGGCGGGGAGCTCGGGCAGGTCGCCCTGGAGGGTGCCGCGCCACTTCCAGCCCTCGCGCATCAGCCAGTAGACGAGCGCGACGAAGAGGGCGAGGCCGACCAGCCAGCCGATCCGGGCGGACCAGTCGGTCACTTCCGCGGACTTCTGTGCGGCGGCGATGGAGAGGAGAGGTGTCACGCGAGCTTCCCGTCGACGAGGGTGGCCTTGCCCCGCAGCCAGGTGTGGGTGACCCGGCCCGGCAGCTCACGGCCCTCGTAGGGGGTGTTGCGGCTGCGCGAGGCGAAGCCAGCGGGGTCCACCGTCCCACGGTATGCCGTGTCGAGGAGCGTGAGGTTCGCGGGCTCACCTGCCGAGACGGGACGTCCGTGACCGGTGGCGCCGCCGATCGCGGCGGGCTTGACGGACATGCGGTCGGCGACACCGGCCCAGTCGAGCAGTCCGGTCTCGACCATCGTCTGCTGGACGACGGACAGCGCGGTCTCCAGACCGACCATGCCCATGGCCGCGGCGGCCCACTCGCAGTCCTTGTCCTCGTGCGGGTGCGGCGCGTGGTCGGTCGCGACGATGTCGATGGTGCCGTCGGCGAGCGCCTCGCGCAGCGCCATGACGTCCCGCTCGGTGCGCAGCGGCGGGTTGACCTTGTAGACCGGGTTGTACGAGCGCACCAGCTCGTCGGTGAGGAGCAGGTGGTGCGGGGTCACCTCGGCGGTGACGTCGATGCCGCGGGACTTGGCCCAGCGGACGATCTCGACGGAGCCCGCGGTCGACAGGTGGCAGATGTGGACGCGCGAGCCGACGTGCTCGGCGAGCAGGACGTCCCGGGCGATGATCGACTCCTCGGCCACCGCGGGCCAGCCGCCGAGACCGAGCTCGGCGGAGACGACGCCCTCGTTCATCTGGGCGCCCTCGGTGAGGCGGGGCTCCTGGGCGTGCTGGGCGACGACACCGCCGAAGGCCTTCACGTACTCCAGCGCGCGGCGCATGATCACCGCGTCGTCGACGCACTTGCCGTCGTCGGAGAAGACCGTGACGCCGGCGGCGGACTCGTGCATCGCGCCGAGCTCGGCGAGCTTCTTGCCCTCCAGGCCGACCGTGACGGCGCCGATCGGCTGCACGTCGCAGTAGCCGTGCTCGCGGCCGAGCCGGTAGACCTGCTCGACCACGCCCGCGGTGTCGGCGACCGGGAAGGTGTTGGCCATGGCGAACACGGCCGTGAAACCGCCGCTCGCCGCCGCCCGCGTGCCGGTCAGCACGGTCTCGGAGTCCTCGCGGCCGGGCTCGCGCAGATGGGTGTGCAGGTCGACCAGGCCCGGCAGGAGCACCTTGCCGTCGGCCTCGACGACCTCCGCGCCCTCGGCGGAAAGGCCGGTACCGACGGCCTCGATGACCTCGCCGTCGATCAGGACGTCCTGCGGCTCGCCGCCGAGCACCTTCGCACCTCGGATAAGGATCTTGCTCATGTTCTTACTTCTCCTCGGTACGGGTGTGGGTGACGGCGGGCTCGTTGCCGCCCAGGAGCAGGTACAGGACGGCCATGCGGATGGAGACGCCGTTGGCGACCTGCTCGACGACCGTGCAGCGCTCGGAGTCGGCGACCTCGGCGGTGATCTCCATGCCGCGGACCATCGGGCCCGGGTGCATCACGATCGCGTGCTCGGGCATTCTCGCCATGCGGTCGCCGTTGAGCCCGTAGCGACGCGAGTACTCGCGCTCGGTCGGGAAGAACGCCGCGTTCATGCGCTCGCGCTGCACGCGCAGCATCATCACGGCGTCGGACTTGGAGAGGGTGCTGTCGAGGTCGTACGAGATCTCGCAGGGCCAGTTCTCGACGCCGACCGGCACCAGGGTGGGCGGCGCGACGAGGGTGACCTCGGCGCCGAGGGTGGTCAGCAGGTCGACGTTGGAACGGGCGACGCGGCTGTGCAGGACGTCGCCGACGATCGTGATGCGCTTGCCGGAGAGGTCCTGGCCGATGCCGGCGTCCCGGCCGACGAGGCGGCGGCGCATGGTGAAGGCGTCGAGCAGGGCCTGCGTGGGGTGCTGGTGGGTGCCGTCACCGGCGTTGATGACGGCGGCGTCGATCCAGCCGGAGGTGGCGAGGCGGTACGGGGCCCCGGAGGCGCCGTGCCGGATGACGACGGCGTCGACACCCATCGCCTCCAGGGTCTGGGCGGTGTCCTTGAGGGACTCGCCCTTGGAGACGCTCGACCCCTTGGCGGTGAAGTTGATGACGTCGGCGGACAGGCGCTTCTCCGCGGCCTCGAAGGAGATCCGGGTCCGGGTCGAGTCCTCGAAGAAGAGGTTGACGACGGTGCGGCCGCGCAGGGTCGGCAGTTTCTTGATCGGCCGGTCGGCGACCCGGGCCATCTCCTCGGCGGTGTCGAGGATCAGGACGGCGTCGTCGCGGGTGAGGTCGGCGGCCGAGATGAGATGACGCTGCATCTGTCAGGCTCCGTAAGGAAGTTCAGGGAGGATTCGGGCATGCGGGCGCGCGGGAGCGCACTCGGTGGCGGGGACCTGAGTGCTACTGGAGCTCGCCCGTGGAGGTCCGCTTGGCACCGAGCAGCACGGTGTCGCGACCGTCCTCCTCGGCGAGCTGGACCTTGACCGTCTCCCGCAACGACGTGGGGAGGTTCTTGCCGACGTAGTCGGCGCGGATGGGCAGTTCGCGGTGGCCCCGGTCGACGAGGACGGCGAGCTGCACGGCGCGCGGGCGGCCGATGTCGTTCAGCGCGTCGAGCGCGGCGCGGATGGTGCGGCCGGAGAAGAGCACGTCGTCGACGAGGACGACGAGGCGGCCGTCGATGCCGTCGCCGGGGATCTCGGTGCGGGCCAGCGCGCGCGGCGGGTGCATGCGCAGGTCGTCGCGGTACATGGTGATGTCGAGGGATCCGACCGGCATCTTGCGGTCGGTGATCTCTTCGAGCTTGTCGGCCAGCCTGCGGGCCAGGAAGACACCCCGGGTCGGAATGCCGAGGAGCACCACGTCGTCGGCGCCCTTGGCGCGTTCGACGATCTCGTGGGCGATGCGGGTCAGCACCCGAGCGATGTCGGGTGCCTCGAGCACGGGACGCGCGTCGGCCTCGTCGTGCTGCTTTTCGTGCTGAGTGTCCATGGGAAACGGACCTCCTTCTCCGCCTCACGGGACGGATCATTAAAGGACGTCGGATTTGCGCCATCAACGGTACCAGCCCCGCAACGCGGCTGATCACATCGGTTTGAGCCACCTTCGGTGACGCCCGCCCGGAGCCGGTCGAAAATCCTTCGGCTTGACGGGGGAGAGTAACGCTGCGTAACCTCACAGTGAGTCACCAGCCGCGCGGCGGAGCCGCACGTTGATACAGCGTCCGGGGAGCTATATGTCCAGCGAATACGCCAAACAGCTCGGGGCCAAGCTCCGCGCGATCCGCACCCAGCAGGGCCTTTCCCTCCATGGCGTGGAGGAGAAGTCGCAGGGCCGCTGGAAAGCGGTCGTGGTCGGTTCGTACGAGCGCGGCGATCGCGCCGTCACCGTACAGCGTCTTGCCGAGCTGGCGGACTTCTACGGGGTGCCGGTCCAGGAACTGCTCCCTGGCACCACTCCGGGCGGGGCCGCCGAGCCGCCGCCGAAGCTGGTCCTCGACCTCGAGCGGCTCGCCCACGTGCCGGCCGAGAAGGCGGGCCCTCTCCAGCGCTACGCGGCGACGATCCAGTCCCAGCGCGGCGACTACAACGGCAAGGTGCTGTCGATCCGCCAGGACGACCTGCGCACCCTCGCCGTGATCTACGACCAGTCGCCCTCGGTCCTGACCGAGCAGCTGATCAGCTGGGGCGTCCTGGACGCTGACGCGCGCCGCGCGGTCGCCCACGACGAGGGCTGAATCCCTTAGGACAGCTCAGCAGAAACGTGCCGCCGGGGTGGCCGGAACCTGATGGTTCATGCCGTCCGGCAGCAGCTCCAGGGGGATGAAGGTCCCCGAGCCGACCAGTGACACCAGGGTCAGCGGGGTGGCCGCGACCTGGGCGCCCTCC
>NZ_JBEXGX010000026.1:117107-134042 GCF_040607495.1 Streptomyces sp. NPDC005281 | reverse complement strand
TTACTCATGTTGCTCTTGCTACTCACTCCTGTGACTGCTTCCTCCGGGACCATCCGTCCCAGTATCAACCTGTCCGGCCGACAGGGGGAACCTCAAGGGAGTGCGAGGCATACGAAGATGGGCGGCACCATGGACGGCACCAAGCGGCAGCGCCGGGGCGACACCCGGCAGCGCATCCAGGACGTAGCCCTCGAACTCTTCTCCGAGCAGGGCTACGAGAAGACCTCGCTGCGCGAGATCGCCGAACACCTCGATGTCACCAAAGCGGCGCTCTACTACCACTTCAAGACCAAGGAAGAGATCCTCATCAGTCTCTTCGAGGATCTGACGCGGCCGCTCGACGAACTGATCGAGTGGGGCAGGCAGCAGCCGCACAGCCTGGAGACCAAGCAGGAGGTCCTGCGCCGCTACAGCGACGCCCTCGGCGGCGCCTCCCCGCTCTTCCGCTTCATGCAGGAGAACCAGGCGACGGTACGCGAGCTGAGCATCGGCGAGACCTTCAAGGACCGCATGATCAGCATGCTGGAGATCATCAAGGAGCCCGAGTCGGCGCTGACCGACCAGGTCCGCTGCATCAGCGCGCTCTTCACGATGCACGCCGGCATGTTCGTGCTCAAGGACGTCGAAGGCGACCCCGAGGACAAGCGCAAGGCCGTCCTGGAGGTCGCGATCGATCTGGTGACACAGGCCCACGCGGGCGGGGCGGCCCACGGAGGTGAAGCCTCCTAGCACCCGGGTGCGGCCCCCGCGGGCGGAGCCTGCCAGCCCCGGTTCCGGCGGGCGGAGGCTCCGTGGGGGGTCCAGCCCCGGTTCCGGCCGGGCGGAGGCGGAACTCGGGTGTACCAGCCCCGGTTCCGGCACACGGAGGCAGGGCTCGGGTGTACCAGCCCCGGTTCCGGCACACGGAGGCAGGGCTCGGGCGCTCCAGCCCCGGTTCCAGCCGGACGGAGGCGAAGCTCGGGCGCTCCAGCACCACTTGCGGCACACGGAGGCAGGGCTGGGGCGTTCCAGTACCGCTTACGGCACACGAAGGCGGAGCCCCGGTACCGCTTTCGCGGCCGGGGCTCCGCCTCGGGCTCCACTCCGGCACATTCGGCCGGGGCTTCACGCCGGATCACCGGCGCGGGGAGTGTCAGACAGTGACACCCATGTTGTGCAGGAACGTCACGGGGTTCACGGCCGAGCCGTAGTTGGGGGTCGTACGGATCTCGAAGTGCAGGTGCGGGCCGCTGGAGTTACCGGTGTTGCCGGACAGGGCTATGTGCTGGCCGGTGGTGACGACCTGGCCGACGCGCACGTCGACGCGCGACAGGTGGGCGTACTGCGAGTACGTGCCGTTGCCGTGCTTGATGACGACGGCGTTGCCGTACGCCGGACCGTCACCGGCGCCGTTGCCGCCCGTCTTGACGACGGTGCCGCCGTGGGCGGCCATGACGTTGGTGCCCTGCGGCACGGCGAAGTCCTGGCCGGAGTGCTTGTGGGCCCACATGCCGCCGGCCTGGTCGAAGCTGGCGGACAGGGTGTACTTCGCGACCGGGTCGATCCAGGACGCGGCCTTCTTCTTGGCAGCGGCCTTCTTCGCGACGGCCGCCTTGGTGACGGCGGCCTTCTTCACGGCGGCCGCCTTCGCCTGAGCGGCGGCCTGGGTGTGCACCGCGTCGGCCGCGGTGACGGTGGCGCTGCTGCTGACGCCCGCTTCGGCGGCGGTCGCGACCCCTGCACCCAGCACGACCGAGGCACCCAGGCCGACGGCCAGAACGGCCGCCCGAGTGCGGACCATGGACGTAAGGGACTTGCGGGACGTGACGCGCTTCGACATGGATACCTCGTGGTGACGGGGACGGGGGATCGAACAACCACTCCGGTGCGGTGCTGGCCACCGAGCGGGCCATTCATTGGTAACCCGGCCCCCCGGCCACACTCAAACCCCCCATCTACGGCCCGAAGTAGTACTTCACCCCAAAACTTCCCGAACCTTGACACCTCGGACATCGAGCGAAGGATCTTGTCCGTTCAGTCCGGAAAACAGGGTTTAACCCCACTTCAGGCCTTCACATCCCTTGCCGGACCCGCTCCCGGCCCACCCGTCCGGTCGACCTGCCGACAGCCCCCTCCACCCCGGGCCAAAGGTCCTTTTTGTCCGTTTCCGTATATCCACTATTCACCTTAGTACCGGACAAAACGCCTGTGCCTCATGTCACCGGGGCACCGGATCCGGGACCCCCTGAATGTGACGCGGGCTACCCTGAAGGCCCCTGTTTTCAAGGGTCTTGGGGACCGGCGAACCGTCCTCGGGCGTCCTCTGGCGCAGCTGTGGCGACCGGCCGGAAGAACCCACTGGGCCAGGACCGCGCCGAACGCATCGTCGCCGACGTCCCGCCCTCTCTCCCGGCCCCTCTCCCGGCCTCTCCCCCGGCCGCCGCCCGGCAGGGCGACGCCTCCTCACGGGTCCTGAGTCACCTCATACGGCGCCGCGGTACAACACCCGGCCCCAGGGCGCTCCCTGACCCCTCACAGGCCGCGAAAAAGGGGCTGCCCCGGGACCGAAGTCCCGGGGCAGCCCCTTTTCAGGCGGACCCGGAGGTCACGCCTCCTTGCTCAGGTTGGGACCGGCACCGCCGGCGGCCTGCTCGATCGGCGGGACGTCGGGAAGCGCCGACTTCTCCTCGCCGCGGAAGGTGAAGGCCTTGGTCTCGCCCTCGCCCTCCGTGTCGACGACCACGATGTGGCCGGGACGGAGCTCGCCGAAGAGGATCTTCTCGGAGAGGATGTCCTCGATCTCGCGCTGGATGGTCCGGCGCAGCGGCCGGGCACCCATGACGGGGTCGTAGCCCTTCTTCGAGAGGAGGGACTTGGCGCTCGGGCTGAGCTCGATGCCCATGTCCCGGTCCTTCAGACGCTCGTCGACCTTGGCGATCATGAGGTCGACGATCTGGATGATGTCTTCCTCGGTCAGCTGGTGGAAGACCACCGTGTCGTCGACACGGTTCAGGAACTCGGGGCGGAAGTGCTGCTTCAGCTCCTCGTTGACCTTGGCCTTCATCCGGTCGTAGTTCGTCTTGACGTCGCCCACGGCCGCGAAGCCGAGGTTGAAGCCCTTGGAGATGTCCCGGGTGCCGAGGTTGGTCGTCATGATGATGACCGTGTTCTTGAAGTCCACGACCCGGCCCTGGGAGTCGGTCAGGCGACCGTCCTCCAGGATCTGGAGCAGCGAGTTGAAGATGTCCGGGTGGGCCTTCTCGACCTCGTCGAAGAGGACGACGGAGAACGGCTTGCGGCGGACCTTCTCGGTCAGCTGGCCGCCCTCTTCGTAGCCCACGTAGCCGGGGGGCGAACCGAAGAGACGCGAGACCGTGTGCTTCTCGCTGAACTCCGACATGTCGAGGGAGATCAGCGCGTCCTCGTCACCGAAGAGGAACTCCGCGAGGGTCTTCGACAGCTCCGTCTTACCGACACCCGAGGGGCCGGCGAAGATGAAGGAACCACCGGGACGCTTCGGGTCCTTCAGACCCGCTCGCGTACGGCGGATCGCCTGCGAGAGCGCCTTGATGGCGTCCTTCTGGCCGATGACCCGCTTGTGGAGCTCGTCCTCCATGCGCAGCAGACGCGAGGACTCCTCCTCGGTCAGCTTGAAGACCGGGATGCCGGTGGCGGTGGCGAGGACCTCGGCGATCAGCTCGCCGTCGACCTCGGCCACGACGTCCATGTCGCCGGCCTTCCACTCCTTCTCGCGCTTGGCCTTCGCCGCCAGCAGCTGCTTCTCCTTGTCGCGGAGAGAGGCCGCCTTCTCGAAGTCCTGGGAGTCGATGGCCGACTCCTTGTCGCGGCGCACGCCCGCGATCTTCTCGTCGAACTCGCGGAGGTCCGGCGGTGCGGTCATCCGGCGGATGCGCATCCGGGAGCCCGCCTCGTCGATCAGGTCGATCGCCTTGTCGGGGAGGAAGCGGTCCGAGATGTACCGGTCGGCGAGCGTCGCCGCCTGCACCAGGGCCTCGTCCGTGATGGAGACACGGTGGTGGGCCTCGTACCGGTCGCGCAGACCCTTGAGGATCTCGATCGTGTGGGGGAGGGAAGGCTCCGCCACCTGGATCGGCTGGAAGCGGCGCTCGAGGGCCGCGTCCTTCTCGAGGTGCTTGCGGTACTCGTCCAGCGTCGTGGCACCGATGGTCTGGAGCTCACCGCGGGCCAGCATCGGCTTCAGGATCGAAGCGGCGTCGATGGCGCCCTCGGCGGCACCCGCACCGACCAGCGTGTGGAGCTCGTCGATGAACAGGATGATGTCGCCGCGGGTGCGGATCTCCTTGAGGACCTTCTTCAGGCGCTCCTCGAAGTCACCGCGGTAGCGGGAGCCGGCGACCAGCGCGCCGAGGTCCAGGGTGTAGAGGTGCTTGTCCTTGAGGGTCTCGGGCACCTCGCCCTTGACGATGGCCTGCGCGAGGCCTTCGACGACGGCGGTCTTGCCGACGCCGGGCTCACCGATGAGCACCGGGTTGTTCTTCGTACGGCGGGACAGCACCTGCATGACCCGCTCGATCTCCTTCTCGCGCCCGATGACCGGGTCGAGCTTGGACTCACGAGCGGCCTGGGTGAGGTTCCGGCCGAACTGATCGAGGACCAGGGACGTGGAGGGAGTGCCCTCGGCAGGACCGCCACTGGCGCCGGCGGTCTCCTTGCCCTGGTAGCCGGAGAGCAGCTGGATCACCTGCTGCCGCACCCGGTTGAGGTCTGCGCCCAGCTTGACGAGGACCTGGGCGGCGACGCCCTCGCCCTCGCGGATCAGGCCGAGCAGGATGTGCTCCGTGCCGATGTAGTTGTGGCCCAGCTGAAGGGCCTCGCGGAGCGACAGCTCCAGGACCTTCTTGGCACGGGGGGTGAAGGGAATGTGGCCGGAGGGGGCCTGCTGGCCCTGTCCGATGATCTCCTCCACCTGCTGGCGGACCGCCTCGAGCGAAATCCCGAGGCTCTCCAGGGCCTTAGCGGCGACACCCTCACCCTCGTGGATCAGGCCCAGGAGGATGTGCTCGGTGCCGATGTAGTTGTGGTTGAGCATCCGGGCTTCTTCCTGAGCCAGGACGACAACCCGCCGCGCGCGGTCGGTGAACCTCTCGAACATCGTTAATCGCTCCTCAGAGCGGTCAGGCAGTAAGGGGACGCTCCCCTCCCTGTCCTTCCGCAGCTTAGTCCCGCAAGCGGGGACCGCTCATTCCAACTGCCGACACCGTCCTTGGCCTCCTGACCCCGAACGCCGACATCTGCTCCAACCTGATGGTGCGAGACGATGTTCCCGCAGGCCAGGCAGATACCCTCTCCCGCTGTACGCCGATGGCGAACGTGAGATGCCGATGCCCTGCGTGTCGCCTCTCCCACTAGGCATGTCTTACCCGCGCGCACCGACAGTCCATGCCGCGCGCACCGATTCCCTCCGCTACGGGCGAACACCAATGCCCGGCCGGACGCTCCCGCACGCCTCTTTTCCCGGAACTCTGCGCGTTCGGGGAAATGCCCAGCGTAACTCCGGGTGCCTTCCGGCGGTTGCTCCTTGCATGGTTCCCACCGTCCCTGTCCCCCGCCGGCCGTTCGATCCGGGTGATCCGGTCGATCCGGTGTGCCATTGGTACGAGAACGAACTGGGCTGGGCAGCAGTGCCCGGGGCGCCGGTACGGCTGGTCACGGGGCTGCGCTTCGACGTCCTGGAGGTGCCGGCGGAGGCGGGATTCCCCGCCCTGCGGCATCTGGGGCCGGGGTCTCCGGTGGCCCTGCACGGGGAGCGGATGCGACTGCTGGTGGCCGCGGGGAGCGCGGAGGAGCTGCCGGGGCTGCTCGACTGGCTGGAGTGGGGCGCTCTCGCGCTGGATCTCACGGCGATCGGCGCGGACGGGAGCATCGAGGCTCCCCCGCCGCCGGATCCCGGCGTCGCGGTGGAGCCGGATCCCGGGGCTCCGGCGTCGCCGGGTCCCCTCGGTCCGCTGCGGGCCGGGGCCCGGCCCGGAGGCCGGCCCGGGGACTGTCCGCGAGCCCGACCCGGGGAGCGGCCGACGGCCGGTCCGGAAGAACGGAGGGGCCCACGAGGGGCCGCCCGCTGGCTGCGGCCCCCTGAGCCCGGCCGCGAGGTGGAGACGGCGTTGCCGACACTGTCGGCGCTGGGCGGAGGGGCCGTCGGCGGGGGCGTTGGGGGCGCCCCCGATCTCGTACGACTGGTGCAGACGATGGCGACACAGTGCCACCGCGTGAGGCTGCGGCGGGCGTCTGCTCAGCCGTTGGCCTTCTCGTAGGCCTCGCGAATGGACGCGGGAACGCGGCCGCGGTCGTTGACCTCCAGGCCGTTCTCCTTCGCCCAGGCACGGATCTGCGCGGTGTCCTGGCTGCCCCCGGAAGCGACGCGGGCCTTTCCGCGTCCGCCCGAAGCACGGCCTCCGGTACGACGGCCACCCTTGACATACGCGTCGAGAAGGCCACGGAGCTTGTCCGCATTGGCGGTCGTGAGATCGATTTCGTACGTCTTGCCGTCCAACGCGAACGTCACGGTCTCGTCCGCCTCGCCACCGTCGAGGTCGTCGACAAGAAGGACCTGAACCTTCTGTGCCACCGGATTTCCTTTCATAGATAACTTCAGGGCAAGGAGGGCCTCGCGGCGTCCGCCGTTTCGCCGTCCCTTGTTATATGCAGTACTGCAGTACGTCGGAAAGCAAACCGCTTTTGCTGGAAAAACACAAACCCCTGGCAGAGACCCACTGGACTCTGCCCGCCCGGAAACGTGCGCGTTTCGGACATAGGGAACGTGGGCAAGGCACTCCGGCGGAATAGCCGGCCGCGATCACAGATGCAGAAGCATCCGACTGTTGCCCAAGGTGTTCGGTTTCACTCGTTCGAGACCGAGGAACTCCGCGACACCCTCGTCATAGGAACGCAGGAGCTCGGCGTAGACATCGGTGTCGACGGGCGTCTCGCCGATCTCGACGAAGCCGTGCTTCGCGAAGAAGCCGACTTCGAAGGTCAGACAGAAAACCCGTCGAACACCGAGCCAGCGGGCGGTCTGGAGCAACTTCTCCAGCAACTGATGACCGACGCCCATGCCCTTGACCGTGGGGTTCACCGCGAGAGTGCGGACTTCCGCGAGGTCTTCCCACATCACGTGCAGGGCGCCGCAGCCGACCACCTCGGCGTTGTCGTCGCGTTCCGCGACCCAGAACTCCTGGATGTCCTCGTAAAGGGTGACGGTGGCTTTGTCGAGCAGGATACGGCGGCGCACGTTCGCGTCGAGGAGTCGTCGTACGGCCGCGACATCGCCGGTCCTGGCCCGCCGGACGGTGACGGCTTTCGCGGTGACTTCGGGATGCTCCGCCGGAAGCCCTGCCGGAACCTCCGCGGGATGCTCTGCTGACATGAGCGGACGCTATCGCCCGGAGGCGTCCCCGTCGGCGGCGGGGTTCTCCCCGGAGGACTCGGGCGCCGGTGGCCTTTCGACGGCTTCGGGAGCTTGCGAGCCCGGGCCTTGCACCATGCGTACCGCATCGCTGAGGGCCACCCGCTGTTCCTCGCTCATCATCCCGAAGAAGGCGACGAGAGCGGCCGCCGGGTTGTCGCTCTGCGACCAGGCGTCGTTCATCAGCGCCGCCGAGTAGGCGGCCCGTGTGGAGACCGCCTCATATCGATAGGCCCGGCCTTCCGCCTCGCGGCGCACCCAGCCCTTCTGATGGAGATTGTCCAAAACGGTCATCACCGTGGTGTACGCGATGGACCGTTCCTGTTGAAGGTCTTCCAGGACTTCCCGAACGGTCACCGGGCGGTTCCACTTCCACACCCGCGTCATGACCGCGTCTTCGAGTTCTCCCAATGGGCGAGGCACAGTTCAGAACAATAGTGGGAGATGGCCAACAAAAAGGGCGTACGACTCGAAGGACGCGGGAAACGTCCGAGTCGTACGCCGTTGACGGCACCGTTCGGTGCGGGGCGGCCGTACGCGGAAGGGGAGCCCGGCGGGTACGCGCGGGGCCGCCCGGGGCTCAGGCCCCGGCGTCCTTGGGGGCCGAAGCCTGCTGGGCGGCCTCCACGCGCGCGAGAGCGGCGTCGACGACCCCGTCCTCCTTGGCCTTGTTGGCCCCGCCCTGACTCTTCACGATCGTCACGATGAGCCCGATGAAGAACACGGCCATCACTACCGGGGGCACGAGCGCGGAGACATAGTCCATGCCTTCAGAGTATCTAGCCCGCCGCGAGCTGCTGCGGCGGGTTGGCCGGAGGATGACCGGGCTTGCGCCGCGGCGGGAAGACCTCGCCCGGGGTGGGGATCGGCCGGTCCGGGCGCGGCGGCCGGGGCTGCTCTCCCGGCTCGGGCCGCCTGTCGGGCTCCTCCGCGGCCCGGCCGCCGGGCAGCGCCAGCAGCCGGGTGCGGGACTGGGGGACCGAGGCGACCGCGCGGCCCGCGAGCCGGGCGCGCACGTCCTGCTCGGCCAGGACCCGGCAGCGCTCCAGGAGCGCGGCCGCCACAGGTCCGCCGCGCAGCGCGCGGAGCGCGGCGAAGTCGTCGGGGTCCGGCCGGTAGCCGGAGCGGAGGACCTCCTCGAGCAGGGCGAGGTAGCCGGCGGCGGTGCCCGGCAGCGCGGCCCGGTAGCGGGCGAGGTCGGCCAGCAGGAAGGCCCGGAGCCTGGCCCCCTCGCGGGCCGCCTCGTCGATGGACTCGGCTAGGCGGAGGCAGTCCTGGACGTCCTCGGCCGAGACGGGGCTGGGGTGCAGGGCGAGGGCGAGGGCACGACGGAGCACACGCAGCTCCTCCGTGCCGAACGCCATACCGCCGTGGGATCCGTAGGGCGTGGGCATGGGCCGACGATACGTGCTAATCAGACAAAATTCGCATAGCGGACGAAATGTGGCGCGCCCTGTCTTCCTCCAAGGCCGCGACCGGGAGTCCGTGAGCGAGAGTGCCGCGACCGGGAGCCTGGTGAGTGGGAGCACCTCGTGACCGGCCTGGTGACCCGCCTTGTGATCGGCCCCGTGACCCGCCTTGTGATCGGCCTTGTGACCGGCCTCGTGGCCGGGAGCGCGGAATTGCGTCCCGGAATCCGTGAGTGTCCCGGAGCCGCCCGCTGTTCCGCCTGAATGCCGGAATGAACGCCGGATGGGCCCCACGAACGCAGGGCCCCTCCGGTGTCCGCCGCCCGCGTCACGCGGGCGGGGCTCACATGCGTGAGACGTTCCGCTCGTAGACCAGGCGCAGCCCGATCAGCGTCAGCCACGGCTCGTGCTCGTCGATCACCGAGGACTCACCGAGGACCATCGGAGCCAGCCCGCCGGTGGCGATGACGGTGACGTCCTCGGGGTCGTCGGCGAGCTCGCGCGCCATCCGGGTCACGACGCCGTCGACCTGGCCCGCGAACCCGTAGATGATGCCGGACTGCATCGCCTCGACGGTGTTCTTGCCGATCACCGCGCGCGGCCTGGCCACCTCGATCTTCCGCAGCTGGGCGCCCTTGACGCCGAGCGCGTCGACGGAGATCTCGATGCCGGGGGCGATGACACCGCCGACGTACTCGCCGCGCGCGCTGACCGCGTCGAAGGTGGTCGCCGTACCGAAGTCGACGACGATCGCCGGTCCCCCGTACAGCTCGACGGCCGCCACGGCGTTGATGATCCGGTCGGCGCCGACCTCCTTGGGGTTGTCCGTGAGGATCGGCACGCCCGTCTTGACGCCGGGCTCGACGAGGACGGCGGGGACGTCGCCGTAGTAGCGCCGTGTCACCTCGCGCAGCTCGTGCAGCACGGACGGCACGGTCGCGCAGATCGCGATGCCGTCGATGCCGTCGCCCAGCTCCTCACCGAGCAGCGGATGCATGCCCATGAGGCCCTGGAGCAGGACGGCGAGTTCGTCGGCGGTGCGGCGCGAGTCGGTGGAGATGCGCCAGTGCTCGACGATCTCCTGCCCGTCGAAGAGGCCGAGGACCGTGTGGGTGTTGCCTACGTCGATGGTCAGCAGCATGGCCGGGGTTACTCCGCCGCTCGCAGGTCGAGGCCGATGTCGAGGATCGGCGAGGAGTGCGTGAGCGCGCCCACCGCCAGGAAGTCGACGCCCGTCTTCGCGTACGCCCCGGCGTTGGCGAGGGTGAGCCGGCCGGACGCCTCCAGCAGGGCCCGGCCCGCGACGAGGGCGACCGCCTCCTCGCACTCGACGGGCGTGAAGTTGTCCAGAAGGATCAGGTCGGCGCCCGCGTCGACGACGTCGCGCAGCTGGTGCAGGGTGTCGACCTCGACCTCGACCGGGACCTCCGGGAACATCTCCCGTACGGCCGCGAAGGCCTCGGCCACGCCACCGGCGGCGACCACGTGGTTGTCCTTGACCAGCGCCGCGTCGGAGAGCGACATGCGGTGGTTGACGCCGCCGCCGCAGCGCACCGCGAACTTCTCCAGGGAGCGCAGGCCCGGCGTCGTCTTGCGGGTGTCCCGCACCCGCGTCCCGGTGCCCTCCAGGGCGTCCGCCCACGCGCGCGTGGCGGTCGCGATGCCGGACAGGCGGCACAGGAGGTTGAGGGCGCTGCGTTCGGCCGTCAGCAGGTCGCGGGTGCGCGTGGTGACGCTCAGCAGCTTCTGGCCGGCCTCGACGCGGTCGCCGTCCTCGACGTGCCGCTCGACCTCGAACTCGTCGGTGCAGACCACGGAGAGGACGGCCTCGGCGACGCGCAGGCCCGCGACGACGCCCGCGTCCCGGGCGGTGAAGTCCGCCGTGGAGACGGCGTCCTCGGGGATGGTCGCGACCGTCGTCACGTCCACGCCGTGGTCGAGGTCCTCCTGGATCGCCACGTTCGCGATGTCCTCGACCTCCAGGGGGTCGAGGCCGGCGTCGGCCAGGAGCTGGGCGAGAGCGGGATCGAGGCCGCACTCCATGTACGCCTCGTCCATGTCTGCGCCGCAGCCGCAGCCGTCGCCGCAGCCGCCGCTCTCGGCGAGGGGAAGGTCGTGGGTGCTCACTTCGGTCACTGCTCCTGGGTACGGGACTGGGGCGCCGGGTGGGGCTGCCGGGATGTCGGGGGGAAGTCTGCGGTATCGGTGGTGCGCACGGCGAGGGTCCGGTCGGGATTCAGCCGTACGACGATGTGGCGGCGCCAGTGTTCGTCGTCCCGGTCGGCGTGGTCCTCCCGCCAGTGGCAGCCCCGGGTCTCCTCGCGCAGCAGGGCGGCGGCGACCAGGACACGGGCCACGCACAGCAGGTTGGTGGCCTCCCAGGTGTCGACGCCCGGCTCGGACGTCTTGCCGTTCTCGTCGAGGGCGTCCCGCGCGTCGCTGTGCAGCCGCTGGAGCTGCTCCGCCGCGGCCTCGAGGGACTCGGCGGAGCGCAGCACACCGGCGCCGGCCGTCATGATCCGCTGGATCGCGAAGCGGGTCTCGGGGGCGAGCAGCGGGTGGGCGGGCGTCTCGGGGTGCGGGACCGGCTGGGGCACGCGCGCGTGCAGTCCGTCCTCGGCGTGGCTCGCCGCGATGTCGACGGCGATCCGCTCGGCGTAGACGAGGCCTTCCAACAGGGAGTTGGAGGCGAGCCTGTTGGCGCCGTGGACGCCCGTGCAGGCGACCTCTCCGCACGCGTACAGGCCGGGGACCGTGGTGCGGCCCCGCGCGTCGGTCCGTACGCCGCCGGAGGCGTAGTGGGCGGCCGGGGCGACCGGGACCGGCTCGGTCACCGGGTCGATGCCGTGGGCGCGGCAGGCGGCGAGGATCGTGGGGAAGCGGTGCTCCCACATGGCGGCGCCGAAGTGCCGGGCGTCGAGGAACATGTGCTCGGCGTCCTGCTCCTGCATGCGGCGCGTGATGCCCTTGGCCACGATGTCCCGGGGCGCCAGTTCGGCCAGCTCGTGCTGCCCCACCATGAAGCGCACGCCGTCGGCGTCGACCAGGTGGGCGCCCTCGCCGCGTACCGCCTCGGAGACCAGCGGCTGCTGGCCCTCCGCGTCGGCGCCGAGGAAGAGCACGGTCGGGTGGAACTGGACGAATTCGAGGTCGGAGACCTCGGCGCCCGCGCGCAGGGCGAGGCCCACGCCGTCGCCCGTGGAGACGGACGGGTTGGTGGTCGCGGAGTAGACCTGGCCCATGCCGCCGGTCGCGAGGACCACGGCGGGGGCGTGCACGGCGCCCACACCGTCGTGCTGGCCCTCTCCCATGACGTGCAGGGTCACGCCCGCCGTGCGGCCCTCGGCGTCCGTGAGGAGGTCCAGGACGAGCGCGTTCTCGACCGTGCGCAGGCCCCGCGCGCGGACCGCCTCGACGAGGGCCCGGGAGATCTCGGCGCCGGTCGCGTCGCCGCCGGCGTGCGCGATGCGACGGCGATGGTGGCCGCCCTCGCGGGTGAGTTCGAGGTCGCCCTCGGAGGACTCGTCGAAGTGGGCACCGGTCGCGATGAGCCGGCGGACGGCGTCGGGGCCCTCGGTGACGAGGATGCGCACGGCCTCCTCGTCGCACAGGCCCACGCCCGCGACCAGGGTGTCGTCGAGATGCTGCTCGGGGGTGTCGCCCTCGCCGAGGGCCGCGGCGATGCCGCCCTGCGCCCAGCGGGTGGAACCGTCGTCCAGGCGTGCCTTGGTGACGACGACGGTCCGCAGCCCCGCGGCCTCGCAGCGCAGGGCGGCGGTGAGCCCGGCGACGCCGGAGCCGACGACCACGACGTCCGCTGTCAGGGCCCAGCCCGGGGCGGGCGCGTGCAGGCGTATGCCGGTGCCAGTGGCGGTGTCTGAACCTGTGCCTTTGCCGGTCACGAGGCAGCTCCGAAGGTGAGGGGAATGTTGTCGATCAGCCGGGTCGTCCCGACCCGGGCGGCGACGGCGAGGACCGCCTCGCCGGTGAAGTCGTCCGGGATCTCCGTGAAGTCGGAGGGGTCGACGAGAGCGAGATAGTCCAGGACCAGCGGCGGCCGCATGCGGGCCGCCGCGTCGAGGACCGTCCGGGCGGCCGAGCGGACGCCGCCCGGCCAGCCGGGGACGGCCTTGGCGACGGCGTGCGCGTCGGCCGCGGCCCGGGACTCGCCTATGGCGCTGAGGGCCTCGGCGCGCTCGCGCGTGGCGGGCACCTCCAGGGCCCGGGCGCGCAGCGCCTCCTGGGCGGCGTGCCGGTCGCGGCCCGCGAACAGGGCCTGGGAGAGGGCGAGCGCGGTGCGCCGCTCCCCGGCCGAGAGGTAGCGGTTGCGGCTGGAGAGGGCGAGCCCGTCCTCCTCGCGCACGGTGGGGACACCGGCGATCTCCACGCCGAAGTTCAGGTCGCGTGCCATACGCCGGATCAGGGCCAGCTGCTGGGCGTCCTTCTGGCCGAACAGGGCCACGTCGGGCCGGGTCAGGTGCAGCAGCTTGGCGACGACGGTGAGCATGCCGTCGAAGTGACCGGGCCGGACGGAGCCTTCGAGGCGCTCGCCCATCGGTCCGGCGGAGACGCGGACCTGGGGCTCGCCGCCGGGGTAGACCTCGTCGACGGCGGGGGCGAACACGACGTCCGCGCCCGCCTGTTCGGCGATCTTCAGGTCGGCGTCGAGCGTGCGCGGGTAGCGGTCGAGGTCCTCGCCCTGGCCGAACTGGAGGGGGTTCACGAAGACGGTGACGACCACTTCGCCGGTGTCTCCCGCGATCTCGCGGGCGGTACGGATCAAGGTGGCGTGGCCCTCGTGGAGGGCGCCCATGGTCATCACGACGGCTCTGCGGCCGGTGCGGGCGCGCTCGGACAGTTCGCCGGCGGTGCGCAGCAGGGCGGTGGTCATCGGGTGTCTCCCTCGGTCCCCTCGGCCGCGTCCGTCCCGGCGGCGAGTACCCCCAGGAGGTCCTCGGCGAGTTCGGGCTTGAGCAGTCCGTGCGCGAGCGCCCGGTCGGCGGTCGCGCGGGCCATCGCCAGATAGCCGGCGACGGTTCCCGGGGCGTGCCGGCGCAGTTCGGCGACGTGCGCGGCGACGGTGCCCGCGTCCCCGCGCGCGACGGGCCCGGTCAGTGCCGCGTCGCCGGACCTGAGCGCGTTGTCCAGGGCGGCGCCGAGGAGCGGGCCGAGCATGCGGTCGGGGGCCTCGACACCGGCGGTGCGCAGCAGGTCCATCGACTCGGCGACCAGGGTCACCAGGTGGTTGGCGCCGAGCGCGAGGGCCGCGTGGTAGAGCGGCCGGGACTCCTCGGCGATCCACTCGGGCTCGCCGCCCATCTCGATCACCAGGGCCTCGGCGGCCAGCCGCAGCGGCTCCGGGGCGGTGACCCCGAAGGAGCATCCGACGAGCCGCTGGACGTCCACGGCCGTGCCGGTGAACGTCATCGCGGGGTGCAGGGCCAGCGGCAGCGCGCCCGCCCTGAGGGCCGGGTCGAGCACCCGCGCGCCGTACCGCCCGGAGGTGTGCACCAGCAGCTGTCCCGGCCGGACGGCGCCCGTCTCGGCGAGTCCTTCGACGAGTCCGGGGAGCGCGTCGTCGGGGACGGTCAGCAGCACGAGTTCGGCGCGCTCAAGGACCTCGGCCGGGGACAGCAGCGGAACGTCGGGCAGGAGCTGCGCGGCACGCCGCCTGGAGGAGTCGGAGACGCCGGAGACGGCCACCGGGCGGTGTCCGGCGAGCTGGAGCGCGGCGGCGAGCGCGGGGCCGACACGGCCGGCGCCGACGACACCGACGGTCAGCCGCGCGGGGCGGTCCTTGGGCTCTGGCTGGGGATGTGTACTCACTCGACGGCGGCCTTCCGTTCCAGTCCGCTCGGGGTACCGGACGATTTCTCGTCATGTTAACGCGATCGGTCAAAGGGCCGTTCGGTCATCCACAGGCTGTGGGTTTCCCCGAGTCGTGGCGCCGCCTCCCGCTCCGGCCGCCGGAGCGGGATTCCCGCAGGTCACCGTCGCGCGGAATTCGGGGTGCCCGCGGGGACCGGCTCGGGACATGATCCTGGGATGAGCGATACGGCGGCACGAAGCGGTACGGAACCTGCGGAGCGGGACGGAGCGGGGACGGCGGAGCAGGACGGGGCGGAGACGGCGGAGCCGACTCCCAAGGAGCGGTTCGAGCGGCGCGCGGCGGCGTGGAAGGCGGCCGGGCGGGTGCTGTGGCGCCCCGGGTACCAGCTGACGCTGCGCGAGCGTCTGGACTGGCTGAGCGAGGGCGCCGCCGAGGTGTGCGACCTCGACGAGCGGGTGGACATGTACGGCGACGGTCTCGTCGAGACCCTGGAGGAGCGGGTCGCCGAGCTGCTGGGCACGGAGGCGGCGGTCTTCTTCCCGACCGGGACCATGGCGCAGCAGGTGGTCCTGCGCTGCTGGGCGGGCCGGACCGGCGACACGACTGTGGCCCTGCATGGCCTCAGTCACCCCGAAGTCCATGAACGGCAGGCGTTCAGCCAGGTCAGCGGCTTGCGCCCGGTCCGTCTGACGAACGAACCCCGGATGCCGACCGCCGAAGAGGTACGCGACTTCCCCGAGCCGTTCGGCGCGCTGCTGCTGGAGCTGCCCCTGAGGGACGCCGGTTTCGTGCTGCCCACCTGGGAGGAGCTCACCGAGGTCGTGGAGGCGGCCCGGGAACGCGACGCGGTGGTCCACATCGACGGGGCCCGGCTGTGGGAGTGCACCCCGCACTTCGGCCGCTCCCTGGAGGAGATCGCTGGCCTCGCGGACAGCGTGTACGTCTCGTTCTACAAGTCGCTCGGCGGGTTCGGCGGTGCCGCCGTCGCGGGGCCGAGGACGCTCGTGGACGAGGCGAAGACCTGGCGGCACCGGTACGGCGGCATGATCATCCAGCAGTTCCCGACCGTCCTGTCGGCGCTGATCGGCCTGGAGCGGGAGCTGCCGCGGCTGCCGGACCAGGTCGCCCACGCGCGCGTGGTGGCCGGCGCCCTGCGCGAGGGCTTCGCGGAGGCCGGGGTCCCCTGGGCCCGGATCCACCCGGAGGAGCCCCACACCCACCAGTTCCAGATCTGGCTGCCGTACGAGCCCGACGTCCTCTCGGACGCGGCCCTGCGACAGGTCGAGGAGACGAGGACGGGCCTGTTCGCCCAGGGCTGGAACCGGGGCGGCCCCGGCCTCGGGTACACCGAGGTCACGGTCGCCGGACCTGGTCTTGAGTGGACGGCGGACGACGTGAAGGCGGCGGTCCGCGCGTTCGTGGAGCGGTTGCCGGACGGGGGCACCGCCTAGGACCTGTCCGGCCGATCAAGTCGCAGGGAACTGACGGTTCCGGGCAGTGCGGGTGAGCGGGGTCCGGTGCGTGTGGCTGCAAGGCGGAGGAGGGCGTCGACGCGGAGTGTCGGCAACCGACGACAACGCCGCAGACGCGCGCACCGGACCCCACGTCTGCGGCATGATCGGCCGGACAGGTCCTAGGACGGGGGCCCGCATGCGGTGCGGTCCGGGACCGGCCCGCACGGCATGCGGGCCGGGACCGCTCCGGGCCCCGGACGGCTCCGGGCCCGCTCGCGGGGCGTAGAGACCCGGCGGCGGGCCTGCTCGCGGGGTGGAGAGACCCGGCCGCCGACCCGCTCGCGAGGTGAAGGGACCCGGCGGCCGACCCGCTCGCGGGGGGCCCGGCTCCGGGCCCGCTCGCGGTGGGGAAAGGTCCGGCGGCAGAGGTCTCAGCGGGCCGGGCGCCGGTGCGGGCCGCGCAGCCATCGGCTCAGGGCTCCGCGCAGGCGGCCGTGGGCCGGACGTCCGGCCAGGACGGCCCGGAACCTGCGGTAGTCGCGCAGCTCCCGGGCGGTCTCCCAGTCGTGGCTGCCGGGTGCCGGCGGAGCGGCCTCCCCGTGCTGCGAGGCCCGGTAGCTGTCCAGGAGGTACTGCTGGGTGATGCTCATGACCGATCGCCTCCTCTCGGGACGGGCGACCGGATCCGAAGGCCCCGCGTGAACCGCCCCGGTCGTCCCAGGTTGCGCCTGATCACAGCGGCTGTCGCCCCGATTGAATCGATGTCAGGGACGGCGCGCTCTCCCTGGAGGTCCGCAATCCCCTGCCGGACGGCAGATC
>NZ_JBEXGX010000026.1:0-117097 GCF_040607495.1 Streptomyces sp. NPDC005281 | reverse complement strand
GTGGTCGATGCCGGCGACCTCGCGCATGTGGTCGAGGTGGTCGGCGACCGTCGACACCGTGGCGACGGGACGGCCACCGTCAATCGGGGCGACAGCCGCTGTCGGTGGCGGAGTGCACCATGGGGGCATGAGTGTGCGCATCGACATCGGCGGGCTGAGGCCGGAGCGGACCGCCGTCGTGCCCTCGCCCCTGGCCGAGCTGGGGATGGCGCTGCACGCGCTGGCGGAGCCGGGACACCACCCCGGGCTCCAGGGCTGGGTGACGGGGGTGACGGCCCGGCTCGATCCGCATCTCGCGGACCGGATGTGCGAGGCGGACTTCCTGTGGCGTACGACGTTCTCGGACCTGTTCCTGCCCTGCGCGGGTGTCCCGGGCGGGGCCTCCCTGCCCGGCGCGACGCTCGCCGAGGACCTGGACCTGCTGGACAAGCTCACCGACGAGCAATTCGTGGACGCGGCCCTGGAGTTCACCTGCGCGCTGGCCTACGGCACCGAGGGGCCGCACGCCCTGTCCGACCCCGAGGTCCAGCGGCGCGCCGTGGACCTGGCCGCGTCCAGGGGACCGCAGCAGACGCGCTTCACCGAGCGGCTGCTGGTGGACCCGCCGGGCGTACGGGCGTGGCTGCGGCAGTTCCTCGAGGACTGCGACGAGGCCTTCTTCGCCGAGACCTGGTCCCGGCTGCGCCACCCGCTCGCGGCGGAAGCCCGCCACAAGACGGATCTGCTCCGGCACAAGGGCCTGTCCGAGGCGCTGGCCTCCGTCTCCCCCGCCCTGTCCCTGGACGAGACGGCGCGGATCATCACCGTCGACAAGCTGACCGAGGGAAGCACGGTCACGGCCGGCGGCGGTCTGCTCCTCGTCCCCACCAGCCTCGGCCGTCCGCACCTGATGGTGCTGCACCGGTACGGGTGGCAGCCGGTGCTGCACTACCCCGTCAGCTCCCCCGAGCTCGCCGCCCCGCCCTCCGTGGAACAGCTCACCCTGCGGATGAGCGCCCTGTCCCACCCGGTCCGGATGCGCATCTGCCGCCATCTGGCGCGCAGCGCGTACACCACCGGCGAGCTGGCGCAGGTGCACGGCATGACCGCGCCCGAGATATCCCGGCACCTGAGCGTGCTCAAGAAGGCGGGCCTGATCACCACGCGGCGCCGCGGCCGGTACGTGCTGCACCAGCTCGACGTGGGAGTGGTGGCCCGGCTGGGCAGCGATTTCCTGGAGGGGCTCCTGCGCTGAGAGCCTGTGGGGCGGCCCGGGACGGCCCGGCCGAAGCGGTCCGCGCCTCCGGTTCAGTCGAAGCGGATGTGGCGCACGCTCGTCCGCGCCCGCCGCAGACGTCCGCGCAGGGCACCGTCCCGGTTCGGCGTGAGCGTCAGCCCCGCGAGGACGGCTATCCGGTCGGCGGTCCTCGCGACCGTCGTCCGGTCGGTCCACAGATGCTCGGCGAACTCCGGTTCGCGCAGCCGCTCCAGGCAGTGGTCGAGCTGTCCGACGGCCCAGCTCTCGCGCCGCGGCGGGGTGTCCTGCCCGGCGACCCGGCCCACGAAGTGTCCGAAGCCGCGTTCGCGCAGCCGCCGGAGGACCGTCTCGCGCTCGGCCAGCAGCGTGAAGTGCCGTACGTCGTGGCCCAGTTCGCGCAGCCGCCCGACCGTCTCCCCGAAGTGTTCGGGGTTCGTGACCGTCATGGGGGCGATGACCACGCCGTCCCGTTCGCCGAGCGCGAGGTCGAGCACCTCGACCACACCCTGCCGCCAGGACCGCAACTCCTGGAAATCTCCGCGAAGTTCGGGCGGGAGCATACGGCGCAGGCCGAAACCGGCGTGTTCCGGATCGCAGATGACGCTGCCGGGCAGCCGGCGCCGGATCTCGTGTGCGGTCTGTGTCTTACCGCCCCCGAAGGGCCCGTTGATCCACAGGAGCATGGGCAGACCCTAGTGCGTGCCGGTCACATCCCGGTCACGCCCCGGCGCGGGCCGGGGGTCACCTCACGGACTGAGGACGCGTCGCGGGCGCGGCACGGGCTGCCGGGCGCGGCGCGGGTACGGGCTGCTGGATGCGGCGCGGGTGCTGCGCGGGCTGAGGGGTTCGGCCGGGAGCCTCAGCCGAGCCCGCCCGCCCGGACGAGCCCCGTCTCGTAGGCGAGGACTACCACCTGGACGCGGTCGCGCAGTCCCAGCTTGGTGAGGATGCGCCCGACGTGGGTCTTCACGGTGGCCTCCGAGAGGACCAGTCGGGCCGCGATCTCCCCGTTGGACAGGCCCTGCGCGACGAGGATCATGACCTCGCGCTCGCGCTCCGTGAGCCGCTCGAGGCCCTTGTGCCGGGGCTCGTTGCCGGTGTTGGGCAGCAGCGGCGCGAACCGGTCGAGCAGGCGCCGGGTGGTGGACGGCGCGACCACGGCGTCGCCGCTGTGCACGGAACGGATGGCGGCGAGCAGCTCGGCCGGGGGCACGTCCTTGAGCATGAAGCCGGACGCGCCCGCCTTCAGTCCGGAGAACGCGTACTCGTCGAGGTCGAACGTGGTGAGGATCAGCACCTTCGGCGGATTCGGGTCCGAGCAGATGCGGCGGGTGGTCTCCACACCGTCGAGCTTCGGCATACGGACGTCCATCAGGACCACGTCGACCTCGGTGGCGCTCAGCACCTGGAGGGCCTCGACGCCGTCGCCCGCCTCGGCCACGACCTCCATGTCCGGCTGGGCGGCGAGCACCATCCGGAAGCCGGTGCGCAGCAGCACCTGGTCGTCGACGAGCATCACGCGGATCGCCATCGGGGGCCTTTCACTTCGTCGGAGCCGGTCACGAGGACCGGGTGACTACAGGTGGACCGGTCACGAGGACCGGGTGTGTACAGGTGTCAGTGGGCCGCTTTGAGCGGCAGCAGGGCACTGATGCGGAACCCCCCGCCGGGCCGCGGCCCGGTGTCCAGGGTGCCGCCGACCATGCCGACGCGCTCCCGCATGCCGATCAGACCGTGGCCCTGCCCGTCGGCGCCGCCCTCCTCGTACAGCTCGTGGGGGGCACCCTTGCCGTCGTCCTCGACGAGCAGGCCGAGGCCGTCGTCGAAGTAGACCAGACGAACGCTGGCACCGGCGTTCGGGCCTCCGTGCTTGCGGGTGTTGGTCAGCGCCTCCTGGACGATGCGGTACGCCGTGAGCTCCACACCGCTGGGCAGGGGGCGCGGGGTGCCCTCCACCTTGAAGTCGACGGGCAGACCCGAGGTGCGGCACTGCTCGATGAGATCGTCGAGCTGCTCGACGTCGGGCTGCGGCACGTACTCGCCGCCCTCCTGGTGCTCGCCGGTGCGCAGGACGCCGAGCAGCCGGCGCATCTCGGCGAGGGCCTGCCTGCCGGTCCCGGAGATGGTCTCCAAGGCCTTCCTGGCCTGGTCCGGGGCGGTGTCCATGACGTACGCGGCGCCATCGGCCTGGACCACCATCACCGAGACGTTGTGCGCGACGACGTCGTGCAGCTCGCGCGCGATCCGGGCTCGCTCGGCCGCGACCGCGACCTTGGCCTGCGCCTCGCGCTCCTTCTCCAGGCGGGCGGCGCGCTCCTCCAGCTGCGCGAGGTAGGCGCGACGGGTGCGGATCGAGTCGCCGAGTACCCAGGCGAGCGCGAACGGGACGGTCTGGAAGATCGCTATGAAGACGCCTCCGGGCCCGCTGGTCTCGGTCACGGGCCAGCGCAGCTGCGCGATCGTGCCCGCGCACAGGCCTCCGATCAGCGCGAGCCGGGAGGCCCAGCGGGCGCCGTTCGCGGCGACGGTGTAGATGATCACCAGCATCGCGAAGTCCTCTGGCGCCGAAGGCACGTCGAGGAGCAGCTGCGCGAGACCTGCCAGCACGGCCAGGACAAGCATCTTCTCCGGCATGCGGCGGCGCAGCGCGACCACCGCGCTCAGCGCCACGGCGATCGGGAGCGCCACGGCGGTCGACGGCCGTCCGTCCGCGGGGCCGTTGACGTTGCTGATGCTCACCCAGGAGATCCCGAGCAGGGCGACGGCCCAGAAGCTGTCGACCCATGTCGGGTACCTGCGGAGAAGGTCATAGAGGCGTTGCACGTAACCCAGAGTAGGGAGGCGCGCGGTGTGCCCGGGTCAACCGGAGGACCGATCCGGGAGCTCCCCTCGTACTCCCCAAGGTGGATGCCCCCTGCTGCGGGACGCTCAGGGGCACCCTCCGGGACCGGCCCGCGAACGCCACCCGATCCGGACGGCCCCGGCACCGGAGCCACCATCCGGCCCTGGCAGGCCAGGCTCCGGAGCCACGATCCCATCCGGACGGGCCCGGCCCCGGCACCGCTTAGCCTGGCCCCGTGGAACGTGCGGCGGCGGATGAGTGGCGTGGGTGGCGTGAGGCGACCGAGGAGGCGCTGTACGGCCCCTCGGGCTTCTATCGCCGGCCCGAGGGACCGGCAGGGCATTTCCGGACCTCGGTGCACGCCTCCCCGCTGTTCGCGGGCGCCGTGGCGCGGCTGCTGTGCCACCTCGACGCGGTGCTCGGCCACCCGGACCCGCTGACCTTCGTCGACATGGCGGCCGGCCGCGGTGAGCTGGTGACCGGCGTCCTCGCCGCCCTCCCGGCCGACGTGGCAGCCCGTACGCGCGCGTACGCGGTCGAGCGGGCGGAGCGGCCGGCCGGCCTCGACCCCCGGATCGCATGGCTCAACGAGCCGCCGCGGGGGATCACCGGGCTGCTGTTCGCCAACGAGTGGCTGGACAACGTGCCCGTGGACGTCGCCGAGGCGGGCCCGGACGGCGTGCCGCGGCTGGTCCTGGTCCGCGACGACGGAACCGAACGTCTCGGGGAGCCCGTCACCGGCGAGGACGCCCGGTGGCTGCGGACCTGGTGGTGGCCACCGACGGGCGCCCGGCCCGCGTCAGGACCGCCGCCGGACGCCACGCCCCGCCACGAGGCACCCCACCCCACGCAAACGCCCCCGGACCCCGCGCCCATCCATGAGGCACCCCGGCCACCGGGACCGCCTTCGGACCCCGCGCCCACTCAGGAGGCACCCCAGCCACCGGCGGCGCCGCCGGACCCCGCGTCCGCACCAGAAGCACCCCGTCCACCGGGGGCGGGCGCGTCTCACGGCGCGCTCCTCGCACCCGCCGAGGGCGCCCGGGCCGAGATCGGGCTCCCCCGGGACCTCGCCTGGGCCTCCGCGGTGTCCGCGCTCGACCGAGGTCTCGCCGTCGCCGTCGACTACACGCACTTCGCGGGCGGCCGGCCGCCCTTCGGCACTCTCACCGGATTCCGGGAAGGCCGCGAGACCGCGCCGGCGCCGGACGGCTCGTGCGACATCACCGCCCATGTGGCGCTCGACGCGTGCGCTCTGCCCGGGGGGCGCGTGCTGACCCAGCGCGCGGCGCTGCGCGCGCTGGGCGTGAACGGCGCCCGCCCCCCGCTCGCGCTCGCCTCGACCGACCCGGCCGCCTACGTACGCGCTCTGGCGGGCGCCGGGCAGGGGGCCGAACTGACCGCGCCTGGCGGGCTCGGCGACTTCGGCTGGCTGCTCCAGCCCGTCGGCCTCCCCGACGGGCTCCGGGACTTCCCCGACGCCGTCCTGGGCGAAACCCCGCCGACCGGCGCCTCCGGCCACGGACGCCTACTTGTCGATGTCCCCGACCACGAAGAACAGTGACCCCAGGATCGCCACCATGTCGGCGACCAGCGTCCCGGGCAGCAGCTCGGTGAGCGCCTGGATGTTGTTGAACGAGGCGGAGCGCAGCTTCAGCCGGTACGGGGTCTTCTCGCCCTTGCTGACGAGGTAGTAGCCGTTGATGCCGAGGGGGTTCTCGGTCCAGGCGTACGTGTGTCCCTCGGGCGCCTTCAGGACCTTCGGCAGGCGCTGGTTGATCGGACCGGGCGCCAGCTCGGCGAGCCGGTCGAGGCAGGCGTCCGCGAGGTCCAGGGAGACGTGGGTCTGCTCCAGGAGACACTCGAAGCGGGCCAGACAGTCGCCCTCCTGGCGCGTGACGACCTTCAGGGTTTCCTGGAGCTCGCCGTACGCGAGGTAGGGCTCATCGCGGCGCAGGTCGAAGTCGACGCCCGAAGCGCGCGCGATGGGTCCGCTCACGCCGTACGCGTGCACGGCCTCCGGCGCGAGGACGCCCACACCGCGCGTACGCCCACGGAAGATCTCGTTGCCGAGCACCAGCTCGTCGTACACGCCCATCCGCGAGCGCAGGGCGGCGACGCAGGCACGCGCGCGTGTGGCCCATCCGGCCGGGAGGTCCTCCTTGAGGCCGCCGACGCGGTTGAACATGTAGTGCATGCGCCCGCCGGAGATCTCCTCCATGACGTGCTGGAGCTCCTCGCGCTCCGTGAAGGCGTAGAAGATCGGGGTGATCCCGCCCAGCTCCAGGGGATAGGAGCCGAGGAACATCAGGTGGTTGAGGACCCGGTTGAGCTCCGCGAGCAGCGTGCGCATCCACACCGCGCGCGCGGGGACCTCCATGCCGAGCATCCGCTCCACGGCCAGGACGACGCCCAGCTCGTTCGAGAAGGCCGACAGCCAGTCGTGGCGGTTGGCCAGCATGATGATCTGACGGTAGTCGCGCGCCTCGAAGAGCTTCTCGGCGCCGCGGTGCATATAGCCGATGACCGGCTCCGCGTGCCGGATCCGCTCACCGTCGAGTACGAGCCGCAGCCTCAGCACGCCATGGGTCGAGGGGTGCTGGGGGCCGATGTTGAGCACCATGTCGGTGCTCTCGGCAGCGCCGCCGATACCGACCATGGTCTCCGTCGTAGGAGTCATGGACACAGTCTGTCGTACGTACGCTTGCTCCATGGAGACGGGGAGCGCGCGGACCGAGGAGAGCGCGCCGGGGGAGCCGGTCTGGACCGGACTGCCTCCGGGGCTGCTGCGCATGCGACGACTACTGCTGGTGGTATGGCTGGGACTCCTGACGATCACCGTCGGGCTGCCCCTCGCCCTGCTCGCCGGTCCGGGCTGGGCGGCCTTCGCGCTGCTGCCACTCGCCCTGGCCGCGTGGGGCTGGCGCATGCTGGGGCGCAACTGGCGCTCCTGGCGGTACGCCGAACGCGCGGACGACCTGCTGATCAGCCGGGGTGTGCTGTGGCGGGAGGAGACCGTGGTGCCGTACGGGCGCATGCAGCTGGTCGAGGTGACCTCCGGGCCCCTCGAACGCCACTTCGGGCTCGCCAGCGTGCAGCTGCACACGGCCGCCGCGGCCACCGACGCGTGCATCCCGGGTCTCGACCCGGCCGAGGCCGAGCGGCTGCGGGACCGGCTGACCGAACTGGGCGAGGCACGATCGGCGGGCCTGTGAGCACGGCCTCCCCGGACTCCCCGGACTTCTCAGACTCCCCGGACTTCTCAGCTCCCTCGGACTCCCCGGTTCCACCGGGCTCCTCGGACTCCGCGGACTTCTCTGGCTCCCCGGACTTCTCGGGACACGCGTCCGCCGCGCCCGGGGGTCCCGCCGGTACGACGGTCCTGCCGGGCGACGACGACTCCGTACAGGAGGAACAGCCACTGGAGGAACAGCCCTTGCCCGAACGGCGGTTGCACCCCGTGACCCCGTTCCGGCGTGCCTGGGCCCCGGTCGCCGTGCTCGCCGGCTGGGCCGTCCACGACCCGGGCCAGGCACAGCAGCAGCTCACCCGGCTCACGACGACCGCGCTGCTCATCGGACTCGCCGTGATCGTCCCGGGCGCCGCCCTCTACGGCTTCCTGAGCTGGTGGTTCACCCACTTCGCGGTGACCGACACCGAACTGCGCATCCGTACCGGCCTGTTGTTCCGCCGCACCGCGCACATCCGGCTCGAACGGCTCCAGGCCGTCGACATCACCCAGCCCCTGCTGGCCCGGGTCGCGGGGGTCGCCAAACTCAAGCTCGACGTCGTCGGGACCGACAAGAAGGACGAGCTGGCCTACCTGGGCGAGGGCGAGGCCCGCAGGCTGCGCGCCGAACTCCTGGCCCGGGCGGCCGGGTTCGCGCCCGAGGCCGCCCGCGAGGTCGGCGAGGCGCCGGTCCGGCGGCTGCTGAACGTCCCGCCCGGCGTCCTCGCCGCCGCCCTGCTGCTCACCGGAGCCACCTGGGCCTCCCTGGTCGCCGCGATCGTCGTCCCCACGCTGCTGTGGTTCGCCACGCACAGCGCCTGGACGGTCCTCGCGACCGGACTGCCCCTGCTCGGCGCGGCGGGCGCGAGCAGCGTCGGGCGGTTCGTCGGCGAGTACGACTGGACGGTGGGCGAGTCGCCCGACGGTCTGCGCATCGATCACGGGCTCCTGGACCGTACGCACGAGACGGTGCCGCCCGGACGCGTGCAGACCGTACGGATCGTCGAACCCCTGCTCTGGCGCGGCAGATGGGTGCGGGTCGAGCTGGACGTGGCCGGGTCGTCCAACTCGGTCCTCGTGCCCGTCGCTCCGCGCGAGGCCGCCTACGCCGTGATCGCCGCGGTGCTGCCCGGCGTGACCGTCCCGGCAGCCCTGGACCGGCCGCCGCGGCGGTCCGGCTGGTGCGTGCCGTTCTGGTGGCGCGGGTACGGACTCGCCGTCACCGGCACCGTGTTCGCGGCGCGCCGCGGGCTGTTGCGGCGCCGCCTCTTCCTCGTCCCGCACGCGAAGGCGCAGAGCGTCCGGCTGTCGCAGGGGCCCTGGCAGCGCTTCAAGGGGCTCGCCGACGTCCACATCGACGCCGGAGCGGGCAAGACGGTGACGGCTCGGCTGCGGGACGCCACGGAGGCGGCGGAGCTTCTCCAGGCACAGGCGGACCGGTCCCGCACGGGACGGCGGGAGGCCCGGCCGGACCGGTGGATGGCCTGAGACACCGCGAGCCGAACGTTCACGCCAGGGGGAGTTCACGCCGGGGCCGCAGCTCTCACCCTGGCGGGAGTTCACGCAGGGACGTGAGGTCGCGTTGAGACCGGAGCTCCCACTCCGGCGGGGAGTTCACGACTGAGCGGACCCGGGAAGTCGCCTCGTGCGTCGCGGCAAGTGGGCCGCCGGGGGCGGGTGTTGTGGTCTCCGCCCAGGGAGCGCGGACGGCTGAGGGCAGTGGCGTGGTGCCACTGCCCTCACTTCGTCGTGTCCGCCCACTACGTCATGTCAGCCGGCGGGCGGGCGGCTCAGGAAGCCGCGCTCCGCAGCCCCGTCATGTCGATGTGCTCGGTCTCGTCGTGCGCGGTCAGGTCGATGACCTGGCGGTCGGCACCCTCCGCGACCTCGCCCGCGGGCGAGAACCCGGACTCGGCCTCGGCCTTGTGCACGGCGAGCGCCTCCTGGCCGACCACGTCGGCGAGGTCCTCGTTCTGCACGGCCTCCATCGCCGCGGCGTCGGCCTCCTCCTTCTGCGTACCGAAGAAGTCGAAGCCTCCCTCGACCGAGGGGCGCCGCACCGGAGCGGTCTGCGGGACGACGGCCACCGCCGTCGGCACGGTGAAGTGCCCGGAGCGCTGGGCGGGCTTGGCGGGCGGAAGCGCCGCCCGGGCCGGCGGCGCCGTCACGGCCCGGCGGGAGGTCTCGGGCGCGGTGGGCGTCGACGGCTCGGCCTCGGCGGCCGCGCGCTGATGCTCGCGGGCCGCCTCGGGCTTCCCCTGCGCCCCACCCGCCTCCGCGACGGAGCCCGCGGACGGACCCGCCTCGGTGGCCGAAGAGCTCTTCGTGGCGGCCTCGCCGTTCGCGGCCGCGTCCCGCCCGGAGGCCAGTTCCTTCGTGGCGGTCGCGCCCTTCCGCATCGCCGCGCGCTTCTTCGCCGCGTCCCGCTTGACGGCCGCGTCCAGCGCGGACCCGGCGGGAGCGGGCACGTCGTTCCGGGACCTGACCGTCGCCGAGCCGGCGTCGGGGGTCCGGGCCGAGTCGGCGTCGGGGACGGCGGCCGGTACGGCGTCGTCGGGGTCGGGGTCCACGTCGGGGTCCGAGTCCGGCAGCGCGAGTGCCACGGCCGTCGAGGCCGTCGAGGCCTCGGCGCCTCGCGCCTCCTGGGCGTCGCCCGCTGTCCGGCTCAGCGCCGCTCCGGCCCGCAGGAAGAGCGACGACCCGACCGGGGAGAAGACCTCGGAAGACTCGTCGGTCCCGGCACCGGCCTCCGCCTTCGCGTCCTGGTCGTCCGGAGCGTCCTCGCCGTTCTCGGTGTTCGAGAACTCCGTGTCGTCGTCGGGTGCCATGAAGGCCTCGATGGCGTCCGTCCCGCTTCCGGAGGCGGACGTCCCGTGCCCGGAACCCTCGGACTTCGCCGTCTCCTCGGACGCGGCGGACCGTGCCGGGTCCGCGGAAGCGTCCGGTCCCCCGGACGTCTCGTCCGCCTCGGACGTGTCCGGCGAGTCCACCGGCGCGGAGGAGTCCGCGGAGCCCGGCGCGCCGTTCGAGTCCGGTGCGCCGGAGGCGTCCTGAGTCTCCGTCGCGTCCGGAGCAGTCCGCGCGGCCGGCAGGGCACGGGCCGGTACCGAAGCCTCTATGGCGAGCTGCCTGCGCCCTTCCAGAGCAGTGGCCCGCTCCGTCTCGGCCGTGGCGTACCGCCGCAGCAGCGCCGCGTGCTCATTGCGTAGGCCGGCCAGCTCGGTGCGCTTGACGCGCAGCTTCTGCTCCAGCTTGACGCGCAGTTCGCGCGACTCCTCGAGATCCGTCTCCAGTTCGGCGACGCGCTCCTCATAACGCCACTCGTCGCTCGCCCGCGCGCGCGTGAGGTCGGCGACGCGTTTGCCCGCCGCGGTGTCCCATTGGCGCAGGACGACCGCGCTGACGACCGCCGTCGCCGCAGCACCCGCGGCCAGGACACGAAGCGCGAACGCGTCCGTGAACAGCCAGGGTCCTATGGCGCAGACGAGCGACACGCCGGCGATCGCCGAAGAAGGCAGCACCCTGTGCAAGGGCGGGGAATGGCGGTGGCGTCCACGTGGCATGGCCAGAAACTTACCGCGCGTAGGCGAATCTTGGTGCCCCGCACGGTAAAAACACAGTCTCCCCGGAGGCTTTGTCCTGTACCAGCCGCCTACAGGACACACCCCTTGTCCCACAAAGCCCGCCACGCCCCCCGATCGCACCGGCTTCACGATCAATTCCGCAGGCTCCGAACGTTCCCCGAATCGTAATCACCGGGGCTCCGGCATTCCTGCGCGGGACGGCATTTCCGCGCGCCGGACAACCCAATTCGCCCGCCCGGCGCGACACCGCCCGGCACGGCTCCGCACCTGTACCGCCCCGCTCCACACGCGTACCGCCCTAGGCCGCCCCGGGCCGCCCCGGCCCAGGCGCGGCGCGTGTCAGCGGTCGCTCAGCCGTCCGCTGATCCACTGGAGCGCGGCGGGGATCTCCCGCCGCCAGGTGTTGAAGTTGTGGCCGCCGCTGTCGAGGATGATCGACGAGATCCTGGTGAGCCTCTTGGATTTCACGAGGTCTATGAAGGCCAGAGTGGCCTTGTAGTTGGATTCGCCCATCCTGCTGCTGGTGACGAGGAGCGAGGTGTCGGGCGCGGGCTTGTTCCTCAGGTACCAGCGCAGGTCGGCACTGTCGCGCAGGGCCTTGTCACCGCGGAAGAGATCGCCCGTCGTGCGGTCGATGGGCGCCTTGTAGTACGGCGACAGGCCGACGCCGGCCGCGTACGCACCGGGGTGGTGGACGGCGAGTTTCAGCGCGCAGTATCCGCCCGTCGAGTCGCCGATGATGCCCCAGCTCCGGGCATTCGCGCCCACCCGGTAATGGGCCGACACCGCCTCGGGGAGGTCCTTGGCGAAAAAGGACTCGGTCCGCGGGCCGCCGGGGATGTCCACGCACTCGGTGTCCCGCGGCGGAGCGACGGTCGGCCGCAGCATCACCAGGATCATCGGCTGGCTCCTGCCGCTCCTGACCAAACGATTCGCCGTCTGCGGGAAGTGCAGGGCCTTGATGAGCGCCTGGGCGGTGCCGGGATAGCCGGTCAGCACGGTGACGGCCGGGAACGTACGGGTGCGGTACCGCGGCTGGAAGTACTCAGGCGGCAGGTACACGTACGCCGGTGTGGCGATACGGGTCGTACGGCCGACGATGTCGATCTTCTGGATCTGGCCGCCGGTCTGCGGCCGGGCCCCGCCCGAGACGGCCACCTGCTCGGTGTCCACGACCTGGAGGGGGCCGCCGGCCGGACCGCCCGCGCCGTTGTGGTCGACGACCACACCCTCGCCGCTCTCCCTGCCCAGCAGATCCGCCCAGCTGGCATAGAACCCGAACGCCTGGTTGGCGCACAGCCCGATCGAGGCGAACAGCATCACCTGGGTGGCCAGCAGCAGTCCGACACGGCCGCCGACGGACCACCAGGTACGTCTGGCGAGCCGCGGCCACCACCACACCGTGCCGATGAAAAGCAGCACAGCGAGCAGGACCACCAATGCCAGCACCTTGTTGCTCGTGAGACCCATGGGTTGCTCCGCCTGCGCTTTCCGTCCGGGTCCGTCCCGCGCATTGGCGAGTCCTTGCCCTGGACTTTCCTTGCCTTTTGAACCGGCTTTCCGGAAGGGAGTGAACCTGTCTCCCCAAGACACCGTCCTAGAGGGCGCAATGTCGCCGGATGCCGGAATGGCACCGGATTCAAGGTCTCTCGCAGAACCACGGGATGCGATGTCTGTCAGGATAGATGGGGAAATGTCAGGTGGGGTTCCAGCCCGAACAGGCCGGACGCGGCGCGTACTGCGCGGTCCGAGCCCGGAGGCCGTCCCCGCACTGGTCGCCAGGGCCTGCACGCTCGTGGGTCTCCTGGACATCGCCGCGGGCGTCTTCCCGCGCTTCCGGCACAGCCGTATGCACGCCCTGGCCGAGGTGCTGCCCGGCGCGTTCGGGCCGTTCGCGGCGGCGCTGTCGCTCAGCGCCGGTGTGCTTCTGCTGCTGCTCGCCCACGGGCTGCGGCGCCGCAAGCGCCGGGCCTGGCGGGCCGCGGTGCTGCTGCTGCCCGCGGGTGCCGCCGCGCAGTTCGCGTACCGCCACTCGGTGATCGGCGTCGTCCTCTCGGCGGCACTGCTCGCACCGCTGCTGCGCCACCGCGACGAGTTCGCGGCGCTGCCCGATCCGCGCAGCCGCTGGCGCGCGCTCGCCAACTTCGTTCTCATGGGCGCCGGTTCCCTCGTCCTCGGACTCGTCATCGTCAGCGTCCACGAGGACCGCATGATCGGCGACCCGAGCCTGGCCGACCGGCTCAGTCACGTCCTGTACGGCCTGGTCGGCTTCGAAGGCCCCGTCGACTACGCCGGTCCGACGTCCTGGACCGTCGCCTTCTCCCTCGGCGCGCTCGGCTGGCTCACCGCCGTCACCACCATCTACCTCGCCTTCCGGCCCGAACACCCCGCCGCACGCCTCACGGAGGACGACGAGGCCCGGCTGCGCGTCCTTCTCGACAAGCACGGCGGCCGCGACTCCCTCGGCCACTTCGCGCTCCGCCGCGACAAGGCGGTCGTCTTCTCGCCCAGCGGCAAGGCGGCGGTCACCTACCGGGTCGTCTCCGGGGTGATGCTCGCCAGCGGTGACCCCATCGGCGACGTGGAGGCCTGGCCCGGCGCGATCGAGCGCTTCATGGACGAGGCCAAGGCACACTCCTGGACCCCCGCCGTCATGGGCTGCTCCGAGACGGGCGGCGAGGTGTGGACCCGCGAAACCGGCCTCGACGCCCTCGAACTCGGCGACGAGGCGGTGGTGGACGTCGCGGATTTCTCCCTGTCCGGGCGCGCGATGCGAAACGTGCGCCAGATGGTCAAGCGCATCGAGCGCGCCGGCTACGAGACCCGGGTACGGCGTGTCCGTGACCTCGGCGAAGGCGAGCTGGAACGGATACGGCACGCGGCGGAGGACTGGCGCGGCACCGACACCGAGCGCGGCTTCTCCATGGCACTCGGCCGTATCGGTGACCCGTCGGACGACGACTGCCTCATCGCCACGGCGCACAAGGCCGACGACCCGCCCGGCCCGTACGGGGACCTGAAGGCCGTCCTGCACTTCGTGCCGTGGGGCCCTGACGGCGTGTCGCTCGACCTCATGCGCCGCGACCGCGCGGCCGACCCCGGCATGAACGAACTCCTCATCGTGGCCGCGCTCCAGGCGTCACCGCGGCTCGGCATCGAGCGCATCTCGCTCAACTTCGCGATGTTCCGCTCGGCGCTCGCGCGCGGCGAGAAGATCGGCGCGGGGCCGGTGCTGCGCGCCTGGCGCGGACTGCTCGTGTTCCTGTCCCGCTGGTTCCAGATCGAGTCGCTGTACAAGTTCAACGCCAAGTTCAGCCCGCGCTGGGAACCGCGCTTCGTGGTCTACGCGGCCTCCCGCGACCTCCCCCGCATCGGCTTCGCCGCCATGCAGGCCGAGGGCTTCGTGAACTTCGCCCTGCCCCGGATACTGCGCCGCCGCGCACAGGCCCCACGCCCCTGCGCCCACGCGACGACGGAGCGGGGGATCAGGGCGGCGTAGCCAGGTGGAGCCAGGTGGACACCGCCCGCCGGGCCGGCCTCCTCCGGAGGAACCCCCGGCGGGCGGGCTCCGCGCCCGCCCGCTCCAGGGCCCGTCACCAAGGCGACGAGCGCCTCCGTGGCAGACCGGACCGTCACGAAGGCGACGAGACGCTCCGTGGGAGAGCACACCCTCACGAAGGCGACGAGACCCTCGGTGGGAGACCGGACCGTCACGGAGGCGATGAGGCCATCCGCGGGAGGCCTAGGCTGGACGTATGAGTATCGAGCGCGGGCGCGGCCGAGTCGCGGGACTGCCGACGTGGGACCGCTGCGCGGTCATGGGGGTCGTGAACGTCACCCCCGATTCCTTCTCCGACGGCGGCCGCTGGTTCGACACGACGGCCGCGGTCAAGCACGGCCTCGGCCTGGTCGCCGAGGGTGCCGACCTCGTGGACGTCGGCGGCGAGTCCACCCGCCCCGGAGCCACCCGCGTCGACGAGGCCGAGGAGCTCAAGCGGGTCATCCCCGTGGTTCGCGGGCTCGCCTCCGAGGGCGTCACCGTGTCCGTGGACACCATGCGCGCCTCCGTCGCCGAGCAGTCCCTCGCCGCGGGCGCCGCCCTCGTCAACGACGTCAGCGGCGGACTCGCCGACCCCGCGATGATCCCGGCCGTGGCCGCCGCGGGCGCCCCCTTCGTGGTCATGCACTGGCGCGGCTACCTGGCCGGCGGGAACATCCAGGGGGCGTACGAGAACGTGGTCTCCGAAGTCCTCGACGAACTCCACGCGCGCGTGGAGGCCGTCCTGGCGGGCGGCATCGCCCCCGACCGCATCGTCGTCGACCCGGGACTCGGCTTCTCCAAGGACCCCGAGCACGACCTGGCCCTCCTGGCCCATCTCGACCGCCTCCGCGCCCTCGGCCACCCCCTGCTGGTCGCCGCCTCCCGCAAACGCTTCCTCGGCCGCGTCCTGGCCGGTCCCGAGGGCGCCCCGCCTCCCGCGCGCGAGCGCGACGCCGCCACCGCCGCCGTCTCGGCCATCGCCGCCCAGCAGGGCGCCTGGGCGGTCCGCGTGCACGAGGTACGGGCCACCGCCGACGCCGTACGGGTCGCGCGCGCCGTCGAGGGCGCCAGGACCGGCGGCGCGGCCGACACTCCCGGCGGCACGCCCGTAGAGGGAGCCCGGTGAGCACACCGCGAACCGACGTCGAGCAGGTCGAACTCGCCAATACGGCGTACTACGAGGCGATGGAACGAGGTGACTTCGAGGAACTGTCGTCGATGTGGCTGGTCCCGCCGGACACGTCCGACGAATTCGAGGGCGAGGACACGGCCGTCTCCTGCGTCCACCCGGGCTGGCCCGTCCTGAGCGGCCGCGGCGAGGTGCTCCGCTCGTACGCGCTGATCATGGCCAACACGGAGTACATCCAGTTCTTCCTCACCGACGTGCGCGTCTCCGTGTCCGGTGACACGGCCCTGGTGACCTGCACCGAGAACATCCTCAGCGGCGGTCCGGCGCCCGACGACGGCGAGGAGCTCGGTCCGCTCGTCGGCCAGCTGGTCGTGGCCACGAACGTGTTCCGCCGCACGGCCGACGGCTGGAGACTCTGGTCCCACCACGCCTCCCCCGTGCTGGCCGAATCCGGCGAGGAAGAGGACGAGGACACCGCCGGCTGACGCGTGCGGGCCCCCGGAAACCAAAAGGTGATTGGAATCGCCGCTCCCGGGTAGGGGCGGCGCTACCGGCTCGTGAGCCGCCGCGTTCCCCAAGGGAAACACCCGGTGAAGCCTCGTGGCCTTCACGGTGCGCCCGTCCCCGCGGGCGAGCGTTGTCGGTGCCCGCAGGTAGATTCGTTCGAGGTCCGTGTGCCGACCGCATTCGGCTCATGACGGCCTTCACCGACAATTGCAGGAGTGATTCGCGTGGATCGTGTCGCGCTGCGCGGCCTCAAGGCCCGCGGGCACCACGGCGTCTTCGAGAAGGAACGCGAGGAGGGCCAGACCTTCATCGTGGACCTGACTCTGGGCCTGGACACCCGGCCGGCCGCGGCCGACGACGACCTGACGAAGACCGTGCACTACGGCATCGTGGCGGAAGAGGTCGTCGCCGTGGTCGAGGGCGAGCCGGTCGATCTCATCGAGACCCTCGCCGAGCGCATCGCCCGGACGTGTCTCAAGCACGACGTCGTCCAGGAGGTCGAGGTCTGCGTCCACAAACCGGACGCGCCCATCACGGTCCCGTTCGACGACGTGACCGTCACGATCATCCGGAGCCGAGTATGACCGCGTCCTTCACCGAGGGTCAGAGCGACCCGACCGTACAGCCGGTGCCCGCCTCCGTGGTCGAACAGGTCGACGCCGCCGACACCACGCTGAGCAACCCCAAGCGCGCCGTGATCTCCCTCGGTTCGAACCTGGGCAACCGCCTGGAGACCATCCAGGGAGCCGTCGACGCCCTGGAGGACACCCCCGGCGTCCGGGTCAAAGCCGTCTCCCCCGTCTACGAGACCGAGCCCTGGGGCGTCGAGACGGGCAGCCAGCCCTCGTACCTGAACGCGGTCGTGGTGCTCAGGACCACCCTCCCGCCGTCCTCGCTCCTGGAGCGGGCGCACGCGGTCGAGGAGGCCTTCCACCGGGTCCGGGACGAGCGCTGGGGCGCGCGCACGATCGACGTGGACATCGTGGCGTACGCCGATGTCGTCTCGGACGACCCGGTGCTGACCCTTCCTCACCCGCGCGCCCACGAGCGGGCCTTCGTCCTCGCCCCCTGGCACGACGTGGACCCCGAGGCACAGCTCCCCGGCCACGGCGCCGTCGCCCGGCTCCTCGACACCATCACCCAAGAGGGTGTCGCGGCCCGCGCCGACCTGGAACTCCGGCTGCCCGAGTAGTCGTTAAGGTCAAGACGACCACCGGCCGGCCCGACACGGGCCCCGGCCGTACGCGGGCTACCGAAGGGGCAACGTGAAACAGCTGCGGATCAGGACACTGGCTGCCGTGTTCGTGGTGGCCGGAGTGCTGTCCTGGGCGGGCGCCCGCCTGTGGAACGCGGTGGGCACGCTGCCCCGGGTCCCCCTGGCCGCGCCCATCGTCCTCGCCCTGATCGCGATCGTCCTCCTCGCGACGGCCCTGTCGCTGCGCGCCCGCCTCAAGGCCCAGCGCGAGCGCCGCCCCGGCGCCAAGGGCGTCGACCCGCTGATGGCCGCCCGCGCGGTCGTCTTCGGCCAGGCGAGCGCCCTGGTGGCCGCCCTGGTGGCGGGCATGTACGGCGGCACCGGCGCGTTCCTCCTGGAGTCCCTGGAGGTCCCCGCCCGCCGCGACCAGGCCATCTACGCCGGCCTGTCCGTCATCGCCGGAATCGGCGTGATAGCGGCCGCCTTCTTCCTGGAGCGCGTCTGCAAGCTCCCGGAAGACGACGACGAACACCGCAACGGAACGGCCCCGGTGGCCTAGCCGTCACCAGCGCTGCCGAGCGAGATGGCCGTTGATCAAGAAGCCGTCGTAAGGAGCGAGCCGGAACTCGTAGAGCGTGCAGGGCTTGTTGCCGGGGTCTCGTCGGCGTACCTCGTGGACCTGGACCCAGGAGGATTCCCTGAGCTGGAGCGGATGGCGCTCGGGCCTGAACGTGCCCCGCTTCGGCCAGGTGTCCACCACCACCAGGTGTGACGCCGGGCCGTGGATACGCGGGGTGAATCTTGCGCCGACGATCTCCGACAGGTCGGTGAGGAACGGCACGTTCGCACTGACCAGTACTCGCCCGGCCCACGTCTTGCTGCGGTACCCGTCGCCGTCCGTATACCCGTCCAGGAAGCCTTCGAAGGTCGACCGGTCCCGCAGCACCCCTCTGGGAAACCTCTGGCGCATGTGGTGCGCGTCGCCACCCACGTACTGACGCATCAGATCAGCCAGGTAGGACGAGACGACGCGTACACGAAACCCCGGTACCTCGCGGCACAGGTATCCGGACGGCCGAGTAACAGGTTCGAGTCTCGCTCCGAGACCGGTGGCGCTGGACAGGCACCGCGCGTACCGCTCCGCGAACGCTTCGTCGTTGACCACGAGCGACACATAGTTGGTGCCGACCGTGCCGTCCGAGCATGTTGCGCCCACCGATATCCGAACGCGTAGCCCGGTTTGATGGTCAGCCGCTCCCGGCACAACTTCCTCGCATGCGTCCGGGCGAGGACCGTGCCTCCCGCCTCCCTCGCATGCGTCCAGCCGTCCGGCGTGCGGAGCATCTGGTCCGGAGAGACAGTGAAGGCCGAGTGATCGGTGACGACATCGACGACCTCCCGTGTCCGAACCGTCGCCACATGGGTGACCGTCGTCGGGACCGTGCGCTCTCCGTCCAGCGACCACAGGCGGACTCCGGCCTGAGCGTCACGCACACGTACGCGGGGCCGTCCAAGCCGTTCACCGTCTGCCTGCTGGGCACCCCGTACCCCATCGCGATCCCCCTCGTTCGATGACGCCTCACCAGGGACCGTATAGGGCAGTACTGACAATCAGGTCAGCGCGCCAATATCAGACTCATCGCCTCATGACGGGTCGTAGCATCACGAAGCTGCCCACGTACCGCCGAGGTCGTCGTCTTGGCTCCGGGCTTGCGGATGCCCCGGACGGACATGCACATGTGCTCGGCCTCGATGACCACGATTGCGCCGCGCGCCTCGAGAATCCGCATCAACGAGTCGGCGACCTGAGTGGTCAGACGCTCCTGCACCTGCGGCCGGCGGGCGAACACCTCGACGAGCCGGGCCAGCTTCGACAGGCCGGTGATCTTGCCGCTCTCCGCCGGAATGTATCCGACGTGGGCGACGCCATGGAACGGAAGCAGGTGATGCTCGCACAGGCTGACAATTTCGATGTCCTTCACCAGGACCATCTCGTCGTGGCCGAGATCGAACGTGGTGGTCAGCACGTCTTCAGGAGCCTGCCTGAGCCCGGCCAGCAACTCCTTGTACGCCCTCGCCACTCGTGCCGGCGTGTCCCGCAGGCCCTCGCGGTCCGGGTTCTCGCCGACCGCGATCAGGAGCTCCCGTACGGCGTTCTCGGCGCGCTTCGCGTCGAACTCGCCGATCACGGCCTCGTCGTGCAGCGTCACGGGGTCGGTCATCTGGTCCTCGTTCCTGTGGATCCTGCGCGTGCCTCGACGCGTCCAAAACTGCGGGCACACGAAAATGCCGCGCCCTCCAGGCTAGAACCTGGGGGGCGCGGCATCCATTCCGGGCCTGGTGGGGCCGCCTTCAGCCGAGCTCGCTCAGTTGTCGGTGCGGTCCTCCGGGGCCGTCTCCGTGGCCGGGACGGACTCCGTCGCGGTGGCGATGGAAGCCGTCGATCCGTTCGCCCCGTTCGTCAGTGACAGCTCCTTGGGGGAGAGCACCGGCGGGCGGGTGGACGGGGTGCGACGGGAGGAGCCGGTCCACGCGGGGCGGGCCGGGCGCTTGACGATGGGAGCGAAGACCTCGGCGATCTGCTCCTTGCTCAGCGTCTCCTTCTCCAGCAGCTGGAGCACCAGCTGATCGAGGACGTCGCGGTTCTCCACCAGGATTTCCCAGGCTTCGTTGTGCGCGTTCTCGATGAGCTTCTTGACCTCTTCGTCGACGAGCGCGGCGACCTCTTCCGAGTAGTCACGCGGGTGCGACATCTCCCGGCCCAGGAAGGGCTCGGCGTTGTCGCCGCCGAACTTGATCGCGCCGAGGCGCTCGGTCATGCCGTACTGCGTGACCATCGAGCGTGCTGTGGCCGTGGCCTTCTCGATGTCGTTCGCGGCACCGGTGGTCGGGTCGTGGAAGACGAGCTCCTCGGCCGCGCGGCCGCCCAGCATGTACGCGAGCTGGTCCAGCATCTCGTTGCGCGTCGTGGAGTACCTGTCCTCGTCGGGCAGGACCATCGTGTAGCCCAGTGCACGGCCGCGCGACAAGATCGTGATCTTGTGGACCGGGTCGGCGTTCGGAGATGCCGCCGCGACCAGGGCGTGGCCGCCCTCGTGGTACGCGGTGATCTTCTTCTCCTTGTCCGACATGATCCGGGTCCGCTTCTGCGGGCCCGCAACCACACGGTCGATCGCCTCGTCCAGCATGGAGTTGTCGATCAGCTTCTGGTTGCTGCGCGCGGTGAGCAGCGCCGCCTCGTTCAGCACGTTCGCCAGGTCGGCGCCCGTGAAGCCGGGGGTCCGGCGTGCCACGGCCGACAGGTCCACGTCCGGAGCGACCGGCTTGCCCTTCTGGTGAACCTTGAGGATCGCCAGACGGCCCAGCATGTCCGGGCGGTCGACCGCGATCTGCCGGTCGAAGCGTCCGGGGCGCAGGAGGGCCGGGTCGAGGATGTCGGGCCGGTTCGTGGCGGCGATCAGGATGACGCCGCCCTTCACGTCGAAGCCGTCCATCTCGACGAGCAGCTGGTTGAGCGTCTGCTCGCGCTCGTCGTGACCACCGCCGAGGCCGGCGCCGCGATGGCGGCCGACCGCGTCGATCTCGTCGACGAAGACGATCGCCGGAGCGTTCGCCTTGGCCTGCTCGAACAGGTCACGGACTCGGGAGGCACCGACACCGACGAACATCTCGACGAAGTCGGAACCGGAGATCGAGTAGAAGGGAACGCCGGCTTCGCCCGCGACAGCGCGTGCGAGGAGCGTCTTGCCCGTACCGGGAGGCCCGTACAGCAGGACACCCTTCGGGATCTTCGCGCCGACGGCCTGGAACTTCGCCGGCTCCTGGAGAAACTCCTTGATCTCGTGGAGCTCCTCGACCGCCTCGTCCGAACCCGCGACGTCCGCGAACGTCGTCTTCGGGGTGTCCTTGGTGATGAGCTTCGCCTTGGACTTCCCGAAGTTCATGACCCGGGAGCCGCCGCCCTGCATCTGGTTCATCAGGAACAGGAAGACGACGACGATGAGGACGAAGGGAAGCAGAGACAGCAGGATGCCCACGAAGGGGTTCTGCTTGGACGGCGAGACGGTGTACCCGTCCGGAATCTGCTTGTTCTGGAACTTGTCCTGGAGCGTGTTGGCGAGGGCCACGCCCTGGTCGCCGATATAGCTCGCCTGGATCTTCGAGCTGCCGTCAACCTTCTCGCCGTCCTTCAGCGAGGCCTTGATGATCTGCTCGTCGCCAGTGGTGATCTTGGCTGACTGGACCTTGTTGTCATTGATCGCCTGGACGACCTGGCCTGTGTCCACCGTCTTGTAGCCGCCGGACGAACCGACGACCTGCATCAACACGACCACGGCAAGGACGGCCAGCACGATCCACATGACCGGCCCACGGAAGTATCGCTTCACGTCCATCCATACGGAGCGATGCCGCCCCGTCCCTCCTGCCATAGTGAGTTTGATAAAGACTGTTCTTCGGACGGTACCCCAGCATTGTCACCCGAAGCCGCAGGGGACTGCTGGCAATCCCGCCCACGCATGCTCCAACGGCGCGAAACCCGCTGGGGTTCCCGAACGTCCCACAAGGACTTGAGCCGCCCTCAGGAAGAGGAAGCTCAGCCGCCGTAGACGTGAGGCGCGAGCGTACCGACGAACGGGAGGTTGCGGTACTTCTCGGCGTAGTCCAGGCCGTACCCGATGACGAACTCGTTCGGGATGTCGAAGCCGACCCACTCCACGTCGATCGCGACCTTGGCCGCGTCGGGCTTGCGCAGCAGCGTGCACACCTTCAGCGTGGCCGGCTCGCGGGAGCCGAGGTTGGAGATCAGCCAGGACAGGGTCAGCCCGGAGTCGATGATGTCCTCGACGATCAGGACGTGCTTGCCCTTGATGTCGGTGTCCAGGTCCTTGAGGATCCGCACCACGCCGGAGGACTGGGTGCCCGCGCCGTACGACGACACGGCCATCCAGTCCATCGTGACGGGGGTGGACAGCGCACGCGCGAGGTCCGCCATGACCATGACGGCGCCCTTGAGCACTCCGACGATCAGCAGGTCCTTGCCCGCGTACTCCGCGTCGATCTTCGCGGCCAGCTCGGCCAGCTTCGCGTCGATCTCTTCCTTGGTGATGAGCACCGACTTGAGGTCGGTGCCCATGTCTTTCGCGTCCACCCGCATCACTTTCGGTCGTCCGTCCCACTTTTTTGGGCTCGCTCACCTACAGGGCGCCGGTGTCACCGGCGGCGGTCCCCTTCGACTCGCGCGCGGCCGCTCGGACCGCCCGCGACCCGAAGTAGGGGTCCTGGGAGCCGCGTGAGCGGCTCCGGTGCAGGGTCCGGTTTCAGCCTTGCCGAATCACCAGTCTGCCACCCTGGCGCTGGGCGACGACTTTGCCGGGGAGATTGATGGCCCCCTGACCGCGCCAGCCAGTGATCAGCCGGTCGATCTCCTCGATGTGCCGGGCGAACAGCGAACCGGCCGGAGCGCCCGCCTCGATGGCCGCGCGGCGCAGGATCCGGCGGCGTACGGCGGGCGGCAGGGCGTAGAGCTTGGCGCACTCCAGGAGGCCGGCCGCGTCGCGTACGGACGCCTCCGCCTGGCTGGCCCACGCGTCGAGGGCGTCGGCGTCGTCCCGGGAGAGCTGGGCCGTACGGGCGAGAGCCTCGACGACTCCTTTGCCGAGCGCCTTCTCGAGGGCGGGCAGACCCTCGTGGCGGAGCCGGGACCGGGTGTAGGCCGGGTCGGTGTTGTGCGGGTCGTCCCATACGGGCAGCGACTGGACCAGGCACGCCTTGCGGGCGGTCTGCCGGTCCAGGTGCAGGAACGGGCGTCGGTAGCGGCCGTCGGCCCCCGAGACCGCGGCCATTCCGGACAGCGAGCGGATGCCGGAGCCGCGGGCGAGGCCGAGCAGGACCGTCTCGGCCTGGTCGTCGCGGGTGTGGCCGAGGAGGATCGCGGAGGCGCCGTGGCGCTCGGCGGCGGAGTCCAGAGCGGTGTACCGGGCGTCGCGGGCGGCGGCCTCGGGGCCTCCGTCGCGGCCGACGGTGACGGCGATCGACTCGGCCGGGGCGAGCCCCAGTTCGGTGAGGCGCAGCACGACTTCGTCGGCGCGCAGTTCGGAGCCGGGCTGCAGACCGTGGTCGACGGTGATGCCACCGGCGCGGATGCCGAGTTTGGGGGCTTCGAAGGCGAGGGCGGAGGCGAGCGCCATGGAGTCGGCGCCGCCGGAGCAGGCGACGAGCACGAGCGGCGCCGGAGCGACGTCCTCGCCGGGCAGGGGCCGGGAGTTCGTGCGGGGCCGGTCGTGCGGGGGCCGTGCGGGCGTGGCGACGCTGCGCCGCGTCCCCGGGGCGGGGACGCGTTCCGCGTCGGGGGCGCAGGAGCGCGCGGCACCGCGTGCGGGCGTGCGCCGGGTGTCGTGGGCGGGCGGTTGGTCGGTCAGGATGTCGTGGAGTACGCGGCGGACCGCCAGGCGTATCGCCGCGACCGCAGGATGGGGACCCATGTCCGGTTCCCTTCATGAAGTTTTCGGGGGGTTAGCCCGGGGATCTGTCACTCAGAGTGTGTAGATGGTGACAGAACCGGGGCGTTCCCCGAGCATTGCACGCCTACCCATGCTCCACGGTCCCTCGGACGGGTGATAGGAGAAGCGTTTGCCTGCCATCGGCCGGATTCGTTTCACGACCGTCCCGTAGGGTTCACGACTCCGCCTTGCGGTGCACCCGCGCGACCCAGTCCGCCGGTTTGGCGATCTCCACCTTGGTCGGGAGCGTGTTCGGGGAGGTCCACACGCGGTTGAAGCCGTCCATGCCCACCTCGTCGACGACCGCCCGTACGAACCGCTCGCCGTCCCTGTACTGCCTGAGCTTGGCGTCCAGGCCGAGCAGTTTGCGCAGGGCCATGTCGAGCCGGGAGGCGCCCTTGGCGCGGCGCTGCTGGAACTTCTCGCGGATCTCGGCGACGGAAGGGACCACGGCGGGTCCGACGCCGTCCATGACGAAGTCTGCGTGTCCCTCCAGGAGGGACATCACGGCGGTGAGCCGGCCGAGGATCTCGCGCTGGGCGGGCGTCTGGACGATTTCCACGAGGGAACGCCCTCCGTCGTCCTCCTCGGTGTCGGGGCGGGAGCCGGAGAGCGACTGCGCGGCCTCCCTGATGCGCTCCAGGACGGTCATGGGGTCGACCTCGGTCTCCCCCAAGAACGACTGGATTTCGCCCTCCAGGTGGTCGCGCAGCCAGGGCACGGCCGAGAACTGGGTGCGGTGCGTCTCCTCGTGGAGGCACACCCACAGGCGGAAGTCGTGGGGCTGGACATCGAGTTCACGCTCCACGTGCACGATGTTCGGGGCGACCAGCAGGAGCCTGCCGCCGCCGTTGCCGGAGGCCGTGGGCGCCCCCGCGGGCAGATCGCGGGTCGCGGGCGCGAACGTCTCGTACTGCCCTAGGACCCTGGACGACAGGAACGACAGCAGCATGCCCAGCTCCACGCCGGTGACCTTGCCGCCGACGGCGCCGAGGACGGCTCCGCCCGGGGTGCTCCCGCGCCGTTCCTGCATCTTGTCCAGAAGGGGCTTGAGGATCTCCCGGAACCCGGCGACGTTCGCCCGGACCCAGCCGGGGCGGTCGACGACGAGGACGGGGGTGTCGTGGACCACGTCCGCGCCCATACGGGTGAAGCCCCGCACGTGCTCCTCCGAGGCCTTCGCGTGCCGGCGCAGTTCGGCGACGATGGCCCGTGCCTCGTCGCGGCTCACCTCGGGGCCCGGCCGTACGAGCCTGGTCGCGGTCGCCACCGCGAGGTTCCAGTCGACCATCCCAGTAGATGCAGCACCACCGATGCTCGTCATGCGTCAACCGTACGTGAGCGGGTCCGGCTGCGGTTAGGGTCCGGCGCCGTACACGCCCCGGCCGAGAGGCTGGTGGTGCTCATGGTTCTCACGGGCCGAAGGGGCCGGGTTCCGTGTCCGGCGTACGGCCCCCGGCGCGCCGGAATTCCCTCCCGCGTACGAGAACCCGCTACCGGCAGCCGCACGCCACCAGTGCCGTCGCCGTGTGGTCCAGGGCCGCCCGGGCCTCCAGGGGGTTCGGCGGGTGGGCGGCGTCGGAGGTCAGGAAGGCGAAGGCCAGCAGGCGCCCGTCCTTGTCGACGACGGTCCCGGCGAGGGTGTTGACCCCGGTCAGGGTGCCCGTCTTGGCGCGGACGACTCCGGTGGCGGTGGGCGAGTCGGTGTACCGGGCGCTGAGGGTGCCGGTGAAACCGGCGACGGGCAGGCCGGTGAGGACCGGACGCAGCTCGGGGTGGGCCGGGTCGCCCGCCTTGGCCAGCAGCGCGGTGAGCAGGTCGGCGGAGACCTTGTCGGCGCGGTTCAGCCCGCTGCCGTCCGCGAACTGCGCTCCGGTCAGCGGGAGTCCGAGCTTCTTCAGCTCGGCGCGGATCGCCTTCGCGTCGCCGTCGAAGCTGGGTTCCTCGCCGGTGGCGAGGGCGACCTGGCGGGCCAGGGCCTCGGCGATGTCGTTGTCACTGTTGGTCAGCATCCGCTCCACCAGGGCGGACAGCGGCGGCGAGGAGACGGAGGCGAGTGCCTGGGAGCGGCTCGTCGCCTTCGAGGGGCCGGGCGCCGTGGCGGTGATGCCGTGGTCGTGGAGCAGGCCCGCGAACCTCCGCGCGGCGTCCGCCGCCGGGTCGGAGGCGCGCCCGGCCGGCCCGCCGTCCGAGTCGTCGAGGCGGCCCTCGTCGGCCATCAGAGGGGTGACCTTCGCGATGTTCTCGTTGACCCCGATGGGGTGGAGGCCGGGGCCGGAGTACAGCGAGGTGTCGTAGGACAGCGTCACGTGGTCCATGTGACGGGCCTTCAGGGCGGTGGCCGTCCCCTCGGCGAGCGTTTCCAGGTCGGCCCAGCCGTCCGCGGGCTTGCGGGCGGTCAGCGTCGGGTCTCCGCCGCCGACGAGCACGACCTCCTTGGTGTCGGGCTCCAGGACCGTACGCGTCCGGATGCGGTAGTCGGGACCCCGCGCCGCGAGGGCCGCGACCGCGGTCGCGATCTTCGTGGTGGAGGCCGGTGTCTGGACCTGGTCGGCACCCTTGCCGTAGAGCCGCTTGCCGGTCGCCACGTCGACCACGACGGCGGTGCGCACCGAGCCGAGGACGGGATCGGCCAGCAGCGGGTCGAGGACGTCCGCGAGTGCCTTGCCCGCGGGCGCGGGCAGGGTGCCCGTCGGGCCGCCGAGCCCGGCGAGCACGGAGGCGGCGCTGGGGGCGGGCCGGGGTGACGTTCGGTGCGTACCGGACGTACGTGCGTGATCTGTGCCACCCTCGGGCGTCCGCGATGCGGCCCAGTCCCGCTCGGCCGTACGCTGACCGCTGGAGTCCCAGGGGCCGGCCGCGGTCACCGCTCCGGCCGCGAGCGCCAGGCCGACAGTGGCGGCAACGGCTGTGAGCTGCGGTGTCGTCAACCGCACGGCGCGCGGCCGCACAGCCTGGGTGATCCGCGTCACATGCGGTTTCACCGTCCGCGCGACCCGCACCACATGCGGTCTCGCGGCCCGCCAAGCCCTCAGCTCTGGCACGACCACCAGCCCCTTTCGCGATCACCCACCTGCGTGAGGGACACTTAATCACCAGAACTATGTGCTGATCATGGAGGAGCCACCGGTGGAGTTCGACGTCACGATCGAGATTCCGAAGGGTTCACGGAACAAGTACGAGGTGGACCACGAGACCGGTCGGATCCGTCTGGACCGTCGACTCTTCACCTCGACCAGCTACCCGGCCGACTACGGCTTCGTCGAGAACACTCTCGGCGAGGACGGCGACCCGCTGGACGCCCTGGTCATCCTGGACGAGCCGACCTTCCCGGGTTGCCTCATCCAGTGCCGGGCGATCGGCATGTTCCGTATGACGGACGAGGCCGGCGGCGACGACAAGCTGCTGTGCGTCCCTGCGCACGACCCGCGTGTGGAGCACCTGCGCGACATCCACCACGTGTCGGAGTTCGACCGCCTGGAGATCCAGCACTTCTTCGAGGTCTACAAGGACCTGGAGCCGGGCAAGTCCGTCGAGGGCGCCGACTGGGTCGGCCGCGCGGACGCCGAGGCCGAGATCGAGCGTTCGTACAAGCGCCTCAAGGACCAGGGCGGTCACTGACCCCCTGCGGGCGGTCGCCGACCTCCCCCTCTTCCGAACGGGCCGCGTGATCCCCTGGGGGTCACGCGGCCCGTTCGTGTGTCCATACGCATACTGAGGCATACGGAAGGCAAGACGGAGAACCACACAGACGGGAAAGGCGAGGCTGGAGTTGGTGGCGGACCCGGAAGCGGAAGACCGCAAGCCGCACTCGGACGAGGCGAGGAGCGCCTTCAGCCAGCCCACGGGGGTGGCGCCGCCGGGGGTGGCGGGCGACGACGAATCGTCGACGACCTCGGAGTTCGCGCTCCCCCGGGGACTCGACGCTCCGCAGCCGGCCGCGCCCGATCAGGGGGGCTCGGCGTTCAACACCCCGCGCACCTACAGTGCCCGGACCGCGCCTCCCGCCTTCACACCGGCGACCGGCGTCCCCGTGGTCAGCCTGACCAAGGACGCGCCGTGGCAGGACCGGATGCGCACGATGCTGCGCATGCCGGTGGCCGAGCGGCCCGCACCCGAACCCGTGCACAAGGGGGACGAGTCGGGGCCCGCCGTCCCGAGGGTCCTCGACCTGACCCTGCGCATCGGCGAGCTGCTCCTCGCCGGCGGTGAGGGCGCCGAGGACGTGGAGACGGCGATGTTCGCCGTCTGCCGGTCCTACGGCCTCGACCGCTGCGAGCCGAACGTCACCTTCACCCTGCTCTCGATCTCGCACCAGCCGTCCCTGGTGGACGACCCGGTGACGGCGTCACGGACCGTCCGCCGCCGGGGCACCGACTACACGCGCCTGGCGGCCGTCTACCGGCTCGTCGACGACCTGAGCGACCCGGAGACCGTGATCCCCCTGGAGGAGGCCTACAGGCGCCTCGCGGAGATGCGGCGCAACCGGCACCCGTATCCCGGCTGGGTGCTCACGGCCTCCGGTGGACTGCTGGCCGGCGCGGCCTCGGTGCTCGTCGGCGGTGACGCGATCGTGTTCGTCGCCGCCGCGCTCGGCGCGATGCTCGGCGACCGGCTGGCCTGGCTGTGCGCGGGACGCGGACTGCCGGAGTTCTACCAGTTCACGGCTGCCGCGATGCCGCCCGCCGCGATAGGCGTGGCGCTCACGGTGGCGCACGTCGACGTGAAGGCGTCCGCGGTGATCACCGGTGGGCTCTTCGCGCTGCTGCCGGGGCGGGCGCTCGTCGCGGGGGTGCAGGACGGACTGACCGGCTTCTACATCACCGCGTCCGCGCGGCTGCTGGAAGTCATGTACTTCTTCGTGGGGATCGTCGTCGGCGTCCTGGTGGTGCTCTATTTCGGGGTGAAGCTGGGCGCGCAGCTCAACCCGGACGCGGCGCTGAACATCTCCGAGCGGCCACTGCTCCAGATCGCCGCGTCGATGCTGCTGTCGCTCACCTTCGCGGTCCTGCTCCAGCAGGAACGTTCCACTGTCCTCGCGGTGACCCTCAACGGGGGCGTGGCCTGGTCGGTGTACGGGGCGATGCACTACGCGGGCGGGATATCGCCGGTGCCCTCCACGGCCGTCGCCGCGGGCCTGGTCGGCCTCTTCGGGCAGCTGCTCTCGCGTTACCGGTTCGCTTCCGCGCTGCCGTACACGACGGCCGCGATCGGGCCCCTGCTGCCCGGTTCGGCGACCTACTTCGGACTGCTGTCGATCGCCCAGAACAACGTCGACAAGGGCCTGGTGTCGCTCACCAAGGCCGCGGCCCTCGCCATGGCCATCGCGATCGGCGTGAACCTGGGTTCGGAGATCTCGCGGCTCTTCCTGCGCCTGCCGGGCGGCTCCGCCGGCGGACGGCGTGCCGCCAAGCGGACCCGCGGGTTCTGAGGCCCGGTCCCTGGGGCCCGGCCCCGAAGCCCGGTCCCTGAGGCCGGGCTCGGCGGGACCGGGCGGGTGCGTCAGTTCTGCGTGGGGTCCTGACCGTAGGGGTACTGCTCGGCGTCGTACTGACGGCGGGGGTCGCCCTGGGGGTGCTGCTCGCCCTGCTGCCGGGGGTGGCCCTGCGGCTGCGGCCGGCCCTGGTCGTAACCCTGGTCGTAGCCCTGCTGGTAACCCTGGTCGTACTGCTGCTGGTCGTAGCCGTAGCCCTGCTCCGAGCCGTACTGCTGGTACTGCTGCTGGGGTTCGTGCCGGTGCTGCGGGGGCTGCTGCTGGCCCCCGTAGGCGTTGCCCTGCGGACCGTAGCCCTGGCCCTGGTTCCCGTACGACTGCCCTTGGCCCTGATCGCCGTACTGCCGGCCCTGGCCCTGGCCCTGATTGCCGCCGTACTGCTGACCGTGGCCCTGGTTGCCGCCGTACTGCTGACCCTGGCCCTGGTCGCCGCCGTACTGCTGACCCTGGCCCTGGTCGCCGCCGTACTGCTGACCCTGGCCCTGGTTCCCGTACGACTGGTCCTGGCCCTGGTTCCCGTACGACTGGTCCTGGCCCTGATCGCCGTACGACCGGCCGTGGCCCTGATTCCCGTACGACTGGCCCTGGTCCCGGCCGTGGTCCTGGCCGCCGTACGAGGAGTTCTGGCCCTCGTGGACCGGCGGCACCCGCAGCGGCCGGGTCGCGTCGTCCATGACAGGGGCGGCGGGGCGGGTGCGGCCGGCCTCGGGGTGGGCCGGGAAGTGCTCGGGGAAGTCCTCGAACCCCTGGGGCTCGTCGGACTCGTGGGACTCCTGGGACTCCTGAGGCGGGTTCTTCTTGGCCTGGGAGCGGGCGCGCAGGAACTCGATCAGGATCGGGACCACCGAGACGAGCACGATGAGGATCAGGATCAGCTCGATGTGCTTGTTGACGAACTCGATCTTGCCGAGCCAGGAACCGAGCAGCGTGACGCCCGCGCCCCACAGGACGCCGCCGATGACGTTGAAGGTGAGGAAGGGCCGGTACCGCATGCCGCTGACGCCCGCGATGATCGGCGTGAACGTGCGCACGACGGGCACGAAGCGGGCCAGCACCAGGGACTTGGGACCGTACTTCTCGAAGAACTCGTTGGCCTTGACCACGTTCTCCTGCTTGAACAAGCGGGAGTTCGGGCGGGTGAAGAGCGAGGGCCCGACCTTCTTGCCGAAGAGGTAACCCGCCTGGTCGCCGAGGACCGCCGCGAGACAGATCAGCGGGACGGCCGCCCACAGCGGGAAGTCCATCGCGCCGGTGGCGATCAGCAGACCGCAGGTGAACAGCAACGAGTCGCCCGGCAGGAAGAAGCCGATGAGCAGGCCGGACTCGGCGAAGACCACCAGCAGCAGGCCCCAGATGCCGAAATTGTCCAGGAGGGTGTTCGGATCCAGCCAGCTGGGACCGAGGGCGAGCGTCATCACGGGTCCGGGCTCCTGAGGGGGTGAAGGGAGGTACGGCGGTCCTTGTACGGCCGGCCAAAGCTATCAACGCAATGTGTCCACGCCAGGTTCCACCCGTGACTCCAGGATGCACTGTGCGACGACTGGGACAAAGCTGTGGACCATGGGCATCGATGAATACGGCGGCGGTCAGGGTCCCCACGAGGACGTCCTGGTCGTCACGACGAACGACGTTCCCGGCCATCGCGTCGAGCAGGTCATCGGCGAGGTCTTCGGCCTCACGGTGCGCTCGCGCCATCTGGGCAGCCAGATCGGCGCGGGCCTGAAATCGATGATCGGCGGTGAACTCAAGGGGCTCACCAAGACGCTGGTGCAGACCCGGAACCAGGCCATGGAGCGGCTCGTCGACCAGGCACGCGCGCGTGGCGCCAACGGCGTGCTCATGTTCCGCTTCGACGTGTCGGAGGCGGCGGACGTGGGCACGGAGGTCTGCGCCTACGGAACGGCCGTGGTCCTGGTGAAGGAGTAACCCGCGCCACACCGGAGGTGGCCGCCCGCAGATGGACCGTCGCGGTGCGGCCTCCGGACCCCTCCGGCGGACCCACCGCATCGGTAAGGGGCGCCCGCAATGGCGTACGCCCCTTACCCGCACCGGCGACTCACCGGACCCGCGCCCGTCGCGTCGTGGACGGGCGCCCGGTCCGGATCAGGCTTCCCCTGTGTGCCGGGCGGCGTTCGCCGTGATCGCTTCCTTCAGGTGTTCGGCCAGCCCCGGACGCGTGGAGTCGTAGAACGCCTTGAACCGTTCGTCCGCGACGTACATCTCGCCGAGTCCCCGGTGGATCTCGTAGGTGCACGTGTAGAACCACCGGGTGATGTGCTGCCGGTGCTCCTCGGCCATGTCCATGGCCCGCTCGCCGTCCGGCCGCTCCCCGGCCTCCATCAGGGCGCCGTACCGCTCGCCCCAGGAGGCCACCTCGGCCTGCATCCGCTTCCAGTCGTCCTTGGTGTAGCGGGCGGCGCGGCGCTGCGACTCCGCGTACGTCTCCGTGCCGCCCCAGCGGCGTTCGGCCTCCTCCGCGTGTTCCTCGGGGTCCTTGCCGCCGAAGACCTCGAACTTCTCCTCGGGCGTGAGGTTGATTCCCATCGTGCGTGCCTCCATGGCGTGCTCCACGGCCGCGGCCATCTTCCGAAGCTTCTCGATCCGGGCGGTCAGCAGGTCGTGCCGGCGGCGCAGATGCTCGCGCGGGTCCGCTTCCGGGTCGTCGAGCAGGGCGGCGACCTCGTCGAGCGGGAAGCCGAGCTCCCGGTAGAACAGGATCTGCTGCAACCGGTCGAGGTCGGCGTCGTCGTAACGCCGGTGCCCCGCGTGGCTGCGCTCACCCGGGGCGAGCAGACCGATCTCGTCGTAGTGGTGCAACGTGCGCACCGTCACCCCGGCGAATCCGGCGACCTGGCCCACTGAATAGCCCACTTCCGCTCCTTTCTCGGTACGCCCTTCACGATGAGGCCTGACGTGACGTGAGGTGCAAGCCCGAAGCCGCGGGCCCGATCCGGCAGTGAGGCTCGGGGTGTTATGTCGGATTCATCCGCTTAGGGTGAGCCCGTGACCCACGAAGCGGCTCCCCCGGGACCGGCCCCCGCCCTGGCGAGGCCCGCGCGGACGCTGCTGCCGCTGTTCCTCCCCTCCGTGGCCGTCGGCGTGGCCACGAGCCTCCTGCTCGTGGGAGTGAGCTGGCTCGCCGACCAGCTCAAGAACGTGTTGTGGACGGACCTGCCGAACGCGCTCGGCATCGGCGGATACTCCTCCCTCTGGATGATCGTCATGCTCACCACCACCGGCATCCTGGTCGGTCTGGTGGTGTGGATGGTGCCCGGGCACGCGGGCCCCGATCCGGCCACCCTGGGGCTCCAGGCGGCACCGATGGCCCCCTTCATCCTGCCCGGACTGCTGGTGGTGACCGCGCTGATGCTGGCGGGCGGTCCGAGCCTCGGCCCCGAGAACCCGATCATCGCCACGAACGTCGCGCTTGCCTTCTGGGCGGGCCGCCGGTTCGCACCCGCTGCGCCCGGCGAGCTGTGGGTGACCCTGGCCGAGGCGGGCACCATCGGCGCCCTGTTCGGTACGCCGGTCGCGGCGGCGCTGGTCATCTCCGAGGCGCTCGCCGGACGGCAGGTGAGGGGTCTGCTGTGGGACAACCTCTTCGCGCCGCTGACGGCCGCGTCGGTGGGCTCGATGACCACGGCACTGCTGGGGCACGCGAGTTTCGACCTGGGGCTGCCCCCGCTCGGCAGTCCGGGCTGGACCGACGTGCTGTCCGCGGTGGTGGTGGCCTCCGCCGCGGCGGTGCTCGGCATGGCCGGGGTCTACGCCTTTCCCCACGTCCACAAGGCCTTCATCCTCCTGCGCCATCCCATGGTGGCGCTGCCCGTCGGCGGGCTCGTGCTGGGCCTGCTCGGCTGCCTGGGCGGGCCGCTGACCCTGTTCAAGGGCCTGGACCAGGTCGCCGAGATCGCCCGGAATCCGGACGGCTGGTCGGCGGGCCGGTTCGCCCTGATGGCCGTGGTGAAGCTGGCCGCGCTCGTCGTGGCGGCGTCCTGCGGATTCCGGGGCGGCCGGATCTTCCCGGCCGTCTTCGTGGGTGCCTCGTTCGGTCTGTGCGCCCATGCGCTGGTGCCGTCGGTCCCGCCGTCGCTGGGCTTGGCCGCAGGGGTCCTCGGCACGCTTCTCGCGATCACCCGGCAGGGCTGGGTGAGCCTGTTCACGGCCGCCGTCCTGGTGGCCTCGCCTTCGATCATCGCCGTGCTCTGCATCGCCTCCCTGCCGGCCTGGCTGCTGGTGACCGGACGGCCGCAGATGCAACTTCACGACGACGGGAGCTCCGTCCGGTGAACCGCCGGGGCACCCTCATCCGATGAACAAATGGGACGCCCGTCCGCCGAACCGTTGGGAGAAGCCCATGCCGCTCCACCAGGGCCAGCCGAAGCCCGATACCCGCCCGCGCTCCGTCAATCCCTTCTACGGCGAGGCCAATCCGGTCAGCGGCATGGTCGAGGCACCGCCCAAGCACCGCCTCCCCGACGGCCCGATGCCGCCGACGACCGCGCTCCAGCTCGTCCACGACGAGCTCATGCTGGACGGGAACTCCCGGCTGAACCTGGCCACCTTCGTCACCACCTGGATGGAACCTCAGGCCGGGATCCTGATGGCGGAGTGCCGGGACAAGAACATGATCGACAAGGACGAGTACCCCCGGACGGCCGAACTGGAGCGGCGCTGCGTGGCGATGCTCGCCGACCTGTGGAACGCGCCGGATCCCTCGGCCACGGTGGGCTGTTCCACGACCGGGTCGAGCGAGGCCTGCATGCTCGCCGGCATGGCGCTGAAACGGCGCTGGACACAGCGCAACGCGGACCGCTACCCGGGCGCGCGGCCCAATCTGATCATGGGCGTGAACGTCCAGGTGTGCTGGGAGAAGTTCTGCAACTTCTGGGAGGTCGAGGCCCGTCAGATCCCCATGGAGGGCGACCGGTTCCACCTCGACCCCGAGGCGGCGGCCCAGCTGTGCGACGAGAGCACGATCGGGGTCGTCGGCATCCTGGGCTCGACCTTCGACGGGTCCTACGAACCGATCGCCGAGCTGTGCGCGGCGCTGGACCGGCTCCAGGAGCGCACGGGACTCGACATCCCGGTCCACGTCGACGGCGCGTCAGGCGCGATGATCGCGCCGTTCATCGACGAGGACCTCGTCTGGGACTTCCGGCTGCCGAGGGTTTCGTCGATCAACACCTCGGGCCACAAGTACGGTCTGGTCTATCCGGGCGTCGGCTGGGCGCTGTGGCGGACGGCGGCCGAGCTGCCGGAGGAACTGGTCTTCCGGGTGAACTATCTGGGTGGCGACATGCCGACCTTCGCGCTCAACTTCTCCCGCCCCGGGGCGCAGGTCGTCGCGCAGTACTACACGTTCCTGCGGCTGGGGCGGGACGGCTACCGCGCCGTGCAGCAGACGACCAGGGACGTGGCGCGAGCACTCGCCGAACGCGTCGACTGCCTGGGGGACTTCCGGCTCATCACCCGGGGGGACGAACTGCCGGTGTTCGCCTTCACGACGGCGCCCGAGGTGACGGCGTACGACGTGTTCGACGTGTCCCGGAGAATGCGCGAGAGCGGCTGGCTGCTGCCCGCCTACACCTTCCCCGAGAACCGCGAGGACCTGTCGGTGCTGCGCGTGGTCTGCCGCAACGGCTTCTCGTCCGACCTCGCCGACCTCTTCATCGAGGACCTGAGCCGACTGCTGCCGGAACTGCGCCGCCAGCCTCATCCGTCGACCCACGACAAGGCGGCGGCCACGAGCTTCCATCACTAGGGTCTGCCTGAGGCCGCCGCCGGAGATCGTCGCGAGAGACGGTCGCGCCGAACCGCTCACGGTCCTCCGGGAGGAGCCGCGGGCGGCCGGTGGCGCGGGGCCGCGAGGGCTCAGTCCCAGGAGGAGCCCCGCTCCTCCGCCACCAGCTCGAAGGCCGTCTTGCCGTCCAGCGACTCGCGGATGATGTCGGCGTGCCCCGCGTGCCGGGCCGTCTCGCGGATCAGATGGAGGGAAAGCCAGCGCATCGAGACGCGGCCCTCCGGCGGGAACCAGGGGTCCGGCGGAAGCGCGAAGGTGTCGTCCAGGCTCGGCACCGAGCGCAGGAAGGCCTCCGTCTCGGCGGCGACCTTCTCCCAGCACGCCAGCTGCGAGGCGACCGTCTCACCGTCGGCGAGGACGAAGCACTCGTGCCAGTTCGACTCGTCCCGCTTCACGGCGGGCGGCTCGCCCTTGGCCCGCGCGATCCAGCCCTGCTCGACCTCGGCGACGTGCTTGAGCAGCCCCGAGAGGGAGAGTTCGCTGGCGCTCGGCCTGCTCGCAGCCTGTTCCTCGGTCAGTCCGAGCAGCGACCGGCGGATGCCGCCGCGCTGCTCCTCGATGAAGGCGAGCAGCGCCCCGCGCTCGTCGCCCTGCTCTTCCGCTCGCACATGCGTGACCATGACCGGCCGCCTTTCGTCGGGTCCACCTGGCTGACACCGAAGACGCTACGGACCCTTGCGGTCAGGTTCTGTCCGCAAGGGTCCGGGCGCGCTGGACGATCACGCGAAGGCGTCTCAGAAGGGGAAGCGGCTCCGCCCGTGCTGCACCGAGATCCACTTCGTGGTGGTGAAGGAGTCGACCGTCGTCTCACCGTTCAGACGGCCGATGCCGGAGTGCTTCTCGCCGCCGAAGGGGACGAGGGGTTCGTCGTGGACGGTGCCGTCGTTGACGTGGAACATGCCGGTGTCGATCTGCTTGGCGAAGTTCACGCCGCGCTCGATGTCAGCCGTGTGGACGGCGCCCGAGAGGCCGTACGGGGTGTCGTTGACGATCCGGACCGCCTCCTCCTCCCCGTCGAAGGGGACGAGGAAGACGACCGGGCCGAAGACCTCCTGGCGGAGCAGGTCCGAGTCGGAGGGGACGTCGGTCAGGACGGAGGGCTCGACCAGGTTGTCCGTGGTGGTGCCGCGCAGCAGGGCGGTGGCGCCCTCGGCGATCGCCTGCTCGACGACGCTCGACAGGGCGTCCGCCTGGGAGGAGTTGATGACGGGGCCGATGACCGTCTGGGGGTCCCTCGGGTCGCCGGTCTTCAGCGTCCTGACCTTGGCGACGAACTTCTCGGTGAACTCGGCCTCGATCGACCGGTCCACGAGGACACGGTTGGCGGCCATGCAGACCTGCCCCTGGTGGACGAAACGGCTGAAGACCGCCGCGTCGACCGCGTAGTCGATGTCCGCGTCCTCCAGGACCACCAGGGCGCTGTTTCCGCCCAGTTCGAGCACCGAGCGCTTGAAGTTCGCGGCGCAGACGGTGGCGACATGGCGGCCGACCTTGTCGGAACCGGTGAAGGAGATGACCTTCGGGACCGGGTGCTCGATGAAGGCGTCGCCGATCTCCGCGATGTCGGTGATGACGACATTGAGGAGGCCGCCGGGCAGGCCCGCCTCCTCGAAGATCTTCGCGACCAGGGAGCCGCCCACGATCGGGGTGTTCTGGTGCGGCTTCAGGACCACGCCGTTGCCGAGCGCGAGGGCGGGGGCGACGGACTTGATCGACAGCAGGAAGGGGAAGTTGAACGGGCTGATGACACCGACGACGCCGACCGGAACGCGGTAGAGGCGGTTCTCCTTGCCGTCGCCCGGCGAGGGGATGATCTTTCCCTCGGGGCGCAACGCCAGCTGGACCGATTCACGCAGGAACTCGCGGACGAGGTGCAGCTCGAAGGCCGCCTTGAGGCGGGTGCCGCCGAGCTCGGCGATGATCACCTCGGTGATCTCTTCCTCGCGCTCGTCGATGACGGCGAGCGCCTTCTCGAAGACCGCGCGACGCGCGTACGCGTTCGTCGCGCCCCACTTCTTCTGGGCTCGCTCGGCGGCGCGGTAGGCGTCGTCGACCTCGTCGATCGTGGCTATCGTGATCGACGCCAGCTTCTCACCGTCGTACGGGTTGAAATCGATGATGTCCCAGGAGCCCGTTCCCGGACGCCACTCGCCGTCGATGTACTGCTGGGCCAGGTCGGTGAAGTAGGACGACATGTGCTCCCTCAATCCCTGTGCTGCCGAGGCAGTCCTTGGCCCGGGTCAGCAGACATCCGATCACGGTCTGATCACATGTCATCGTACTTGTGTTTCAAGGGAGTTGAAGGTGACCGGAGAAGTCTGTGGATGCTCTCAGGAGAGCTGGAGCAGCCCGCGCAGCAGATCGCGGCTCTCGGCCGGCCCGGGGCTGTCCTGCTGGAGCTGCTTGAGCGCGCTCTCGTACTGGTTGACGTCCTCGCGCTTGTCCAGATAGAGCGCGCTGGTGAGCTGCTCCAGATACACGACGTCCGACAGATCGGACTCGGGGAAGCTCAGGATCGTGAAGGCGCCGCTCTCGCCGGAGTGCCCGCCGAAGCTGAACGGCATGACCTGAAGACGTACGTTGGGCCGCTCGGAGATCTCGATCAGATGCTGGAGCTGCCCGCGCATCACCTCGCGGTCGCCGTACGGGCGGCGCAGCGCGGCCTCGTCGAGGACGATGTGGAACTCGGGGGCGTTCTCGGAGACGAGGTACTTCTGCCGCTCCAGACGCAGCGCCACACGCCGGTCGACGTCCGCGGCGGAGGCGCCCTTCATCCCGCGCCGGACGACCGCGTGGGCGTACGCCTCGGTCTGCAACAGGCCGTGCACGAACTGCACTTCGTACACCCGGATCAGGTGGGCCGCGCCTTCGAGACCGACATAGGTGGGGAACCAGCTCGGCAGGACGTCGGAGTAACTGTGCCACCAGCCCGCGACGTTGGCCTCCTTGGCGAGCGAGACCAGGGAGGTGCGCTCGGCCTCGTCGTTGATGCCGTAGAGCGTCAGCAGGTCCTCGACATCGCGGGTCTTGAAGCTCACCCTTCCCAACTCCATACGGCTGATCTTCGATTCGGAGGCACGGATCGAGTAACCGGCCGCTTCACGGGTGATGCCACGCGCCTCACGCAGGCGCCGCAGATGGGACCCCAGCAGCATGCGCCGCACCACCGAGCCGCTCGACTCACCAGCGCTCACGTTCGTCAGCCTCCCCAACCGTCTTCCAGACGCCGAAGTCTGCCACTAAAACACTTCAAGCAGTACTCGTTCAGTTACGGAAACGGAAAGCAGCCAAAGCCGAGGCACAGGAAAGGATCAGTGAAACGACGAGAACTGAGAATAAGGTGAAGGAAGAAATGACCAAGAAGTAGCAGAGGAAGGTCCAATTCGGGCGCGTGCACGTGCATCTGCCCTTGCATCTGCTGTACGCATTCGGAACCATGGTCCCCGCGCCACCGCTGCATCGCAACGACCGCGAACACCCGGGAGTGCCTCGCATGGGGACGAATGGATCGACCATGCTCGAACCCTTACGGCAGGGACTTCCGCCTCTCGATCCCGCGGCCGTGTCCAGCGCCGCCTCGTGCGCCCTGCCCGCCCGCTACGAAGCGGTCCGCGAGGCCCGGCAGTTCACCCGCGGAACGTTGGACCAGTGGGAGATAGGCGACCGTTTCGACGATGTCTGCCTGGTGGTCTCCGAACTAGTCACCAACGCCCTGCGGCACGCGCTGCCCTCGGACACTCCGCGCAAGGACGACCAAGGGCCGCCCGTACGGCTGCACTTGATGAGATGGACCTCGCGACTGGTGTGCGCGGTGCGCGACCCCAGCCACGACAGTCCGGTCGCGGGCGACTCGGACGACTTCGCGGCGGAGTCGGGGCGCGGCCTCTTCCTGGTCGACTCGTTCTCGGACAGCTGGGGCTGGCACCCGCTTGCCGGAACGCTCAGCGGCAAGGTCGTATGGGCGCTGTTCCGGCTGGGGTCCCAGCCGGACACGGCCGCGCCCTGCTCCGAATAGCGAACCGCGGCGCCTTTTGGCGCCGCGGTTCTACGCGCGTTACGGCACACAGGGTGAAGTTCACCCCCGATCGATGCCACCCGTCCCGCGTCCGGCCCTTCCGCGACCGGCCTGCCCGGGACAGCTCGCGATCACGGCCGTCAGCCCGCGATCAGGTGATCGAACTCGCCGTCCTTGATGCCCAGGAGCATGGCTTCGATCTCGGCACGCGTGTAGACGAGCGCGGGCCCCTCAGGGAACCGCGAGTTCCGCACGGCCACGTCACCGCCGGGCAGCCGCGCGAACTCCACGCAGGAACCCTGTGAGTTGCTGTGCCGGCTCTTCTGCCAGGCGACGCCGTCAAGCTCGGTCGCAGCCATGCCGTTGTACACAAATTCAGCCATACCGTTGTACACGTCATCCACGTCGAACACGTCGTGGTCCACAGGTCGCTCCCCGGTCGTGCAGTGGCTGAGGTGGCCATAGATGCAGTAGTCAACTGACTCGGATCATAGCTCTGTTCATGTGCAGATGCATGGGCAGATGCACGTGCACGCGGGGTGGTCCTGCGGTTACAGCTTTTACCGGCCTTTGACTACCGGCTGTCGTTCGCCCGACTACGGCCTGCACGTCACCGGAGTTCGGTACGGCCTACATCCGGTCAAGCGCATTCCCCGGAGATCGCATCACATGCGACCTCCAGCCCCCGTCCATGATCTTCCGCGCCATCGTCTGTGCGGGATCGTCCGGATCGAACCCCGCGTGTACTAGGAAGAGACGCATACCGCGCCCTTACTGTTCCAGTGTCCAGGTAATGGACCAGTCCGCGGATCGATGCGCGTTCGCGTCGGCCCGGCGGACACTCGGCGTCCGCTGGGGCTCGTAGGCGAGAACGAGCACCTCAACGGTGCCGAGAAGCCCACGTCGGGGCGTGGGACCGCGGTCGGCGCGTACCGGTGACCGACCTCGAGCCGGAAGTTCTCGGACCCCGGCATCCGCCACCGCGCGAGCAGTTCGGGATCGATGAGCGCCCGCCGGACCTTGGCGAGCGGATGCGGCCCGTGAGCAACCGCACGCCGATTGCCCGACAGGGTCCCCAGTCCCTCCTGATAGCTTGCTGCGATCGTTCTGGTGACCCGCATCCATCCCACCCTTGGGGGCTTCAGTGACTACGGCGACCTTCCCGTCCCGCCACGCGCATATCGCGGCCGCGACCGCGGGACTGGCGGCGGCGCTCGTGCTGACCGGTTGCAGCAGCGGGAGCGACGGCTCCGGGGGCCCGACGGCGAGCCCGAGCGCGTCCGCCACGGACGGCGCCGGCACGGGCGGCGGCTCGGGCGCCACGTCGGCGGCGGGCGGCAAGCTCCAGGGCAGCTGGCTCACCACCGCGGGCGGCAAGGCCGTGGTCCTCATGATCAACGGCAAGCAGGCGGGCCTCTTCGCGACCGGCGGGACCGTGTGCAGCGGCACCTCGTCCGACGAGGCGAGCATGAAGATGATCCGCCTCGCCTGTGCGGACGGCAGCAAGAAGCGCGCCGTCGGTATGGTCGACTCCGTCAGCGGTACGACTCTGACGGTCACCTGGTCGGGCGGCCTCGGCAAGGAGACGTACACCAAGAGCCAGGGCGGAAAGCTGCCCACCGGTCTGCCCACGGCGGGCCTCGGCTCCTGATCGCCCGGTCGCGAACCCCACGGGATCACGTCGGCCCATTCCGGCAGAACCGGAAGATCCACGGACACTATCGGGCGATACCGGTCCCGTGCGGGTGAACCGCCAGGGGTGCGCAACCTCGGCCGACCGGAGTGCGTGATGATCCATGCACATCGTCACGACTCCCAGGGGAACCCATGCGCGCTCTGCCCATCGCCGTCACCGTCCTCGCGGCGGCCCTCGCTCTGACCTCCTGCGACGGCGGCGGCTCCGGCAGCGCCGGTACTTCCGGGAAGTCCGGTGACACGGCCGGTTCGGCGAAGAAGGCCGCCGTCGCCGCCTGCGTGATCGGCGACACCGGGATCCAGGTCGGTCCTGCGAACGCCGCCACCGCCGCCGGCGACACGGGCAACATCCCGGTGACCCTCACCAACAAGGGCGCCCAGTGCACCCTGAAGGGCTTCCCCGGACTCTCCGTGGAGGGCGGCGGGACCTCCGCCGCCGTCGCGGCGGACAAGTCCGCGGCGCCGGAGCAGCTGACCCTCGCCAAGGGCGACACCGCGTCCTTCACCATCACCTACGTCCGCGGCGCCGAGGGCGATGCGAAGTCCCTCGCCGTGAAGACGCTGAAGATCGCCCTGCCCGGCGCCGACACCGCGCAGAGCTTCCCCTGGTCGTACGGCCCGGTCACCGGAAAGGGATCGGCGAGCAGCCCGAACGCCTCCACGACACCGTTCCAGCACGCGGGCGACTGACCCGCGCAGCGGTTCCACGGAGAGGGCACTCCGCCGCCGACCGGGGCCTACGGGAGCGGACGTCTCGCCGACGACCAGGGCCCAACGGAAGCGGACGTCTCGCCGACGACCGGGGTCGTACGGGAGCGAGCGCCTCACAGAGGACGGCGGCCCTACGAAAGCGGGCGCCCCGCACAACCGCCGCTCTGCGGAATCGGACGCCCCGCCGACCGGCCGTTCTACGGAATCGGACGCCCCGCCGACCGCCCTTCTACGGAAGCGGGCGTCTGCCCCGGACCTGGGCCCGGTCCGCCGCCGCCGCGCCCTCGTGCCATCCGGCCTCGTCGGTGACCCCGCGCATCCGGGTTGTCACCGTCTCGGGGAACATCCGGTCCAGATGGTCCGCGACCGCCACGTCGCGGGCCGCCAGGACCGGCAGCAAATCCCCCTCCGTGACAGTGACCTGCTCCTCGGCGACCGACGCGAGCCGGTCGCCGATCCGGTGCGCGTAGGCGGCCAGGAACGACTGCCGGAAGGTCTTCGTGCGCTTGCGGCCGCCCGCCCGCTGCGCCGCCTCCGCCTTGGCCATCGCCACCGTGGCCTGCACGAGGAGCGAGGTGTAGAGGAGCTCCACCGCCTCCAGGTCGGGTTCGAAGCCGACGACGGTCGAGAAGCAGAGAGCGTCGTTCCACACGGCCCGGCAGCGGTTCGCCCCGGCGACCGCGTCCAGGAGCACCGCCTTGGCCGTCTCGTACGGAGGCTCGACGCCGATACGGCAGGCGCCGGGCGCGTCCTTCGCGTGGGTCCGGGCCGCGAGCAGCGCCTCGTCGATGCTGTGCCGCGCCATCAGCTCCTGCGCCTTGGCGCTGAGCGCCTCCGCCTCCTCCGGGAACCCGGTCGCCTCGGCCTTCGCGAGCAGGGCGCGGATACGGGTGAGCATGCGCGTCTCCCGCGGGGCGCCGGCCGCGGCCGCCGGCGCCGTGGGCGCGTCGAGCGGCTCGATGGAGGGCAGGCGCAAGAGCAGACGGTAGAGCTCCAGGGTCGCGGAGGCGCGTGAGAAGCGGTCGGCCCTGAGGCCGTGAGGTTCGGCCGCCAGCTCGTCGAGCTGGGCCGTCCAGCGCGCACCCCGGGACACCTGCTCGCCCTCCCCGTCCTTGAGGATCAAAGAGATCAGCAGGCGTACGTGTACGTCGTCCAGGTCGCGCCGCACGATCCGTACGACATCGGCGGGCTGCCATCCTCGCCGCCAGGCCGCCGCGACGAACTCCTCACCGCGCCGGGCGAGTTCGGCGTCGCAGGCCGGGTCGGCGGCGAGCGCGGACGCTCCGCTGTCGAGGGCCGTGTCGGAGTCGGCGTAGAGGGCGGCCGCGAAGGCGCGCTCCACGGTGCTGGACGTACTCATCCCCCGATCGTGTCACGGGCCGCGCGGGTGCCGGCTCACGGTCCGGCGCCGGAGCCTCCGGCTCGTCCACACCCTGTGGACAACTCACGGGCCACCGGACCCTGCACGTCGGCCAACCCGTCACGCACCCTTTTCCGCGATCTCCTCACCGATATGACGCCGGGCTCTCCGCTCCACCCCAACTGTCAACTTCGGGTTGACAGTCCAGGACTGTCAACCTAGCGTTGACACATGACGACGAACTCACCCGGCAAGGCATCCGTGCGTCTCGACGACCTCATCGAGGCCATCAAGAACGTGCACAGCGACGCGCTCGACCAGCTCCAGGACGCGGTGATCGCGGCGGATCACCTGGGGGACGTGGCCGATCATCTGATCGGGCACTTCGTGGACCAGGCACGGCGTTCGGGAGCGTCCTGGACGGACATCGGCAGGAGCATGGGGGTCACCCGGCAAGCCGCGCAGAAGCGGTTCGTACCCAAGGCGGAGGCGGACCTCGACCCCAGCCAGGGGTTCGGCCGCTACACGGAGAAGGCCCGGAAGGCCGTCATGGTCGCGCACAACGAGTGCAAGGCCCTGGGCGGGACCGAGGGACTGCCCGAGCACCTCGTCCTCGGCCTGATCGGCGAGCCCGACTCCATCGGCGCACGGGCCATCACCGCGCAGGGAGTCTCCCTGGACACCGTCCGCGAGTCGGCCGTCGCCGCGCTCCCGCCGGCCGCCGACGAGGTCCCCGAACTGGTCCCGTACGGACCGGCCGCCAAGAAGGTCCTGGAGCTCACCTTCCGCGAGGCCCTCCGCCTCGGCCACAACTACGTCGGCACCGAGCACATCCTGCTCGCCCTGCTGGAGTTCGAGAACGGCCAGGGCGTTCTCAGCGGCGCGGGCGTCGACAAGCAGGCGGCCGAAGGACACATCGCAAGCATGATCACGGAGCTCGTGAAGGAAGAGACGGGGGAGAAGGGGGAGGCAGGGGCGTAGGCACAGACGCAGGCGTGGACGGAGGCACAGGCGTAGACGGGGACGGAGGCACAGGCGTAGACGGGGACGGAAAAGAAGACCGCGGAGCAGTCCCAGGGGCACCCGGAGGGGAAGTCCGCAGCCCACCCACGACGCACCGCGCCACGGGCCTGCCGGGCTGCCGGCCGCGTCGGCGGACTGCATTGTCAGACCCCCCTGCGAGACTCGGGAGCATGACCGAGCGCTGGGCTCTCGCGCCGGCCGAGGACGGTGGCGTCGAGATCGCCGCCCTCGGCCCGGACGGGCTGCCCGCGGGGGAGGTCCGCCGGGAGGCGGACCTCGCGGAGGCCGTGCGTGCCAGGCCGGACGTGAGCCGGTGGGTATGGCGGTCGACGGCCGATGTCTATCCGCGACTGCTCGCCACGGGGGTGCGAGTGGAGCGGTGTTACGACATGGAGGCCGCCGAGACCCTGCTGCTCGGACACGAGGGGCGGCTCGGCGAGCCCCGGTCGGCGGCCGCCGCGCTCGCGAGACTGCGCGGCGGCCCCGTACCGCCCGACCCGCCACAGCGTTCCGCCGAACCCGGATCGCAGTCCTCCCTCTTCGAACCCCGCCCGGTGCACGTGCCGCTGGCGGATCTCCTGACCGTCTACGCCGACCAGCAGCGTCGCCACGACGCCACCGCGCACCCGGAACGGATGCGGCTGCTGACGGCCGCCGAGTCCGCGGGGATGCTGGTCGCCGCCGAGATGAACCAGGCAGGGCTGCCATGGAGCGCGGACGTCCACCGGGACGTGCTGCACGAACTGCTCGGCGAGCGGTACACCGGAGGCGGTGAGCCCCGGCGCCTCGCCGAGCTCACCGAAGAGGTGTCCGCCGCCTTCGGGAGGCGGGTCAGACCCGACCTGCCGGCCGACGTCGTCAAGGCGTTCGCGCAGGCCGGGATCAAGGTCAAGTCCACCCGGCGGTGGGAGATCGAGTCGATCGACCATCCGGCCGTGAAACCGCTGATCGAGCACAAGAAGCTGTACCGCATCTGGGTCGCCCACGGCTGGTCCTGGCTCCAGGACTGGGTGCGCGACGGACGGTTCAGGCCCGAGTACCTGCCGGGCGGGACCGTCACCGGGCGCTGGGTGACGAACGGCGGCGGCGCGCTCCAGATCCCCAAGGTGATCCGGCGTGCCGTCGTCGCCGACCCCGGCTGGCGGCTGGTCGTCGCCGACGCCGACCAGATGGAGCCACGCGTCCTCGCCGCCATCTCGCGCGATCCCGGCCTGATGGAGGTCGCGGGCCGGGAGAGCGACCTCTACCAGTCGGTGTCGGACCGGGCGTTCTCCGGCGACCGGGCACAGGCCAAACTCGCCGTGCTCGGCGCCGTCTACGGCCAGACGTCGGGCGACGGGCTCAAGAACCTCGCCCTGCTCCGGCGCCGTTTCCCCAAGGCGGTGGCCTACGTCGACGACGCGGCCCGCGCGGGCGAGGAGGGGCGCCTGGTGCGGACCTGGCTGGGACGGACCTGTCCCCCGGCGGCCGGGGCGGGCGACGGCGGCGGGGAGGAGGCGGGCATACCGCAGGACGACCCCGCCGACACCACCGACACCGCCGGCGACCAGGGCTGGGTGCCGGGCTACGCCTCCTCCAACTCCCGTGCCCGCGGACGCTTCGCGCGCAACTTCGTCGTGCAGGGCAGTGCCGCCGACTGGGCCCTGCTCATGCTGGCGGCGCTGCGCCGCACCTGCTCCGGACTCGCCGCCGAACTGGTCTTCTTCCAGCACGACGAAGTGATCGTGCACTGCCCCGCCGAGGAGGCGGACACCGTGGTGGCCGCCATCCGCGACGCGGCCGAACTCGCCGGCCGCCTCACCTTCGGGCAGACTCCGGTGCGCTTTCCGTTCACGACGGCGGTCGTGCGGTGCTACGCGGACGCGAAATGACGCGACCCGCGCCTGGCCGGGTGGGCTGAGGTCTCGGCAACCGGCACGGTCCGCCCGTCGCCGGGCTGTCGACCGTGCGGCGGCTTTCGCAGTGTGCCCATCACCAGGCCGTTCGCCGTCCCGGCAGCTTCCGTAGTACGCCCGTCACCAGGCCGCCCACCGTGCCGACAGCCTCCGCGATCCGGCCGTCACCAAGCCATCTACCGTGCCGGCAGCTTCCGCGGTCCACCCGTCACCGAGCCGCCTACCGTGCCAGCAGCTTCCGCAGTTCGCCGGTTACCGGACTGTCCGTGTCCTCCAGGGCCTCCAAGGCGGACGCCCACTCCTGGTAGGCCGCTTCGGGCTCGCCGCGTTCCCGCAGCAGCAGGCCGGCCTGGTGACGGGCGAGGCCTCCGGTGTAGCGGTCGGCGCGACGGTCGGCGCGGCATCGCAGCAGGTCGCACTCGCGCGTGGCCCGTTCCCACTGACCGACTCCGCGCAGGGCCCGCACCAGGCCGAGCCTGGTCTGGGACTCGCCGTGCCAGTCGCCGTGACCGCCCAGGATGCGCAGGCTCTCCTCGAAGTGCGGTACGGCGGCGGCCGGTTCGCCGAGTGTGAGGTGGGCGTAGCCGATGTTGCAGTGCGCGGAGTGCCGGATGATCACATCCTGCACGGCGTCGCCTATGGCGAGACTGCGCTTGTGGTGATCGATGGCGGCCCTCGGGTCGGTGTGCTCGTACAGGTTGCCGAGGTGGCTGTAGGTGATGGCCTCCATGTGCGGGTCGCCCAACTCCCGCGAGAACTGGAGGCTTTGGAGCAGAGCTTCACCGGACTCGGCATGGCGGCCGAGGGATTCGAGGAGCATGCCCCGGTTGTTCAGTGCTCGCCGCTGGCAGGAGCGCACTCCGAGGCGGCGCCAGATCGCGAGCGCGTCGTCGTTCAGGGTGAGGGCCTCGCCCACCCGGCCCGTCATGAAGTGCAGGCCTCCGAGGTCGCCGAGCGCGTACGCCTCGGCCGCCTCGTCTCCGAGCAGTCGCGCCGCCGTGAGCGCCGCCCGCTGGAGGACCTCCAACTCGGCCACGCGGCCGCTGCGTTGGACGTACGGGTTGAGGAGGCGGGCCAGCAGGGGAAAGTACGGCGAGACGTGCGCGTACCGCTCCGCCAGCGCCACCACGTTCGCCAGCTCCGTGTCGCCCCAGGCGAAGGCCTCCCGTGCGGAACAGAACGGCGGGGTGGCCGCCACGTCCGCCGCGTGCCCGGCCGGCTGTGAGTCGGTCGGCCTACTGCGGTCCTCCCGGTCGAGACCGGGTTCGAGGATGGCCTCCAGGGAGCGGGCGGCCACACCGGCGTACCAGCGCAGGGCGCGCTCGGTGACCACCGCGTCATGGCCGAGGGACATGGCACCGCCCTGCCCGCCGGGGAGGGCCTGACCGTCACCACCGGGGACGGAGACGCCCTGACCTTGGGGAAGGCTCCCGGTGGCCGCGACGTCCGCAGCGGCGTCCAGGGCCGCCGCCGCGAGGACGCACTCCGCCGCGCCCGCGATCTCACGGGCGAAATCCCGCACGAGATCGTGCGGTGCGTACCGCCCGTACGCCGTCTCCTCCAGGAGGGCGACATCGACGAGGCGGTCGAGCGCGGCCTCGGCACGACGTTCGTCGGTGCCGGTGAGCCGGGCCACCAGGGCGGCTCCGTAGGCGGGGAGGTCGAGCGCGCCGATACGGCACAGCGCGAGCGCCGCGTCCCGGTCGGCCTCTCGGTCGGAGGCGCGCAACGCGTCGTGCGCGACGGCGAGCGAACGGCGCACGCTCAGGTCGTCGTACTCCAGATGGTGCAATCGCCCTTCGGTGGCAGCCAGTTGACCGGCGAGAACATCCGGGGTCAGGGCGCGGCGGGCCGCGAGCCTGGCCGCGACGACCCGGAGGGCGAGCGGCAGCCGGCCGGTGAGTTCGACGAGGGGGTGGCCCCGGTCGAGTCCGTCCCGGCGGCCGGAGACCGCGCGGAGCAGGGTCGCGCTGTCCTCGTCCGTCAGCGGCGCGAGCGGGAAACGGTCGGCGCCGTCCAGGGCGGTGAGCGGCGAGCGGCTCGTCACGATCACCGCGCAGCCCGGGCCGGCCGGCAGCAGTGGCCGCACCTGGGCGGCGTGCGCCGCGTCGTCCAGCACCATGAGGGTGCGGGTCGGCGCGAGCATCGACCGGAGCAACGCCGCTGCCGCGTCGGGGTGTTCGGGGATGCGCCGGGGTTCCGTGCCCAGGTCGCGCAGGAGCGCGGCAAGCGCCTGACCGGCGGTGAGCGGGGTCATGCCGGGGGTGGCACCGTGCAGGTTGACGTACAACTGACCGTCGGTGAATCGTTCCCGCAGTCCGTGTGCGACGTGCAGCGCGAGCGCGCTCTTGCCGACGCCGGCCATCCCGCTGATCACCGCGACCCGGGGCATGCCGGTGGCGGGCCCGCCATTGAGGGGCCGATCGTACGTATCGCTCCGCGCGCCGCCGGTCACCCCGCCGGCGGTCACGCCACCGGCGATTCCGCCTCCGGTCGCTCCGGCGGCCGTCCGGTCGGGCGCGCCGGAGATCGTCCCGTCGCCGTCACCGTCACCGGGTTCTCCGGCGGACGCACGGGCGGATGCACCGGCGGACGCGTCTGCGGATGCTCTGCCGTGAGGCCCGCCGTCCGGGCGTGCCGGGTCCTCCGGGTTCTCCGGGTTCTCCGGGTGAGTGCGACCTGCGGAGTGTTCCGGATCCAGGATCGCTAGCAGCCGGTCGCGCGCGTCCTCGCGGCCGGTGAAGTGCGCCGGGGGCGGCGGGAGTTGGGCAGGCCGGGGCGGCAAGGTGACATCCCGTTCGACCCGTGCGGAACCGGCCGCGGACTCCACCGCCCCCCGGTCCCCGTCCGAACCGCCGTCACCGACTCGACCACGGTCCTCGTCCCGGCCGCCGGTCCAGCCCCGATCGGCGCTCCCGTCCCGGCCGCCGTTCCCGTCTCGATCGACGTTCCCGTCGTGACCGCCGCCCCCGTCTCGACCACGGTCCTCGTCCGGGCTACCGTTCCCGTAGCGACCGCCGTTCCCGTAGCGGGAGCCATTCCCGTCGTGGCCGACATCGCCGCCCCGACGTCCGTTCCCGTCCTGGCGGACACTGCCGTCCCGGCGGCCGTTCCCGTCCTGGCGAACACTGCCGTCCCGGCGGCCATCGCCGTAGCCACCGTTCCCGTCCCGGCCACGGTCCTCGTCCCGACCCCCGTTCCAGCCGTTGGCTCCGGTGCCGTCCCCGCCTCTCGCCCCAGCTCCATCCCTGCCCTCGACCCTGCCCTCAGCCCTGGTCCTGCCGCCGTCGCTGCCCCCGTCGCCCTCGCTGCTCCAGGCCCTGGCCTGCCTGCGCCGGTCGCCGCCCTTCCTGCGGTCCACTTCCCCGCCCGGGATCCTGTCCGTGCCACCGCCGCCGCTCCAACCCCTGTCCGGGTCTCCGCCACCGGCCCCGGGGGCGCTCATGCCCATGGTCCGGTCCCCGGCGCCGGCCCCGCGCGGGGGCACCTCTCCGGCACGCGCGTCACCCGGGTGACGGTCGTTGTCCCGCAGGATCTCCAGGTGGGCCCTGCGCACGGCCGGGCCCGGCTCGATGCCGAGTTCGTCGAGCAGGCGGGCCCGCAGATCGCGGTGGACGGCGAGGGCCTCCGCCTGGCGTCCGGCACGGTGCAGCACAAGCATCAGGAGCCGGTGGAACGACTCGCGGAGCGGATGCTCGGCCGTGCGGGCGGCCAGCTCCGGCGCCAGCCGGTCCAGCCGGGAGACGGTCGGGTCGAGGCACAGCTCCGCCTCGTACCCCCACTCCAGGACGAGCAGCCGGGCCTCCTCCAGACGCTGGACGAAGGCGTGTCCGCCGGTCTCGGGCGGCAGGCCGCCGAGCGGGGTGCCACGCCACAGCGCGAGCGCGGCGGTGGACTCTCGCAGCGCCCCCTCCCAGTCCCGCTCCGCGTGCGCGTCCCGCGCGAGGGCGGCGTGCCGCTCGAAGACGCGGACGTCCAACTCGCCCTCGCCGACCCGCAGGACGTACCCCGGTGCCACCGCGCGCAGTCGTTCCGGATCGTCGAGGAGACGGCGCAGCCGGGTCACATGGTTCTGGAGGGACGCCTGGGCGGAGGCGGGCGGCGCCCCGCCCCACAGCGCGTCCTTGAGCACGTCGACGGAGACGACCCGGCCCGGTTCGAGGAGCAGCGCCGCCAGCAGGGCACGCGTCTTGCGGCTGCCGATCGAGCCGACCTCGCCATGGGCGTCGTACAGGACCGGCGGCCCCAGCAGCCCGAACCGCAGCCCGTTCCGCATCACGCCGCCCCACTGCCTTTCCGCCCGGCCGCGCCTGCCGCGCACCACGGCGGTTTCGCGCCCTCTCAGGACGAGTTCACGCCGGTCAAGTGATCGTTCCCGAAGGAACCGTTGGCCTCATGTTAGCGATCCGTTGGCGTGGCCTGATGTGATCATTCCATCGGATCTGGCCCGACGGTGCGCGCGTACTACGCGTAACTCGGGGGAGTGTCGCCGCCGCGGCCGGATCCGGGGACGTTAGAGGCCCCGGTCGTTGAGGTGATCGACCGGGGCCTCCGTCCGTTCCAGAACCTCCGCGCGGAACCCACGGCCGGAATCCCCGCGCGGAACGCACGCGCGAAATCTCCGCACAGACCCCTCGGACGGGATTCCCGTGGCTGAATCCCGCAGGGGGTCGGCCTACAAGACCGGTGCACGAAAACGGCAGACAGGGTTCCGACGGCATGTACGAAACCAGCCGGCACGGTTGTTCAGCGGGTCGGCCGACCCGACCGAACCGGTGCACAGACCCGGCCGGCCGACTTCGGACGACCGGCGGGCAGCCGGGTTCAGACGACCGGCGCGCAACCGGTTCAGATGGCTGGCGCGTGCCCGGATCAGATGACCGGCGGGCGGCCGAGACGGGTGAGCCGCCAGACCGTGCTCCATCGCATCGGGCGCCGCTCCCCGCCGGACCGCCGCAGCCCTTCCGCGAATCCGCCGAACCAGGCCCGCAGGCCGCCGACCGACCGCGTCCGCAGCAGCGTGAGCACGATCCAGATCCCCAGGTGCACGGGGATGAGCGCCAGGGGCAGCCGGCGGCGGGTGAGCCAGACCCGGTTGCGAGCGGTCACCCGGTAGTAGATGGCGTGCCGGGCGGGCGAGGTCTTGGGGTGCTGGAGGAGCAGTTCGGGCTCGTACAGCACGGTCCAGCCCGCGTCGATGGCCCGCCAGGCGAGGTCGGTCTCCTCGTGCGCGAAGAAGAACTCGGCGGGCCAGTCCCCTGTCTCGGCGAGCATCGGCATGGACAGCGCATGGCCGCCCCCGAGGAAGCCGGTGACCGGTCCCCCGCGCATCGGGTCCTTGGCCCCGACCCTCGGCACGTGGCGGCGCTGCGTCTCGCCGTTCTCGTCGGCGATGCGGAAGCCGACGATGCCGAGGCGCGGCCGGGCGGCGTACAGATCGCGCACCTTGCGCAGCACATCGCCGTCGACGAGGAGCCCGTCGTCGTCGAGTTCGACGACGACGTCCACGTCTCCGAACTCACGCAGCCGGCTCAGGCCGACATTCCGGCCACCGGGGCAGCCGAGGTTGTCGTCCACCTCGATGGTGGTCACCTCGCCCGGCAGGCCGAGGCGTTCGGCGAACTCGGGCAGCGGGCAGCCGTTGCCGATGATCACGATCCGGGCCGGCGCCACGTCCTGCTTGGCCACGGAGGTGAGCAGTGCGTCGACCTCGACGGGCCGGTTGCCCATGGTCACCACGGCAACGGCGATCCGCGGCCCCTCCTCCGCCTGTGACACGACACCCACCCCATCCCGGCCGACAACTGTGCCGCGATGCTAGTCGTTCACCGGGACGACCCCTCAAGTACTCCCTCGGGTACACGTATACGTCAGCCGTACGTACGTCCTGATCTACGGTCATACGTCCGTGTGGTCAGGAGCTCCGGTTCTCCTTGCGGCGGACGAATTTCAGCCCCGACCAGTCCTCCCCCAGCGCCGCCACCTTCACGTCGACGACACCGAGGGGCAGGAGCAGGTCCCGCAGATCGTTCTCCGTGATGTCGCTGCGGTGCCCGGCCGCGCGGCGGGGCCAGGCGATCCAGAGCATGCCCGCGTCGGACAGTTCCGCCGCCAGTCCCGCCGCCCGCGCGGCCAGTTCCGCGCGCTCCCGGAAGAAGGCGACGGTGACGTCGGCCCCTTCCGGGCCGCTCTCCCCGACCTCGCAGCCGTCAGGCAGCCCGGGAATCTCCCAGTCCCGCGGCCCATGGACCAGCCGCACCCGGTGCCCTGCCTTGATGCCGATCTTCCGGGCCAGAGGGGTCCCGGAGTACCCGCCGCCCGCCGCGCTGGATCCCGTCATCCCCGCAGGATGACACCGCCCGGCCCGGCCGGCACGGGCAGGCACGCCCGGGCCCATGGTCCCCGGCCGCGGGCGGCACGGGCAGGCAACCCCAGGCGCCCACGGTCCCCGGCCGCAGGCGGCACGGCCGGCCGGTTCCGAGCCCGCCCGCGAGGCCGTGAGGGCCGCCCGGGGCGCGGCTCGACTACCGGTTGTCGGCGAGCGGGTTCATGCTGGTGGGAGCGGCCCGGCCCCCGGGGCGTCCCATGCGACTCACGGGATGCCCAGGCTCCCGGGCCGGGGACAGCGTGCGCCCGGTCGACCCCCGGCGGGCGCCACCAGGTTCCGGAGGGCGCCATGAGCTCACGATCCGTCCCGCCGCCCGCGCCACTGCCTCCGCTGGGCCCCGGGGCCACGGACAAGGGCCTCAAGGGCGGAGCCCTGGGCCTGTTCTCCAGCACGGTGATCGGCCTGGCCTCCACCGCCCCCGCCTACAGCCTCGCGGCGACCCTCGGCGTCATCGTCGGCATCGTGGGCTTCCAGTCGCCGATCGTGGTCGTCCTCGCCTTCGTCCCGATGTTCCTGATCGCCTACGGCTACAAGGAGCTGAACCGGGCCGACCCCGACTGCGGCACCACGTTCACCTGGGCGGCAAGGGCCTTCGGCCCCCGTACCGGCTGGCTGGGCGGCTGGGGCATCGTCGCGGCCGACATCATCGTGATGGCCAACCTGGCCCAGATCGCCGGTGCGTACGGCTTCCAGCTCATCGGCGCGGACGGGCTGGCGCAGAACACGTTCTGGGTCACCTTCGTCGGCGTCCTGTGGATCGCCGTCATGACCCTGATCTGCTACATCGGCATCGAGCTCTCGGCCAACCTCCAGAAGGCGCTGCTCACCATCGAGATCGTGGTGCTGTTCCTGCTGGCGATCACCGCGCTGGTGAAGGTGTACGGCGGTACGGCGCCGAACGTCTCCTCGGAGATCTCGTGGTCGTGGTTCAACCCCTTCCAGATCAACTCGTTCGACGACCTGACCAAGAGCATCCTCGCCGGAGTGTTCATCTACTGGGGCTGGGACACCGCGGTGTCCGTGAACGAGGAGACCGTCGACCGCGACCGCACACCTGGCCGCGCGGCCGTCATCTCGACCGTCATCCTGCTGCTCGTCTACGTCCTGGTGACCACGTCCGCGCAGGCCTTCGCGGGAGTCGGCGACAAGGGCATCGGCCTGGCCAACCCGGACAACTCCGGAGACGTCCTCTCCAGCCTCGGCGCCGAGGTCTTCGGTACCGGCGGCTGGGGCACGGTCGCGACCAAACTGCTGATCGTCATGGTGCTCACCTCGGCGGCGGCCTCCACCCAGACGACGATCCTCCCCACGGCCCGCACGACCCTGTCCATGGCTGCGTTCAAGGCCATCCCGCAGCGCTTCGCCCGCATCCACCCCCGGTTCCTGACCCCGACCTGGTCCACCGTGGGCATGGGCCTGGCCTCGATCGTCTTCTACGTCATCCTGACCAGGGTGAGCGAGAACGTCCTGGCCGACTCGATCGGCTCGGTCGGCCTGATGATCGCCTTCTACTACGGACTCACGGGCTTCGCCTGCGTCTGGTACTACCGCAAGGTCCTCACCCGCAGCCCGCGCGACCTGTGGACGCGCGGGATCATGCCGGGCCTGGGCGGCTTGATGCTCCTCTACTTCTTCATCAACGCCTGCATCGTGTACGCCGCCGCCGACTACGGCAGCACCTCGTGGACCCTGCCGTTCCCGCCGCACTGGCAGCTCGGCGGCGTCTTCGTCACCGGCATCGGCGCCCTGATCCTCGGAGCCGTCCTGATGCTCGTGTACAGCGCGATCCGCCCGGCCTTCTTCCACAAGGAGACGATCCCGGTCTCGTCCCACGACCGAAGCGGCCACTGAACCGCACATCGGGCTTCCGGCCAGGACCAGGACCGCGGTTGGGGCCCGTAACCGGGACCGGGGACCGCAGCGCGGCCCGCGCACGGCGCCGTCGGCGTATCCGGAAAAAAGCAAAAGCCCCAGGTCACGGCGAGTGAGTCCTGAGGCTTCGGCAGAGCCGCCTTCGGGATTCGAACCCGAGACCTACGCATTACGAGTGCGTTGCTCTGGCCATCTGAGCTAAGGCGGCGCGCTGTCCACACCTATGGTGCGATCAGCAACGTCGGTAAGTCTACACAGTTTCCGAGGGTGCTCCGCACACGCCTCGGGGCGTGTGCGGAGCAGGGCTATGAGCAGCGTTTTCCCTTCTCGGGAGGGGTGCCCTGGACCAGGTAGCGGTTGATCGTGGAGTCGATGCAGGTGCTCCCGCGCCCGTAGGCGGTGTGGCCGTCGCCGACGTAGGTCAGGAGGGTGCCGGAGGAGAGCTGGGAGGCGAGGGACTGCGCCCAGGGGTACGGGGTCGCCGGGTCCCGCGTCGTACCGACGACGAGGATCGGCGCCGCGCCCTTCGCCTCGATGCGGTGCGGCTCGCCGGTGTTCCCGACAGGCCAGTACGCGCAGTTGAGCGAGGCCCAGGCCAGGCCCTCGCCGAAGACGGGTGACGCCTTCTCGAAGGCCGGGAGCGACTGCTGCACCTGGCCAGGGCCGGAGAAGGCGGGAGGCAGGTCGAGGCAGTTCACGGCGGCGTTGGCGGACATCAGGTTCGCGTACTGGCCGTCGGCGTCCCGCTCGTAGTAGCTGTCGGAGAGGGCGAGCAGACCCGCGCCGTCGTTCTTCTTCATCGCGGAGGTGAGCGCGTCACGCAGCTGCGGCCAGGCCGTCTCGTCGTACATCGCCGCGATCACCCCGGTCGTCGCGAGCGCCTCTCCGAGCTTGCGGCCGTCCGGATCGCCTGTCGGGATCGGCTCCTTGTCCAGCTGCTGGAAGAACGCCTTCAGGTTCCTGCCCACCTGATCCGGGCTCGTGCCCGCGTCGCCGAGCGGGCAGTCGCTGTGCCGCACACAGTCCTTCGCGAAGGACTGGAACGCCGTCTCGAACCCCGCCGTCTGCTCCTCGTTGAGCTTGCGCGCGTTCAGGGACGGGTCCAGTGCACCGTCCAGCACCAGCCGGCCCACCTTGTCGGGGTAGAGGCCCGCGTACGTCGCGCCCAGGAACGTCCCGTACGACGCCCCCACATACGTCAGCTTCCGGTCGCCCAGCACGGCCCGCAGGATGTCCATGTCACGGGCCGCCTCGACCGTGGAGACGTGCCGGAGCAGATCGGGCGAGTGCGCGCCGCAGCCCTCGGCGAACTTCTTGTACGCCTCGACGAGCTGATCCGTCTCCCGGCCGTCGTCCGGCGTGGTGTCCGTCTGCGTGAACGCGTCCATCGCGCGGCCGTTGAGGCATTCGACCGGTTCGCTGCGGGCCACCCCCCGCGGGTCGACCGCGACCATGTCGTAACGTGCGCGAACCTCCGCCGGATAGCCGATTCCGGCGTACTGCTGGAGGTAGCCGACCGCCGAACCGCCCGGCCCTCCCGGATTGACCAGCAGCGACCCGAGCCGCTTGCCCGGCCCCGTGGCCTTCTTGCGCGAAACCGCCAGCCTGACATCGCCCGAGCCGGGCTTTCCGTAGTCGAGCGGTGCCTTCATCGTGGCGCACTCGAAGCCGGGCACACCGCAGCTGCGCCAGTTCAGCTTCTGCTCGTAGTACGGCGCCAGCGCCGACGGTGTGGCGCGCGGCAGCGCGGTGAGCACCGCCTCGGTCGTCGCGGCCGTCGTCGTGGAACTCCCCGAGGAAGAGCAGGCGGAGACGAGCAGCGCCGCGGCGGCCAGCAGCGCGCCGCTCGCACGGAGGGGTCGGATCGGCCGTGTGGTGCGCCTCAGGTGCATCTCGCGAGCCTAACCTTGTGCGATCGATCGATCACCTTCAGTCGCGGAAGCGGCTCGTACGAGTGACCCGGTCAACCTGTGATCGGACGGGTCGGCCGCAGCCGGGCAGAACCCGCCGCCGACCGGGGCGCCCCCGGCAGGACGGGCCCCGCCGCCGTACGGGTCGCCCCCGACGGAGGCGGGCACGCGGGGATCAGCCCGCGCGGAGCGCCATCGTCATCGCCTCCACCGCCAGCAGCGGAGCGACGTTGCGGTCGAGAGCCTCGCGGCACGCGGCGATCGCGTCGATACGGCGCAGGGTCGACTCCGGCGAACTGCCGCGGGCCAGCCGCTCCAGCGCGTCCCCCGCCTCCGCGTTGGCGATGGCCAGTCGGGAGCCGAGCTGAAGGGCGAGTACATCGCGGTAGAAGCCGGTGAGGTCGATCAGGGCCAGATCCAGGCTGTCGCGCTGCGTACGCGTTCTTCGGCGCTTCTGCCGGTCCTCCAGCTCCTTCATGACGCCCGCCGTGCCCCGGGGCATCCGGCCGCCCTGAACCGCACCGAGCGCCACCTTCAGGTCCTCGGTCTCCTTGACGTCCACTTCCTCGGCGAGCTGTTTCGCGTCCTCCGCCGCCGTGTCGATCAGCTCCTGGGCCGCCTTGAGGCAGCCGCCGATGTCGTCGACGCGCAGCGGGAGCTTGAGGACGGCGGCCCGGCGCTGACGGGCGCTCGGGTCCGTCGCGAGGCGGCGGGCCCGCCCGATGTGGCCCTGCGTCGCGCGAGCGGCGGCCGCGGCGACGTCGGGCTCGATACCGTCACGGCGGACGAGGACGTCGGCGACGGCTTCCACCGGCGGGGTGCGCAGGGTGAGCAGCCGGCAGCGGGAGCGGATGGTGGGCAGCACGTCCTCGATGGACGGCGCGCACAGGAGCCAGACCGTACGGGGAGCGGGCTCCTCGACGGCCTTGAGCAGGACGTTGCCCGCGCCTTCCGTGAGACGGTCCGCGTCCTCCAGGACGATGACCTGCCAACGGCCGCCGGCGGGGGACAGCTGGGCGCGCCGGACCAGGTCGCGGGTCTCCTTGACGCCGATGGAGAGCAGGTCGGTACGGACGATCTGCACATCGGCGTGGGTGCCGACCAGGCTCGTATGACAGCCGTCGCAGAATCCGCAGCCGGGGATTCCGCCGAGCGCGCGGTCCGGGCTCACGCACTGCAACGCGGCGGCGAACGCTCGCGCCGCCGTGGAGCGGCCCGAGCCGGGCGGGCCCGTGAACAGCCAGGCGTGGGTCATCTTGGACGCCTCGGGGTGCGGGGCTTTCGCGGCGACCGCCGTGACGAGGGCGTCCGCGTCCCGGGCAGCGGCGGCGAGCTGCGCGTTCACCTTCTCCTGCCCCACCACGTCGTCCCACACAGGCATGGGCTCCGCCCTTCCGTCGCATTTTGTCTCGCGTCGTCCATTGTGCGGGTCGCCACTGACAACCGGGGTCCACCCGCCCGTCCACGGGATGTGCCCCGGGCCTGTCGGGCCGGGCGGGGCCGGGCGGGGCCGGGCGGCCAAGTCCGCACCCGCCAACCGCCAACCGCGGACCAGGGGCCGCCGGACATCCACCCACCCGCCCACTCGCGGACGGCCCCTGCCCAGCCGTCAGCCGGAGCCGGGGCGGCCCACTCCCGCCCCGGCCGTCGGCCCTACTAGCGTCGCCGTCCGCCGCGGCCCCGGCCGGGCCCCTCGTCCCAATCGTCCTCGTCGTCGCGCGGGCCCAGCAGTTCGTCCGCCAGGGTCGGGAGGTCGTCGAGCGGTGTCTCCTCGGCCCAGTCGGGGCGGGGCCTGCGGCGCGGGGCGCCCGTCTCGTCCACCTGCGGCAGTTCCCTCGTACGGTCGGAAGGTCCCTCGGGTCCCGCCGCCGGGCGTTCGTCACGGAAGAGGCCCCGGGGCATCCGGTCGGCGGAGCCGCCGGACGACCCGTCGGTCCTGCCGGCCGCGCCCCTGCCCCGTACCGGAGGGAGGACGGCCGTCTCGTCGGCCGCGCCCGGGGAGACGGGCGGCAGCACCGCCGTCTCGTCCGCCGCCCCGTCCGGAACCGGCGGCTTCGGCAGCGTGGCCGTGTCCTCCACGTCGGAGCGGGACGTCGGGCGGCCCTCACCCGGGCGTACGGCCGGAAGCACGGCGGTCTCGTCGGCCGCCGCCGGGTCGGTGAAGACCGGCGTGGGCAGTGTCGTCTCGTTGTCCGGCTCCGAAGCCACCCCGGCCCAAGAAGGCTTGGCGGCGGAAGCGCGGGTGGAGGCGGAACGGGAAGGGGACGAAGAAGGCGACGGAGACGGAGCTGCCGAGGCCGTGGCGGCCTCATCGGCGTCGCGTTCCCGGGCAACGGGCTCGGAACCCTTCGGGGCGTCGGCCCTCGGAGCCGTCCCGGTCCTCGGAGCCTTCCCGGCGCTCGACACCGCGGCCTCGGCCGAAGCCGCCGCGGCCGCCGACGCGGCGGCGGCCTCCGCGGCGATGCGCCGGGCCTCCTCGGCCCGCACCAACGCCTCCTCGGCCTTCCGCTGCTTCTCCAGTCGGCGTGCCTCGGCCTCGGCGCGCAGCCGCGCCTCCTCCTCGGCCTGCCTGCGCGCCCGCTCCTGCTCCGCGGCGCGGAGCTGTTCCTCGGCGAGCAGCCGGACCCGCTCCTCCTCGGCACGGCGGCGGGCCTCCTCGGCGCGCTGCCTGGCCTCCTCCGCCTGGCGCTCGGCCTCGCGCCGCTGGGCCTCTTCCAGCTCGCGCTGCTTGCGCTCCTCTTCCTCGGCGCGCAGTTTCGCGAGCTGTGCCTGGCGCTCGCGCTCCAGGCGCTCCTCCTCCGCCTTGCGGGCGGCCTCCTCCTCGGCCTTGCGCCGTGCTTCCTCCTCGGCCGCCCTGCGCGCCTCCTCCTGGGCCTTCACCTCGGCCTCGGAGAGGGGCAGCATCACGTCGAGCCGGTGCCGTACGACCGTGGTGACGGCCTCGGGCTCCTGCGCGGCGTCGACCACCAGGTAGCGGCTCGGGTCGGCGGCGGCGAGCGTCAGGAAACCGGACCGCACGCGCGCGTGGAACTCGAGCGGCTCCGACTCCAGCCGGTCGGGCGCCTCGGTGAACCGTTCGCGGGCCGCCTCCGGCGACACGTCCAGCAGAACGGTCAGATGCGGTACGAGCCCGTTCGTCGCCCACCGGTTGATACGGGCGATCTCCGTGGGCGACAGGTCGCGGCCGGCGCCCTGGTAGGCCACGGACGAGTCGATGTAGCGGTCGGAGATGACGATGGCGCCCCGCTCCAGCGCGGGACGTACGACCGTGTCGACGTGCTCCGCGCGGTCCGCGGCGTACAGCAGGGCCTCGGCGCGGTGCGAGAGGCCCGTGGACGACACGTCGAGGAGGATCGAGCGCAGCCGCTTGCCGACCGGCGTGGCTCCCGGCTCACGGGTCACCACGACCTCGTGGCCCTTGGCGCGGATCCAGTCGGCGAGGGCCTGCGCCTGGGTGGACTTGCCGGCCCCGTCGCCACCCTCCAGGGCGATGAAGAAACCGCTCGTCGCGGACTCCTGCGCCGGGTCGTCACCGCCGCGCAGCGCGTCCAGCAGGTCCTTGCGCAGCGGCACGCCGGAACGGTCGTCGACCTTGGCGAGCACCAGGGCGGCGACGGGCAGCAGGAGCGCGCCGACCAGCATCAGGGTGAAGGCGGCGCCGCCGTGCGCGAACACGAACTTGCCGCTCTCCAGCCGATGCGGGCCGATCGCCGCGGCCACCAGCGGCGCCACGATCGCGCCGACCGCCACGAAGACCCGTACGACCGCGTGGAGGTGTTCGGTGGTGCGGGCCCGCCGGTAGTCCTCGGTCTCCTGGTCGAGCAGCGCGTGCCCGGTGTTGGCGGCGACACCCGCGCCGACACCGGCGAAGGCCAGGATCAGCAGCACGGTGGTGACGTCCGGGACGAGTCCCGCGGCCAGCAGCGTGAGCCCGGTGAAGGCGATCGCGAGCGCGAGCAGCCTGCGCCGTGACAGTGACGGGAGCAGCGAGGGGGCGGTGCGGATGCCGGCGACGACGCCGCCGGTCAGGGCCAGCACGAGCAGTCCGTACAGCACCGGGCCGCCGCCGAGGTCGATGGCGTCCAGCACGGAGACGGCGACGGCGGCGGAGATCGCCCCGGCGACGGCCGCGCAGGCCGGCACCAGGAGCGGGATCGCGCCGGTGCGGCCCTTGTCGCCGCCGGTGCCCGTCTTCGGGCGGCGCAGTCCTTCGAGCGGCGACCGCGCGCGTGGGGTGCGGGTGTCGGGCAGTTCGAGGAAGGTGACCACCGAAAGGGAGGCCGCGAACAGTCCGGCGGCCACGTACGAGGCGAGCGCCGCCTGGTGCAGGTGGAACCAGTCGATCCCGGCGCCCAGCATGTTGCTGACGAGGGAGACGACGACCAGGGTCAGGGCCGCGAGCGGCAGCGCCACGAACGCGGTACGCAGGGACAGCCGCCGCAGCGCGTCCATGTGGTCCGGCAGCGGGCGCACGGTGGCGCCCTCCGGCGGCGGGACGGGCAGCAGCGCGGGCGCCGCGCTCTCCCGGCAGACCGTCCAGAACCGCTCGGCGACCCCGGACACGAACACGATGACCAGGAGCACGGCGAGCGCGTTGTCCGGGGTCCAGTCGATGAACAGCGGCGCGACGATGAGGAGCGCGGCCCGCAGGCCGTCGGCTCCGAGCATGGTCCAGCGCCGGTCGAGGGGCCCGTCGGAGGAGGTGAGCGCCGTCAGCGGCCCGAGGAGCACGGCTCCGAAGAGCAGGGTCGCAAGGACACGCGCTCCGAAGACGGCCGCCACGGCGAGGGCGGCACCACGGGCGCCGCCGCCGAAGGAGCCCTCGAAGATCGCCGCCTGGAGGGCGAGGACGACCAGGACAAGCAGGGACAGTGTGTCCGCGACACCTCCCACGAGGTGTGCGCTCCACAACCGCTTCAGCTGCGGTTGCCGCAGCAGGGCGCGGACGGCACGCTCGCGCGAATCCGCGACCAGGGCTTCGTCGGGGGCCCAGTTGTGGGCCGTTGGCTGCTCGGCTCGCGTCATCCTGCCAGCCTATCCGGACCCACTGACTCCCCGAAGGGGTGCCCGAACAAACGGACGCCCCCACACCAACTGGTGTAGGGGCTTCCGCTCTCTGATATGCGTCCCGTTCCGGTGGAAGCCACCGGAATCGCGGAATTTTCGGAAGGCTGTGAGGGTCGGGAGCCCACCGGATCCGGCCTTGTACGGGCCCTCTACGGCGCCCTTTACGACCTTGTGCAGCCTTGCCCGACCAGGTGGCTCAGTCTTCGGAGGTCGCCGTCTTCTTCGCTGCGGTCTTCTTGGCCGGCGCCTTCTTGGCCGCCGTCTTCGAAGCCGTCGTCTTCTTGGCGGCGGTCTTCTTGGCGGGTGCCTTCTTGGCCGCCGTCTTCTTCGCGGTCTTCTTGGCCGGGCCCTTGGCACGCTTCTCGGCGAGCAGTTCGTAGCCGCGCTCGGGCGTGATGTCCTCGACGCTGTCGTCGGAACGCAGGGTCGAGTTCGTCTCGCCGTCGGTCACGTACGGCCCGAAACGGCCGTCCTTGACCACGACCGGCTTCCCGCTGACCGGGTCCTCGCCCAGCTCCTTCAGCGGCGGCTTGCCGGCCGCGCGGCCCCGCTGCTTGGGCTGGGAGTAGATCTCCAGCGCCTCTTCCAGCGTGATGGTGAACAGCTGGTCCTCGGAGGTGAGCGACCTCGAGTCCGTGCCCTTCTTCAGGTACGGCCCGTAGCGCCCGTTCTGCGCGGTGATCTCGACACCCTCGGCGTCCGCGCCGACGACACGCGGCAGCGACATCAGCTGGAGGGCCTCCGCCAGGGTCACCGTGTCCACGGACATCGCCTTGAAGAGCGAGGCGGTACGCGGCTTGACGGCGTTCTTGCCCGTCTTCGGGGTGCCCTCGGGGAGCACCTCGGTGACGTACGGGCCGTAGCGGCCGTCCCTGGCGATGATCTGGTGACCCGTCTGCGGGTCGGCGCCGAGCTCGAAGTCACCGCTCGGCTTGGCGAGCAGTTCCTCGGCGAGTTCGACCGTCAGCTCGTCCGGGGCCAGGTCCTCTTGCACGTCGGCGCGCTGATGGTTCTCGGAGTCCTTCTCGCCGCGCTCGACGTACGGACCGTAACGGCCCACGCGCAGCACGATGTCGTTGCCGACAGGGAAGGAGGACACCTCGCGAGCGTCGATGGCGCCCAGGTCGGTGACGAGTTCCTTGAGGCCGCTCAGGTGGTCGCCGTCGCCGTTGCCGGCCTCGGCGGCGCCGGTCGCCTCGCCCTCACCGAAGTAGAAGCGCCGCAGCCACGGCACGGCCTGCGCCTCACCGCGCGCGATGCGGTCGAGGTCGTCCTCCATCTTGGCGGTGAAGTCGTAGTCGACGAGCCGCCCGAAGTGCTTCTCCAGAAGGTTGACCACGGCGAACGACAAGAAGGAGGGCACCAGGGCCGTCCCCTTCTTGAAGACGTAACCGCGGTCGAGGATCGTGCCGATGATCGACGCGTACGTCGACGGGCGGCCGATCTCGCGCTCTTCGAGCTCCTTGACCAGCGATGCCTCGGTGTAGCGGGCCGGCGGCTTGGTGGCGTGGCCGTCGACCGTGATCTCCTCGGCGGACAGCGGGTCGCCCTCGCCGACCTGGGGGAGGCGGCGCTCGCGGTCGTCGAGCTCGGCGTTCGGGTCGTCCGCGCCCTCGACGTACGCCTTCAGGAAGCCGTGGAAGGTGATCGTCTTGCCGGACGCGCTGAACTCGGCGTCCCGGCCGTCGGCGGACGCGCCCGCGATCTTCACGGTGACGGAGTTGCCGACCGCGTCCTTCATCTGGGAGGCGACTGTCCGCTTCCAGATCAGCTCGTACAGCCTGAACTGGTCGCCGGTCAGACCGGTCTCGGCGGGGGTGCGGAAGCGCTCACCCGAAGGGCGGATCGCCTCGTGCGCCTCCTGCGCGTTCTTGACCTTTCCGGCGTACGTACGCGGCTGCGCCGGCAGGTAGTCGGCGCCGTACAGCTGGGTGACCTGTGCGCGGGCGGCGTTGATGGCCGTGTCCGACAGCGTCGTGGAGTCCGTACGCATATAGGTGATGAAGCCGTTCTCATACAGCTTCTGCGCCACCTGCATGGTCGCCTTCGCGCCGAAGCCGAGCTTGCGCGAGGCCTCCTGCTGAAGCGTCGTCGTACGGAACGGCGCGTACGGCGAGCGGCGGTAGGGCTTGGACTCTACGGAACGGACGGCGAAGTTCGTGTCCTGGAGGGCGGCGGCGAGCGCACGGGCGTTCGTCTCGTCCAGGTGGAGCGTGTTCGCACCCTTGATCTGGCCGAGCGAGTCGAAGTCACGGCCCTGGGCGACACGCTTGCCGTCGACCGAGGTCAGACGGGCCACGAGGTTGGACGGGTCGCTCGCGTCACCGGAACGGCCGGTGCCGAAGGTGCCGGTCAGGTCCCAGTACTCGGCGGAACGGAACGCGATGCGCTCGCGCTCCCGCTCGACGACGAGCCGGGTCGCCACGGACTGTACGCGGCCCGCCGACAGTCGCGGCATGACCTTCTTCCACAGGACCGGCGAGACCTCGTAGCCGTAGAGGCGGTCGAGGATGCGGCGGGTCTCCTGGGCGTCGACCATGCGCTTGTTCAGCTCGCGCGGGTTGGCGACGGCGCTGCGGATCGCGTCCTTGGTGATCTCGTGGAAGACCATCCGGTGGACGGGAACCTTGGGCTTCAGGACCTCCAGGAGGTGCCACGCGATGGCCTCGCCCTCGCGGTCCTCATCGGTGGCGAGGAAGAGCTCGTCGGAGTCCTTCAGCAGGTCCTTGAGCTTCTTGACCTGGGCCTTCTTATCGGCGTTGACCACATAGATCGGCTGAAAGTCGTGTTCGACGTCCACACCGAGCCGACGGACCTCACCGGTGTACTTCTCCGGCACCTCGGCGGCACCGTTGGGGAGGTCGCGGATGTGCCCGACGCTCGCTTCGACGACATAGCCGGGGCCGAGATAGCCCTTGATCGTCTTCGCCTTGGCAGGCGACTCGACGATGACGAGTCGGCGGCCGCCGTGTGCGGTGTCGCTGGTCGGGGACAACTTCGCTCTTCTCTCCGGTCGACGCGGAATCTCCCCGGGGACTTGCTTCCCGGGGGATCGGGTCATGCTGACGCTGCGGAGTGTGACGGTACATCCCGCCCCCGTGTCAAACGGGAAAAGCCCGCAACGGCCACTCGAACGGTAACCCGACTACCGCCATTCCTGCCGCCCGGAGTGTCGACCTGCTCTTCGCGGCCTATCCGGAGGGTAACTTCCCAGTTACCCGGACCGCGGTCCCCCGCGCGGTCTCACACGCGCGTGAAGCACCACACGCCGAGCGCCAGCGCCCCGCTTCCGGCGACGCTCGCGAGGGTCGCCGATGCGACGCGGTTCACACCGAGGGCGACCGGCTCGCCCTGCCGCACCCGGACCACCGTCCAGGCCAGGATTCCGCCTCCGAACAGGGCGAACACCAGCCCCGCGAAGATCGCCGGCCCGCTTTCCATGGCTCTGTCCTTTCGTCCCGCATACTCAGGATCGGGACGCTGACACGCCCCGGCGGCCGACGTACGAACCCACGGTGAACGCCGGGCAACCGGCACCCCATGGGGCCCCCACGCCCCACCCGCCGCCGCAGTCCGCCCTCCCGTGCGCCACCCACCGCCGCGACCTCCCGTGCTCCCGACTGTGGCGAATCCGTCGTTCCGGTCCCCTCGGCACCGGACCACAGGCGTGCAGACGGGGACAGAACTGGCGGTGGAAGCGGTGGCGGGGCCGTGGTGGAGGTGGAAGCGGCTGTGGAGGCGGATGTACGGAGGGAGACGGATACGGAGGGAGGCGGATACGGAGGGAGGCGGATACGGACAAGAACATGGGCCATGGGGAGGGGTGCGTCCGCCGCTTCTTCGGATGTTGGCCGGTTTCCCCTCCCGGCGGGAGAACCCGATCCGGTGACCACCGGGGCGAGAACGGGAGCACCTAAAACCCACCCCGCGGCCTGAGCGGGCACCGGAGCTGCGGTGCCTTACCCATGCCTTCCGCCGCTGTCGAGGGGAGGCATGGACGGGGGAGATCGCGGAGCGCGACCGGAGGAGCGGAGGGCGTCGGCGCACGGGCCGGGACCGGAGCCATGGCCGGAGCCAGGCCCGGGAGCCGGATGCGTGCCTCCGCCCGTGCGGTCGCGAAGTGCGCGGCAACAGCGCCGGCCGCCTCAAACCCTCAGCCCTGGCCCAACCAGTCCCAGCTTGAACCCAGCCGGATCCCGGCCGAAATCCAACTCGGTCCCAGCTCGAACCCAACCCGATCCCGGCTCAATCCCGGCTCAATCCCAGAACCCGTCCCCTCCCACCGCGTCACCGGCTACTCGACCGGCTCCAGGAAGCCCTGCTCGACCAGGAGGCGGATCTGCGCGGGTGTCCGGTCTCGCAGCAACACCGGGTCCTCTCCGACCAGTTGGGCGATGGCGTCGAGGATCCGCCCCGCGCTCAGCGTGCCGTCGCACACACCGGCGAAACCCGCGCCGACCGTGTCCACCTTGGTGGCCCGGCGCATGCCCCGGTGCTGACGCAGCACCACATGCTCCGGGTCCTCGGCGCCGGGCAGGCCGACCTGCTCCTGAACGACCTCCGCCACGAGTCTGAAGTGACCGGCGAGCAGACCCGCGTCGTCGTGCCGTCTCAGGTAGTCGACCCGGTCGAAGTGCTCCCGTACGGCATCGCCGAGCGGCTGCTCGACGGAGTGCGGCCATTCCTCGACGGTGATCGAGGGCTCGGCCGCCGTCGTTCTGCGCAGTGTGATCCATCCGAAGCCGACGGCCTTCACCTTGCGGGCCTCGAACTCGTCGAGCCACGCGTCGTAGCGCGCCTGGTAGTCGGCCGGGTCGGCACGGTGGTCACCCGAGTCGCGCAGCCACAGCTCCGCGTACTGCGTGACGTCCTGCACCTCGCGCTGCACGATCCACGCGTCGCAGCCGCGCGGCACCCAGGAACGCAGCCGGTCCTGCCAGTCCTCGCCCTCCACGTGCTGCCAGTTGGCCAGGAACTGGGCGTAACCCCCTTCGTTCAGCCGGTCCCCCGCCTCCTGAACGAGCGTGCGGCACAGATCGTCCCCGCCCATTCCACCGTCCCGGTACGTCAACCGGGCGCCCGGCGAGATCACGAAGGGCGGGTTCGAGACGATCAGGTCGTACCTCTCGTCGGCGCGGACCGGCTCGAAGAGGGAGCCCTGGCGCAGGTCGACGGCCGGGGCACCGGAGAGCGCGAGGGTGAGCGCGGTGACGTGCAGGGCGCGGGGGTTCAGGTCGGTCGCCGTCACGCGCGTGGCGTGCTGCGCGACGTGCAGGGCCTGGATTCCGGAGCCGGTGCCGAGATCGAGCGCGGAATCGACGGGCTTGCGCACGGTGATGCCGGCGAGAGTCGTGGAGGCGCCTCCCACTCCGAGGACGACCCCTTCCTCCCGGCTGCCGATGCCGCCCGCACCGCCGACGGCGCACCCGAGGTCGGACACGATGAACCAGTCCTCGTCGTCGGGTCCGCCGTAGGGCCGGATGTCGACGCTCGCCGCGACCTCGTCCCCGCCCGTCCGGGTCAGCCAGCCGCTCTCCAGGGCGTCCTCGACGGGCAGCACGTCCGCCACGCGCGCGTACGGCACGGGCTGTTGCAGCAGGAACAGCCGTACGAGCGTCTCCAGCGGTGTGTCCCCGCGCGTCGCCCGGAGGGCGGGCACGATCTCGCTGCGCGCCAGAGCGGCGTACGCGGGGGCGCCGAGCAGGTCGAGGAGACCGTCCGCGGTGAAGGAGGCGTCGAGGAGGGCGCTCCGCAGCCGGGCGGCGATGTCGGCACGATCGGACGAGGGCAACGGTGACAGGCTGGTGTGACTCACGCCTCCCATTGTGTCCGCTATCGCCCACCGGCACCCACACCTGTGGACAGAGCCTCACCTGTGGACAGCCGGTGCGGCACGCGCTGCACATGCCGGAAGCCGGTCGCGTGTGCCAGCGGCACGTCCTGCACATGCCGAAAGGCGGTCTCGGGTGCCGGTGGCCCACCCTGCACACGCCGAAAGCCGGTCCTTCGTGCCGGCGGCACACCCGGCACAGGCCGAGAGCCCGGCGCGTGTGTGCCGGGCTCTCCTCAGGTCCTGCGGGCGGTCTCAGCCGTTGGCCGCCGCCGGGGACCCGGACGCCGACTTGCAGCTCGCCTGCTGCGCCATCGCCTTGCCCACGTCGCCCTCCTCCAGCTGCTTCAGGGCGTCGCTCCCGCTCTGGCTCAGTTTGCCGAGCTGGGTCGCGATGCCCTTGAGGCCCTCGGCGAACTTGGCCTGGTCCTTGGTGTCGAGCTTGGCGACCTGCGTCTTCAGGTCGGCATACGACGCGGAGATGGTGTTGAGCTCCTTGACCGCGTTCGTCTGCTTGGTCTTGCCGCCCTCGACGTCCGGCGGTCCCGCGTTGCCGACGGCGGTGCCGATCGCCTTGTACGCGTCGGACATGTCCTGGAAGGCCTGTGCATCGGTCTTCTGGACGGCGTCCGGCGTGCTGTTGTCCGAGGTCTGCTTCTGGATCGCCGCGTTCGCGTCCTCGATCTTCTGCGCCTGCGGCTTCACCGCGTCGCAGACCTGCTTGGCCCAGGAGTTCAGCTTGTCGTTGCCGCTGCCGCCGCTGCTGCCGCATCCCGACAGGGCGAGCACCAGTACCGCACCGCCGGACAGTGCGGCCGCGAGCTTCTTGTTCACCGGTTTGGTCCCTTCCATGGCTCTCGGCCCCGGAACATACACGCCATGCGGACGACACCCACATGGCGAATGTCCACTACGACATCTATTGAAGCCATTTGCACCAAGAGAGAGAAGGCTCACGAAGACGACGTGAACACACACAGGGCGGGCGCACGGCACGTCAACACGCGCCATGCGCCCGCCCGTTGGCCCACTCCCCGATCAGACCCGGAATCCCGTGCCTGATCGGGCGCGGAACCTGTGAGTTACGAAACCACCGCCGGATCGGCCGACTTGGCGACCCCTTCGTCGTCGTCCCTCTCGTCACCCATGACGATCCCGCGCCGCTTGGAGATGTACACGGAGCCGACGATCACGATGAGCGCGAGGATGGCGATGAACACCCGTACACCGACGCTCTTGTCGTTGCCGTACGAGAATTTGACGATGGCCGGAGCGATCAGCAGCGACACCAGGTTCATGACCTTCAGAAGCGGGTTGATCGCGGGGCCCGCGGTGTCCTTGAACGGGTCACCGACCGTGTCACCGATCACCGTCGCCTCGTGGGCCTCACTGCCCTTGCCGCCGTGATGGCCGTCCTCGACGAGCTTCTTGGCGTTGTCCCACGCCCCGCCGGAGTTGGCGAGGAAGACCGCCATCAGCGTGCCGGTGCCGATGGCGCCCGCGAGGAACGAACCGAGCGCGCCGACACCGAGCGTGAACCCGATCGCGATCGGCGTGAGCACCGCGAGCAGGCCCGGTGTGGCGAGTTCGCGCAGCGCGTCCTTGGTGCAGATGTCGACGACGCGCCCGTACTCGGGTTTCTCCGAGTAGTCCATGATCCCGGGGTGGTCTCTGAACTGCCGCCGCACCTCGTAGACCACGGCCCCGGCGGACCGCGCCACCGCGTTGATCGCCAGCCCCGAGAAGAGGAAGACGACCGCCGCGCCCGCGATGAGACCCACCAGGTTGTTGGGCTGCGAGATGTCCATCATCAGGTTCATCGGCGCTCCGGGGCCCGAGACCTTCTCGCCCACATCACTCGCGGCCGTGGTGATCGCGTCACGGTACGAGCCGAAGAGGGCCGAGGCCGCGAGGACGGCGGTGGCGATGGCGATGCCCTTGGTGATGGCCTTGGTGGTGTTGCCGACGGCGTCCAGGTCGGTGAGCACCTGCGCGCCCGCGCCCTCGACGTCGCCTGACATCTCGGCGATGCCTTGCGCGTTGTCGGAGACGGGACCGAAGGTGTCCATCGCGACGATGACACCGACCGTGGTGAGCAGGCCCGTTCCTGCGAGCGCCACGGCGAACAGCGCCAGCATGATCGACGTACCGCCCAGCAGGAAGGCCCCGTACACGCCGAGGCCGATCAACAGGGCGGTGTAGACGGCCGATTCGAGACCGATGGAGATGCCGGCGAGGACGACGGTGGCCGCGCCGGTGAGGGAACTCTTGCCGATGTCCCGGACGGGACGGCGGCTGGTCTCGGTGAAGTAGCCGGTCAACTGCTGGATGAGCGCGGCCAGCACGATGCCGATGCCGACGGCGACGACCGCGAGGACCCGCGGGTCACCGCCCTTGGCCTTGATCGCCGCGTCCGTGACCCCGTCCAGTTCTGCGTAGGTCCCCGGAAGGTAGATGTAGACGGCGAAGGCGACCAGGACGAGCGAGATCACCGCGGAGATGAAGAACCCACGGTTGATCGCGGACATGCCGCTGCGGTCCGAACGCCGGGGCGCCACCGCGAAGATGCCGATCATCGCGGTGAGTACGCCGATCGCGGGCACGATCAGCGGGAACGCTAGCCCGGAATCGCCGAACGCCACCTTGCCGAGGATCAGCGCGGCGACGAGCGTGACGGCGTACGACTCGAAGAGGTCGGCGGCCATACCGGCGCAGTCGCCCACGTTGTCGCCCACGTTGTCGGCGATGGTCGCGGCATTGCGCGGGTCGTCCTCCGGGATGCCCTGCTCGACCTTGCCGACCAGGTCGGCTCCGACGTCGGCGGCCTTGGTGAAGATACCGCCGCCGACACGCATGAACATGGCGATCAGTGCCGCGCCGAGACCGAAGCCTTCCAGGACTTTCGGCGCGTCGGCCGCGTACACGAGCACCACACAGGAGGCGCCCAGCAGGCCGAGCCCCACCGTGAACATGCCGACGACGCCACCGGTGCGGAAAGCGATCTTCATGGCTTTGTGCGAGACGGCGGTGAGATCCTTTTCGGGTTCACCCTCCGCCGGGGTTGCTTCCCTTGCCGCGGCGGCCACGCGGACATTGCTCCGTACGGCGAGCCACATGCCGATATAGCCGGTGGTCGCCGAGAACACCGCGCCGATCAGGAAGAAGATCGATCGTCCGGCGCGCTGGTTCCAGTCGTCCGCGGGAAGCAGCATGAGCAGGAAGAACACCACTGCGGCGAATACGCCGAGCGTGCGCATCTGACGTCCCAGATAGGCATTCGCGCCTTCCTGGATCGCCGTCGCGATCTCCTTCATGCTGTCGGTGCCCTCGCCGGCCGCGAGAACCTGGCGCACCAGGATCCCGGCGACCACGAGGGCTGCCACGGCGACGACCACGATGACCATCACGATGAGACGGTTGCCGTCCGTCAGGACCGCGGCTGCGAAGGTTGAGGGGTGGTCAAACTGATGAGGGGTAGAAAGCCCCGCCATTCGTCCTCCTTGACGCTTGGGCTGAGCTCAAGATGTGGACGGATTCTAGATACCGGAACCTGATCAAAACAGTGCGCGGTAAGCGGAATTAGCCTTCACTTGCTCTTCAGCAAATGATCGACAGGCGTCCATGGACCCAAATGCAGTAATGCCCCAGAAGCGTTGACGCTTGATCCAATTATCGCGCCGATGATCGTGAATCAATTCACGAAACGCCGTGCACGATCAACAGAGTGCATGATCACCATATGGACGAGCGCGAGTCCCCGGACACGCCGAAGGGCCCCACCGAGTAGGGCCCTTCGGGACTAAAAAAGAGAGGCTGCTGTCAGGGAAGAGCCATGGCCGGCGGCGTGGTGGGCCAGCTCATCCTGATCAGTCCGCCGTGCTCTCCGGCAATGACTTCCACGTCGTCGACGAGGCCGCTGATGACCGCGAGGCCCATCTCGTCCTCCTCGGCCTCCGCGTCCGAGACGGCGCCGGACGCCGCCCCTCCGGGCACCGAACCAGGCACCTCGTCACCGACCTCGATGGAGAACTGCTTCTCCTCCTCGATCAGCGACACGTGCACCGGCGCGGAGATACCGCCACTCTGGTGCAGTCCGACAGCACGAGTACAGGCCTCGCCGACAGCGAGCCTGACCTCGTCGAGGACGGCCTCGTCCACTCCGGCCCTGCGCGCCACCGCCGCCGCCACGAGTCGGGCGGTCCTGACGTGCTCGGGCAGCGCACTGAAGCGGAGTTCAACGGTGGCCATGCATCCCCCTCCGAACTACGGGCGTGCTGTCTGGGGGCCGGGCCGTGGGCCCGGTCCCCGATGTGTGCGATGCCGGGCCCACGACCCGGTGGACCGGCCGTCAGTCGGTCGCGTTGACCGCCTCGTCCACCGAGGTGTGAATCGGGAACACCTTGGTGAGACCGGTAATACGGAAGATCTTCAGAATGCGCTCCTGGTTGCACACCAGACGCAGCGAGCCCTCATGGGCCCGGACGCGCTTCAGGCCGCCCACCAGCACGCCGAGACCGGTGGAGTCGAGGAAGTCCACGCCCTCCATGTCTACGACGAGGTGGAAACTGCCGTCGTTCACCAGCTCGACCAGCTGCTCGCGCAGCTTGGGCGCGGTATATACATCGATTTCGCCGCCGACCTCGACGACCGTACGGTCGCCGTTGGGGCCGGACACATTGCGAGTCGACAGGGACAGGTCCACGGATCCTCCAGCACCTTGCTATCGAGCGGTCGCCCCATGGGACACCTCGGCAGAGCCCCCGGGACGGTTCGCCAGCCGCGATGGCATTCAATCACTTACCGGCAGGCGTGCACGACGCCTTGGGCCCATTGTCCGTCACGCCAGTGACACACTCGATGCCGATGGCCAAGAATCACCGATCCGATCGAACCTCGGCGGACACCGCGTCCCGCCCCTCGCCGAGCACCGTCCTGGACCGGCTCGCCTCGGGGCCGAGCCGGTCTTCGCGCATCACTCATACGGAGCACTTGCCCCCGCGAGAGGGTCGTCATGCCGTCTGGCCCGACCGGATCCGTTCGGAGGTCATCGCGGCCGTGCAGGCCGCGGGCATCGAGCACCCCTGGGCCCACCAGGCGCGCGTCGCCGAGCACGCCCTGGACGGCGAGTCGGTGATCGTCGCCACCGGCACCGCCTCCGGCAAGTCCCTGGCCTACCTCGCCCCGGTCCTGACAGCCCTCCTGGAGGGGTCCGAGGCCCCGAACGGCCGGGGTGCCACCGCCCTCTACCTGGCCCCCACCAAGGCCCTGGCGGCCGACCAGCGCCGCTCGGTGAAGGAACTTTCACAACCGCTGGGCAATGCCGTACGCCCGGCCGTGTACGACGGCGACACTCCGTTCGAGGAACGTGAATGGGTACGCCAGTACGCCAACTACGTCCTGACCAACCCCGACATGCTGCACCGCGGGATATTGCCCTCCCACCCCCGCTGGTCCTCCTTCCTGCGCGCCCTGCGCTACGTCGTCATCGACGAGTGCCACACCTACCGCGGCGTCTTCGGCTCCCACGTCGCCCAGGTACTGCGCCGTCTGCGCCGCCTCTGCGCCCGCTACGGCGCCTCGCCCGTCTTCCTGCTGGCCTCCGCGACCGCCGCCGAACCCTCGGTCGCGGCAGGCCGTCTGACGGGCCTCCCGGTCGTCGAGGTCGCCGACGACGCCTCCCCGCGAGGGGAACTCGTGTTCGCCCTGTGGGAGCCTCCGCTCACCGAACTGCACGGCGAGAAAGGTGCACCCGTACGGCGTAGCGCCACCGCCGAGACGGCCGATCTGCTGACCGACCTCACCGTCCAGGGCATGCGCTCGATCTCCTTCGTACGGTCCCGGCGTGGCGCCGAGCTGATCGCGGTCATCGCCCAGGAACGCCTCGCCGAGATCGACCGCTCACTGGCCCGGCGCGTCGCCGCCTACCGCGGCGGCTACCTCCCCGAGGAACGACGTGCCCTGGAGAGCGCGCTGCACTCCGGGGAACTCCTCGGCCTCGCCGCCACCACCGCCCTCGAACTCGGCGTCGACATCTCCGGCCTCGACGCCGTCGTCATCTCCGGTTACCCGGGCACCCGCGCCTCTCTCTGGCAGCAGGCCGGCCGCGCGGGCCGCTCCGGGGAAGGCGCACTGGCGATCCTGGTCGCCCGCGACGACCCGCTGGACACCTTCCTCGTCCATCACCCCGAGGCCCTGTTCGACCAACCGGTGGAATCCACGGTCCTCGACCCGGACAACCCGTACGTCCTCGCCCCGCACCTGTGCGCCGCCGCCTCCGAGATCCCGCTCACGGACGAGGACCTGGAGCTCTTCGGCCCCGCCGCCGCCGGGCTGCTGCCGCAGCTGGAGGCCGCGAAACTGCTGCGCCGCCGGACCACGGCCTGGCACTGGACCCGCCGAGAGCGAGCCGTCGACCTGACCGACATCCGCGGGGGCGGCGGCAGCCCGGTGCAGGTCGTCGAGGCCGGGACCGGCCGTCTGCTCGGCACCGTCGACGAGGGCGCCGCGCACACGGCGGTCCACGAGGGCGCGGTCCATCTGCACCAGGGCCGTACGTACCTGGTGCGCAAGCTGGACCTGGAGGACTCCGTCGCACTGGTCGAGGAGGCCAGCCCGCCGTATTCGACGGTCGCCCGGGACACGACCACCATCGCCGTCCTCAAGACCGACGTCGAAGTCCCTTGGGGTGACGGCCGGTTGTGCTACGGCTCCGTCGAGGTCACCAATCAGGTCGTCTCCTTCCTGCGCCGACGTGTCATCACCGGTGAAGTACTCGGCGAGACGAAGCTCGACCTCCCTCCGCGGACGCTCCGTACCCGCGCCGTCTGGTGGACGGTCACCGAGGACCAGCTGGACGCGGCCCGGATCAACCCGGAGATCCTCGGCGGCACCCTGCACGCCGCCGAGCACGCGTCGATCGGCATGCTGCCGCTGTTCGCCACCTGCGACCGCTGGGACATCGGCGGCGTCTCCGTCCCCCTCCACCCGGACACGCTCCTGCCCACCGTCTTCGTGTACGACGGCCACCCGGGCGGCGCCGGATTCGCCGAACGCGCCTTCCACACAGCCCGCTCGTGGCTCACCGCCACCCGTCAGGCCATCGCCTCGTGCGAGTGCGACACCGGCTGCCCGTCCTGCATCCAGTCCCCCAAATGCGGTAACGGCAACGATCCGCTCCACAAGCGAGGCGCCGTCCGCCTGCTCACAGAACTCCTGCGGGCAGCACCGGAGGAGCCAGGTCCGAAGGGGCCCGATCGGGAGGGGGCGGATCGGGAGGGGGCGGATCGGAACGAGCCAGGTCCGGAGAGGTCGGATCTGGAGGAGCCGGGTCGCGAGTAGTCCGGGCGGCGAGCCTGGGCCGGATGGGCAGGGGCCGCTGGCCAGTGACCGCTGGCCGATATCGGTGTCGGTGGCCCGTGTCGGTGGCCGGTCGGACGAAAGTCAGGCACCACAGAGCCGAATGGGTGAAGGTCGGCTGCGTGAGGTGCCGCGGACCGGGACCCGGCGGGGTGAGGCCTGGGAGGGCCGGGAGGCCCCGGAGATCCCGGAGCGAGCCCTGGTGACCCCGTGGACTCCGAAGGTCCTGTCGGCCCCACGGACTCAGCCGGCCCCGCCCTCGATCTGACCTCGGCGGTGATGAGACCGGTTCCGGACACCGCCGTCACGTCCGAGATCTGGCCGTCGACCTCGCACCGCACGAGCCGGGCGCTCTGCGCCCGGGCCACGCGTTCCGCGCGGGCGCAGGCCGCCGCGCCACCGTCGCTCCAGTGGTCCGCCGCGGCCAGGGCCGCCAGGTCCGCGGCCCCTGCTGCCCGGTGCCGCACCACGACGGCCTGCCCCATCGACAGCACAGCTCCGAAGACGGCACACAGGACAGCGATCGCGCCCACCGTCCACACAGTCGCCGAACCTCTGTCGGAGGACGCGCGCCACCACGTACGGCTTCTCCCTGTGAGTGACCCCGCCCATCGTCGAATCCGCCGTCGACCCCGACTCCTCATTTCCCGTCCACCCCCTCGGCCGTATCCCCCACCGTCTCTTCCGCGAGCGCCACCGCCTCGTCCTTCAGCACGAGGGACAGCGCGGCGGGTCCGGGTGTCCTCGCGCCGACCGTCACCCGGACCAGGTCGCCCTCCCGGCCCACCGTGACGTTCGCTCCGGACGGAGCCGCCTGTCGGGCCGTCGCCAGGACCGCTTCCGGCGGGTCCTGGCGCGCCGCCGACCGGGCGCCCGCCCGTGCCGCGTCCACGCACTGGATCTGCGCGGACGCGGCGAGCAGGGCCCAGACGAGCGTCATCCCGACGAGTACCAGTGACGGCAGCACCACAGCGGCCTCAGCGGTGACGAATCCCCCGTCCCGCAGCTGAGCCCGTCCGGCCCTCAACCGCGCGAGCCACAAGCCGCGTTCACATCTGGACATTGAGCGCCCGCCCCACGATGCCCTGCAGTTCCTCACCGACCTGCCCGCTCGTCACCACCTTGTAGAGCGCCGCCGCGAAGGCCACCGCCGCGATGACACCCACCGCGTACTCGGACGTGACCATCCCCGCTTCCCTCCGCGCCGCGATCGACGCGAGCACCCGTTCCTGCGTGGCCCGCATCCGCGCACGCCCTCGGCCTTGCCCCGGTTCCCGCCCCGGCCCTCGTTTTTGTCCCAGTCCGAAAACCCGCACCATCCCGTTCATTCCAACCTCCGTGAGATTCAGCCCTGTCGGCCACTTCGCCTGATCGCCGTTCACCGCTCACCACTGCCGCTGCCGCCCGTCACCCACCACCCCCTCGCAGCAATCCGGTGGCCAGGCCGATCACCACAGGCAGCACGCCGATCGCGAGGAAGGCCGGCAGGAAGCACAGCCCCACCGGGGCGGTGACCATGACTGCTGCCCGTCGCGCCCGCGCCGTCGCGGTGCGCCCCCAGTCGGCGCGGGCCTCCGCCGCGAGCCGGCCGACAGGCACGGCCGCCGGTACACCCGAGTCGCCCGCCCGCTCCAGTAGCCGTGCCAACCCCTGAGCGCCCGGCAGCGACGCCAACCTCCGCCACGCGTCTCCCGGTTCACCCCCGAGCCGCACTTCGGCGGCGCCCAGGGCCAGCCGCTCACCCACCGGTCCGCCGAGCGCCTCTCCGACGGCCTGGGCGGCCGACACCGGGCCCGCCCCGGCAGCGATGCAGGCGGCCACCAGATCGGCGGCGAGGGGCAGTTGACGGGCGGCCGCCGACACGTCGTACGCCTCGGCGGGTGCCGGATTCCGCCGTCGCAGCCACCACCGAAGCCCGATTCCGGCCGCGAGCCCGACCAGGATTCCGGCGAGGCCGCCGATCAGGACCCAGCCGGCACACACCACACCCAGCGGGGGCAGCAACCGCCGGCCGTAGCCCCGTACTTCGCGGCGCCTCGGTGGCGGCGCGGGTTCAGGGAGCAGCAACTCGGCCAGCCGACGGCGCACTCTCCTCGCCCGCCGCACCGCCCCGAGCCAGCGGGCCGGCGCGACGACCAAGAGCACTCCGCACACAAGTACCCCCAGCCTGTGGACAACTTCCGTGCTCATGCCGCCTCCGCTCCTCGTACGATCCGCAGCGCCCACCACAGCCCCACTCCCTCCAGCACCCCGCCGACCAGCAGGCAGCCAAGGCCGGGGCCGGTGTGCAGGAGCACATGCAGGGGGTCCGCGCCGAGCGCCGTGCCGAGCAGGAGACCGAGGACCGGCAAGCCCGCGAGCATCGACGCCGTCGAACGTGATCCCGCCAACTGGGCACGCATATCGGCTCTTTGATCGCGTTCGGCGCGAAGCGCGGCTTCCAGCCGATCGAGTCCCGCCGCGAGCCCCGCGCCCCGGTCGACGGCCACCCGCCAGCACGCGGCGAGCCCCACCAGTCCATCGGCGCCGGGCTGCCGCGCCGCCTCAGTGAGCGCACCCGGAACATCGCCGCCGAATCTCGCCGCAGCCAGCACCAACGGCTGCGCGGCGGCGAGTCCGTCCGAGTCACGCGCGGCCGTGAGCAGTGCCTCGCCGGGTTGACGCCCTGCCCGCACCTCACCGGCGAGAGCCTCGCACAGGGCGATCACCGCGTCGCCGCGCCGCTCCCGCTCGCGCCGAGCCTCCCCCGTCCGCCGCACCCGGCGCAGCAGGGGCATACCGGCGGCTCCCAGAAGGAGTGGCACGACCGACGTGCCGAGTACGGCGATCACCGTTCCCGCCACCAGCGACCAGGCTTCGGGCCGCAGCCGTCCGCGCAGTCGTCGCCAGTCGATACGGGCCCGCTCCCACCGGGGCGGCCCGGTCGCCACCCCACCGCCCGCGAGCAGCGCCCTCGCTCTGCGCGCAGGCGAGCCGTGCCCGCCGAGGAGCCACGCCGCGATCCCCGCACACGCCACCGCCGCCCCCGCGGGCGCGTCCGTCATCTCACCGATCCCCATCCCGCTCCCCATTCGCATCCCGCCGTCCGGCCCCTGTCAGCGCCCCGGCACCCACCCACTCCGAAGGGCTTCTCGTACTCCGACTGCCGGGAGGTACTTCCTCGCTCCCGAGCCCGACCGCTCCCCGACATCCCTGGTTCCGATCCCCCTGGCCTCCCGCCATTCCCGCCCGAAGTAGCTCCCGCAGCCGCTCCCACCCCCGCTCGTACGCGAAGGCGTCCTCGCCCCACCGCAGCGCCGGCACCGTCACCACCAGCCCCGACGGGTCGCGTTCCAACACATGGACCTCGGCGATCCGGCGCCGTCCGGTCCGGTCCCGCACGAGATGAAGGACCACGGACAGCGCCGCCGCCAGTTGGCTGTGCAGCGCGGCCCTGTCGAGCCCGGCCGCTGTGCCCAGGGCCTCCAGCCGGGCCGGAACCTGTGCCGCCGCGTTGGCGTGAAGAGTTCCCGAGCCGCCCTCATGTCCTGTATTCAGGGCGGCCAGCAGCGAGACGACCTCGGGACCGCGCACCTCGCCGACCACCAGTCGGTCCGGTCTCATCCGCAGGGCCTGGCGGACGAGATCCTGGAGCGAGACGAGGCCGACGCCTTCCTGGTTGGCGGGCCGCCCTTCCAGGCGCACCACATGGGGATGGTCGGGCCGCAGCTCGGCCGAGTCCTCGGCGAGCACGATCCGCTCCCCGGGACCCACCAGTCCGAGCAACGCGCTCAGCAAGGTCGTCTTGCCGGTGCCTGTGCCTCCGCTGATGAGGAACGACAGCCGGGCGTCCAGCAGGGCCCTGAGCACGCGGTCCCCGCCGGGTGGCACCGTCCCTGCCGCCACCAGCTCGTCGAGGGTGAACGCGCGTGGCCGTACGACGCGCAGGGACAGGCAGGTCGAGCCGACGGCGACCGGTGGCAGCACGGCGTGCAAACGGGTTCCGTCCGGCAGTCTGGCGTCCACCCAGGGGCGGGCGTCGTCGAGCCGTCTGCCGGCCACCGCCGCGAGGCGCTGCGCGAGACGTCGTACGGCCGCCGCGTCCGGGAAGGACACGGAGGTCAGTTCCAGGCCTCCGCCGCGGTCCACCCAGACCCGGTCGGGCGCCGACACGAGCACGTCGGTCACCAACGGGTCAGCGAGCAACGGTTCCAGCGGACCGCTGCCGACCAGCTCCGAGCGCAACCGTTCGGCCGCCCCGAGGACTTCGGCGTCCCCAAGCACCCGCCCTTGCTCGCGCAACGCCTGTGCCACGCGCGCGGGGGTCGGTTCGGATCCGCTCTCGGCCAGCCACCGCCGCACACTGTCCAGCAGCCCGGCGCCTCCGTCCGGACCGCCGCCGAGGCCGTCCCACGCCTCCGTTTCGGCGGGAACGGAGCCTGCCGAGCCGTCCCGTGCTCCCCTCCTCCGGGAGAGGTAGGGCGGGGGACCGTCCCGCGCACCGGCACGTACGGACGGATGCCACCCGGGCCGCCCGGGTCCGTCCCGCGTGTCCGTCTGTCCGGACGGAGATGGCCCGGATACCTCCCGAGTCTCCGCTCGCGCTCGTGAACGGCCCACGTACGCGCCCTGAGGACCGGCTTCCGATCGGCTGTCGATTCGCGTGCCGTGGTCCGTGGCTCGACTCGTTTTCCAGCTCATACGCCCCCTCCTTCGACCGGAACCCGCTTCCAGAAGGCCGAGCAGAACCGGGCCAGAGGCCCCTTCACAGCGCTCCCCGGTGGTGGCCCGCCGTCCAACGGGAAGGATTCATGAGGCAGTTCGCCCACCAGGGGCAGATCGAGGAGGCGAGCGACCTCGCGGTCATCGAGACCGGGTGCGCAGGGTCCACGGACCACGATCCGCAAATCGCGCAGGACCATGCCGGCCGCGGACGCCACCCGCCCGGCCGCCGCGATGGAGCGCAGGTCGGCGGGGACCACCAGCAGCCCCATGTCGAGCTGGGCGAGGATCTCGGCGACACCTTCGTCGATGCGGCGGGGCAGGTCGACGACCACCGCGCCTCCGCGCCGTCTGGCGGCGGCCAGCACCGCGCGCACCGCTTGCGGGGGAACGGTGACCGCGTCGCTCCGGTCCCAGCTCAGCACCCGCAGGGCGTGCACTTGGGGCAACGACTCCTCCAGGGCGCCACCGCCGACCCTGCCGCGGGATGCCGCGAACGCCGGCCAGCGCAGCCCCTCGGCCGCCTCTCCGCCCAGGAGTACGTCGAGTCCGCCGCCGAGAGGGTCCGCGTCCACGAGCAGTGTGCGTTTTCCCTCCCGCGCCGAGGTGACCGCGAGCGCGCAGGCCAGCGTGGAGGCCCCGGCCCCGCCGCGGCCGCCGAGCACGCCGACGGTGAGAGCGGGCCGGCCGACTCCTTCGGCCACGTCGGCGATGCGGTCGACCAGCCATTGCTCGCCGTCCGGCAGCACCAGGACATGGTCCGCGCCGATCTCGACGGCACGCCGCCAGACTCCGGGATCGTCCTGGTCCCGGCCGACCAGGACCACTCCCCTTCTCCGCTCGGCGCCCCTCACGCGGCGTGCCGCGTCGTCGCCGACCAGGACGAGAGGTGCCGCCTCCCAGCTTCCCCTGCGTTCCGGAATCCCGTGGTGGACCTCGGGCCGGGCGCCCGCCGCGGCGCACAGGCGCAGCAGGTCGTCGAGAAGTTCGACGTCCTCGGTGACGATCAATGGTCCGCCCTGCCGCCCTTCGGCGGTGGACGGCCGGTCATGGGTGATGGCTCCCGCCACGATCTCCAGCCCCCTTCGATGCTTCTTGCGCGGGGCCCTCCGGGACCCCGTGATTCCCGCTCGTGTGAAGTGCCGGCAGGCGGCCTCCATATGAACGGCCGATACGAACCGGCCAAACGCGTCCGACAAACGGAACCCGGCCATGAACTGGCCGCGAACGGAGCGCGTGAGAATCACGGTGCAGCGATCCCGGAAATCGTGTGGATCTTGGTCGAAAACTGTGGACAACGCCGAGGCTGTGAATATCGCCTTCACGCATACCGGTGAACGCTCAACGGCTTCCACAGAGCATCCCGATGACTACACACAGTGACGGATCATGGGTGCAGAAGAGGCGCGGAATCAACGGTGCCGGGGAGGCTCCGGGGTCGCGCAGAAGTGGAGAAAACCCATCCGGACATGCGACGACCCCCGCCGGGGGGGAGAGCGGGGGTCGTCCCCACGGCCGACTCGGGGGGGGAGGAGTCGGACCGGGTTAGCACGGTCGCGAACGATCCGTGACTTCCATGGTGTACCCGAGAGCCCTCTCAGGCAAACCCACGCGCCTCACCTTACGCCGAATGGTGGGCCCTATGCTCAACCTCGTGGAAAACCACTCCTTGCCTCGCACAGCGGCCTTCTTCGACCTGGACAAGACGGTCATTGCGAAGTCGAGCACGCTCACCTTCAGCAAGTCGTTCTACCAAGGCGGACTGATCAGCCGCAGGGCGGCCTTGCGCACCGCATACATCCAGTTCGTGTTCCTGGCGGGCGGCGCCGATCACGACCAGATGGAGCGGATGCGCAAGTACCTGTCCTCGATGTGCCGGGGCTGGAATGTCCAGCAGGTCAAGGAGATCGTCGCCGAGACACTGCACGACCTCATCGACCCGATCATCTACGACGAGGCCGCTTCACTCATCGAGCAGCACCACAAGGCCGGCCGTGACGTCGTGATCGTGTCCACGTCCGGCGCCGAGGTCGTCGAACCGATCGGAGAGCTGCTCGGCGCCGACCGCGTCGTGGCGACCCGCATGGTCGTCGGCGAGGACGGGTGCTTCACCGGGGAGGTGGAGTACTACGCCTACGGACCGACGAAGGCCGAGGCGGTCAAGGAGCTGGCCGTGTCCGAGGGGTACGACCTCGCCCGCTGTTACGCCTACAGCGACTCGGCGACCGATCTGCCGATGCTGGAGTCCGTCGGACACCCGCACGCGGTGAATCCGGACCGCGCGCTGCGCCGTGAGGCCGTCAGCCGCTCGTGGCCGATCCTGGATTTCCACCGCCCGGTCCGGCTCAAGCAGCGACTGCCCGCCCTGTCCGTACCGCCTCGCCCCGCTCTCGTCGCGGCGGCCGCCATAGGAGCGGCGGCGGCCACGGCAGGACTCGTCTGGTACGCCAGCCGACGCCGAGCGACGGCGGTGTGAGCCGTCACGCGCGTGACGGCTCCAATGAAGTCCATTTCTCACCCTTTTGAACCTAAAAGTAAAGAAGTGCGGTAAGGGGTTTCACTTCCTCCGGACCTGGAGTACAAAGGGTTTAGCGGCCCGCGAGACCAAGGACATCCGAGAGGATCACCTTCAAACGCATTCAGGCCCCACGGACCGAGCATGGACATCGAGCACCCACGCGACGTCGACCCGTCGATTACGGGCCAGCCGCACCAGGTGACGGGCAGAAGATCCCGACCTGATGGGCAACATCTCGAGGACGCTTGGTACCCCGGTGAACATGCCAGCGGCGGTACGAGAACTCGTACCGCCGCAACCCTTTTCCGGGCGAACCGACACCCTTACGCGGCGCCGCGCTGAAGCGCCTCACAGACCGCGGCGGACTCCCTGGCGCCCAGTTCGACAGCCCGGCCGCAGTGCGCGATCCAGGCGCCCATGCCGTCCGGGGTGCCGGAGACATAGCCGTCCAGTGCCGCGAGATAGGCCGCACGGCCCAGTTCCGCGTGACCGACCTCCGCCGGACAGATGGACTTCGGGTCCAGACCGCTGCCGATCAGGACGATACGTTCGGCAGCACGCGCGACCAGCCCGTTGTGAGAGGCGAAGGGACGCAGGGCGATCAGTTCGCCGTGGACGACGGCCGCCGTGACCAGAGCCGGGGCCGAACCGCCCGCGATGATCAGCTGGGACAGACCTTCGAGACGACCGGCGACCTCGTCCGCGTCCGGCAGCGGCAGTTCCACCAAGGGCTCGTCGGCCGTCTCCCCGCTCCGCCTCGGCCGGCCCACCGCGTCGCCCCGGTCGGCCGCCGCGACCAGATGGAGCCGGGCCAGGACACGCAGGGGCGACTGCCGCCAGATGGACAGAAGCTGACCCGCCTCGGCGGTCAGCCGCAGAGCGGCGCCGACCGTACGGTCCTCCTCCCCCACACTGAAGTCGGAACGCCGGCGCACCTCTTCGAGGGCCCAGTCGGCACCGGACAGCGCCGCGGAACCACGGGCCCCGCGCAGCGCCGCCTCGGACGTGATCTCGTTGCTGCGCCGTCGCATGATCCGGTGTCCGTAGACCCGGTCCACAGCCTTTCGCACGGACTCCACGGAATCGGCCACCCCGGGAAGTGAACCGAGGGCCGCGAGCGGATCGGCGGCCGCACCTGTCGTACTCATGAGTACGACACTACGCACCCCCGGCACGCGCCCCACGAATGAGTGGTCTTCTTCACGCGGTGCGAGCACGTAGGGCGACGATCGCACTACTGTTGGTGAACATGAAAATTGCTTTCGTCGGGAAGGGCGGCAGCGGGAAGACCACCCTGTCCTCGCTCTTCATCCGCCACCTCGCCGCCTCGGGGGCACCCGTCGTCGCCGTGGACGCCGACATCAACCAGCATCTGGGGGCCGCGCTCGGGCTCGAAGAGACGGAGGCCGCCGAGCTCCCCGCCATGGGTGAGCGGCTGCCGCTCATCAAGGACTACCTGCGCGGCTCCAACCCGCGCATCGCGTCCGCCGAGACGATGATCAAGACGACTCCGCCCGGAGAAGGCTCCCGACTGCTGCGGGTCGCTGAGACCAATCCGGTGTACGACGCCTGCGCCCGGCCGGTGGAACTCGACGGCGGTGTGATCCGTTTGATGGTCACCGGCCCGTTCACCGAGGCCGATGTGGGAGTGGCTTGCTACCACTCCAAGACCGGTGCTGTGGAGCTCTGCCTGAACCATCTCGTCGACGGCCGGAGCGAGTACGTCGTCGTCGACATGACGGCGGGCTCCGATTCCTTCGCGTCCGGCTTGTTCACCCGCTTCGACATCACGTTCCTCGTCGCCGAGCCGACCCGGAAGGGAGTCTCCGTCTATCGCCAGTACAAGGAGTACGCCCGTGACTTCGGCATCGCTCTGAAGGTCGTCGGCAACAAGGTGCAGAACGAGGACGACATCGACTTCCTGCGCGCGGAGGTGGGTGACGACCTCCTGGTCACGGTCGGGCACTCGGACTGGGTGCGCGCCATGGAGAAGGGCCGTCCGCCCAAGTTCGAGGCCCTGGAGGAGACCAACCGGCGCTCGCTGCACACCTTGCGGTCCGCCGTCGACGCCACGTACGAGCTGCGCGACTGGGAGCGGTACACGCGCCAGATGGTGCAGTTCCACTTGAAGAACGCGACCGGCTGGGGCAACGCCAAGACCGGGGTGGACCTCGCCGGACAGATCGACCCCGGCTTCGTGCTCGGCGAGAGCCGGATGGCCACCGCCTGAGCGGCCACTGGCTGAAGGCGCCGCTTCGGGCTGAGCGAAGAACGGCTCGAAGCGCCGCCACAGCCTGAGCGGCAGGACTGCCCTGAGCACCACTACAGGCCCGAACAGCAGGACGGCGCGCAGCACCACTACAGGCGGCCCGACCGGCAGGGCCTCCCGAAGCGCCGCTACGGCTTGACCGCCGGCGCCCCGGGAACGCCCCTCGGGGCCGGGGCAGGACGGCGGCCGGCGAGGAAGGACGCCCAGCCCCGCTTCGGCGCCTCCGCGACCTGGAGGCCGCTGAGCTTGCCGAGGGTGGCCGCGTCCTGGGCGTCGAGCCAGTCGGCCAGTTGCCGGAAGGAGACACAGCGCACCTCGGCCTTCGTGCAGACGCGCTCGACGACCTCGTCGACGGCACGCATGTAGGTGCCGCCGTTCCAGGACTCGAAGTGGTTGCCGATGATCAGTGGCGCGCGGTTGCCGTCGTAGGCGCGGCCGAAGCCCTTCAGCAGCCCGTCACGCAACTGGTCGCCCCAGAACTGCTGCTTGCCCGGGTCGACCTGAGTATGGGTGCCCGACTGGTTGACCATGAAGTTGTAGTCCATGGTGAGCTGCTCGTAGGAGTGTCCGGGGAAGGGCACGAGCTGCATGGACAGGTCCCACAGCCCCTCCTTCTTCTTCGGCCAGACCTGGTCGCCCACGCCGCTGGTGTCGTAGCGGAAACCCAGCTCACGGGCGGCCTTCATGAAGTTCTCCCGGCCCTCCAGGCAGGGTGTGCGGGCGCCGACGAGTTCCTTGTCGTAGTCGAAGGGGAGCGGCGCGGCGTCCTTCAGACCCGTGTTGGTCTTCCAGGACTTCACGAACGATTTCGCCTGGGCGATCTCGCTCTTCCAGTCCCCGACCGACCACTGGCCGACCCCGGCCTCCGCGCCGCAGAAGTGACCGTTGAAGTGCGTGCCGATCTCGTTGCCCTCCAGCCACGCGCCGCGCAGCTGGTCCACGGTGTCCTTGATGCCCTGCTCGTCGTTGAAGCCGATCTCCGAACTGCCGGGCGAGTGCAGTGGCGGACGGTACAGGTCACGTTTGGCCTCCGGGAGCATGTACACGCCGCTCAGGAAGTACGTCATCGTCGCCCTGTTGGCCTTGGCGAGCTTCCGGAAGTGGGAGAAGAGCTTCTGGCTGTCCTCGCCGGCTCCGTCCCAGGAGAAGACGACGAACTGCGCTGGCCTCTGGCCGGGCTTCAGCCGTTCGGGCCGGGGCAGATGCGGCTGCGCCCCGGTGTACGAAGTGGAACCGTCGCCGATCAGACGGCCCGCCGCCTTGGGTGCCGGGATCCCCGCCGCCTTCTTCGCGCCGTGCGCGCCTTCCCGGGGAGCCGTGCCGCCGCCCGCGCAACCGGCGAGCGCCGTGGCGCAGGCCGCGGCGATTGCCGTACCTGCGGCGATCCTCTGGGTGGCGGCCATGTTCCGCCCTCCTTCTCCTCGGTCGGGCCGCACCGGTCGGGGCCCGGTCAGGGCGCCGGAGCGGTTCGCGGTGATGCGCGGCTGCGCACCGGCAGCGCCGCCAAGGTTCCACGGGACCGAGAAAGGAATAAGTACGACAAGCCGATCAAAGGCCCACTTCACTCCCGAGGGTGAATTGATGCCCCATTTACCCCTATTTTCGACATCAACCCTTTACTCTGCATTACGATCCGTTTACCGAGCGTTGGAAAATCCCGCCGCTGCACGCCGTGACCCACGGCCGCGACCCGCCCCCCGCCACCACGGACGGGGGATCACCTGTTCCGCGACCGCGCTGCCCCGGAGGAGACGGGAACCATGTCTGCCTGCGTCCCCACCCGCGCCGCCGACCCGACTCGGCCCGCGCAGACCCACCAGCCCCACAGCCCCCCGCCGACCCCGCCCCGACGCTTCCGTGTCGCGGGCGCCGATCTGTCCGCATCGATCGCGGTCTTCCTGATCGCCCTTCCCCTGTCACTCGGCATCGCCCTCGCCACCGGCGCCCCGCTCCAGGCCGGCCTTGTCGCCGCCGCGGCCGGCGGACTGGTCGCGGGACGGCTCGGCGGCTCACCGCTCCAGGTGAGCGGGCCCGCCGCCGGGCTCACTCTCGTCACGGCCGAGCTCATCCAGCACTACGGCTGGCGCGCGACCTGTGCCATCACCGTGCTCGCGGGAATCGCCCAACTGGGCCTCGGCTGCGTACGCGTGGCCCGGACGGCCCTGGCCGTCAGCCCCGCCATCGTGCACGGCATGCTCGCCGGAATCGGGGTCACCATCGCCGTCGCCCAACTGCACATCGTGCTGGGGGGCATCCCGCAGAGCTCCGTCCTCGACAACCTCGTCGCACTGCCGGACCAAGTGGCTCGCATGCACTCGGCGGCGGTGTCGATGAGCGTGCTGACCTTGGTGCTGCTGCTCGCCTGGCCGCGTCTTCCCGGACGGACCGGGCAGGTGCTGCGCAAGGTCCCCGCCGCGCTGATCGCCGTCGCCGGAGCCACCCTGACCGCCTCTCTCGCCGGACTGACGCTGCCGAGGGTCGAGCTGCCGTCCTGGAGCAGCCACGCGCTGGCCGGGCTGCCCGAGGGCCCCGTGCTCGGGGTCGCCACCGCCGTCCTCACCGTGACGCTGGTGTGCAGCGTGCAGTCACTGCTCGGGGCCGTCGCCGTGGACAAGCTGGTCAGCGGCCGCCCGGAACTCCAGGGCCGTGTGGGCCGTTCCCGCCTCGACCGGGAACTACTGGGGCAGGGCGCAGCCAATGTCGTGTCCGGCGCGCTCGGCGGACTGCCCGTCGCGGGGGTCGCCGTGCGAAGTTCCGCGAATGTGCAAGCGGGTGCCGTCAGCCGGAACTCCACGATCCTGCATGGCGTTTTCGTAGTAATTGCCGCGCTGCTGATGGTCCCGACCCTGGAGCTGATCCCCCTCGCATCGCTCGCCGCCCTGGTGATGGCCGTCGGCATCCAGATGGTGTCCCTGCACCACATCCGCACGGTCACCCGTCACCGCGAAGTGCCGGTGTACGTAGTCACCACGCTCGGTGTCGTGTTCCTCGGAGTTCTGGAGGGCGTGGCTCTGGGGGTCTCCGTGGCCGTCGGCGTCGCCCTGCACCGTCTCACCCGCACGCGCATCACGCACGAGGAGCAGGAAGGAGTCCATCACGTCCATGTACGAGGCCAGTTGACGTTCCTCGCGGTGCCCCGACTCAGCCGCACCCTGCATCTCGTGCCCCGAGGGGCGGACGTCGTCGTGCAGTTGGACGGCTCGTTCATGGACCACGCCGCATACGAGTCGCTTCAGGACTGGCAGAGCGGCCACGTCGCCCAGGGCGGCACGGTCGATCTCGGCGGGCGGAAGGGAATGCGGATCGCCGAGCCCGCGAACTCCAGACACTGCCGCTGCCGGCCCTGGACACCCTGGCGGAACCACCAGTGCGACGCCGCCGCCGAACCGGGGCCCCCGGTCTCGGCCGCATCACCGGACCGACAGGAGGAGGTGACCGTCGAGGTCAGACCGAACGGACATCGACTGGTGCGCGGAATCAGCGCGTTCCAGCGCAACACGGCACCCCTGGTGCGCGATGAGCTGGCCCGGCTGGCTCGGGAAGGGCAACGGCCGTCCCAGCTGTTCCTGACCTGTGCCGACTCCCGGCTTGTCACCTCGATGATCACATCCAGTGGTCCGGGCGACCTCTTCGTCGTACGGAACGTCGGCAACCTCGTGCCGCTGCCCGGAAACGAGAGCGGGGACGACTCGGTGGCGGCGGCCATCGAATACGCGGTGGACGTACTGAAGGTGCGGTCCATCACGGTGTGCGGGCACTCCGGGTGCGGGGCGATGCAGGCCCTGCTGGCGGCAGATCCCGGAGGGGCGCTCACGCCGCTCAAGCGGTGGCTGCGGCACGGGCAGCCGAGCCTGGACCGGATGGCCGCCGGCGACAGGCCGTGGGCGCGGATCGCCGGACGGGCACCCGCCGACGCGGTGGAGCAGCTCTGTCTGACCAACGTGGTGCAGCAACTGGAGCACCTGCGGGCCCATGAGTCCGTGGCGAGGGCCCTGCGGGAGGGCGTGCTCGAGCTGCAAGGGATGTACTTCCACGTCGGGGAGGCCCAGGCCTATCTGCTGGCCGAGGCCGACGGGACCGAACTGTTCGATCACGTAGGCGCGTTCGATCACGTGGGCGCGGCGGAGGGGCTGCGGCATCCGGCGTGATCGGACGGTGGTGCGCGGTCCTGGTCGGCGGGGCCGCGCACCACGTACACCCTCCCCCGCTGTGGGGATCCGGCCCAGGCCGCGAGACGGGGCAGGGCGCCGACACGCCCGGCCGAGGGATGGGATGCGGAGGGGATCGCCGCACCGGATGGGCCAGCGGCCAGGGTGCGGGACGCCGGTGGTTCCGGCACAGGGAGCGGGATGGCGGGGGCGGGGCGGGGCCGTAGGGCACTGGCGGGGCCAGGAGAGGCATGACCGGAGGGGGCGGGGCAGGGGCAGGGGAGGACACAGACGGGGGCGGGGCCGGAGGGGTACCGGTGGGGACCGGAGGGCACCTGCGGGGCCGGGGAGGCATGACCGGAGGGGGGCCGGTAAGGGGTGGGGTGAACCCGGTGGCCGGTACGTGCGTGTCACAAGGGGCAGACTCGTGCGGACGCGTGTGGTCTCGTGAAGGGTGGCGGGGCAGCCGTATCGCGGGGCGTGGTTGTGCCGCGTGGGCGGTGGGCCGGGCCGACGACCGGGCATAGGTCTAAACCAATTTCAGGTCGACCCTTGTCACCGGGGCCCGGGTCTGATGAGCTGTGGCCTGGGACACAACGGACACCCTGGGAAAGGGAGATGTCGTGAGCAACGAAAGCCTGGCCAACCTGCTGAAGGAAGAGCGCAGGTTCGCGCCGCCCGCCGACCTGGCGGCGAACGCCAATGTCACCGCGGAGGCGTATGAGCAGGCCAAGGCTGACAGGCTCGGCTTCTGGGCCGAGCAGGCCCGTCGGCTGACCTGGGCCACCGAGCCGACCGAGACACTGGACTGGTCCAATCCGCCGTTCGCGAAGTGGTTCGCCGACGGCAAGCTGAACGTCGCGTACAACTGCGTGGACCGGCACGTCGAGGCCGGGAACGGCGACCGCGTCGCCATCCACTTCGAGGGCGAGCCGGGCGACAGTCGGGCCATCACCTACGCCGAACTCAAGGACGAGGTGTCGAAGGCCGCCAACGCCCTCGCCGAGCTGGGTGTCGGCAAGGGCGACCGGGTCGCCGTCTACCTGCCGATGATCCCCGAGGCCGTCGTCGCGATGCTGGCCTGTGCCCGTATCGGCGCCGCGCACTCGGTCGTCTTCGGCGGGTTCTCCGCCGAAGCGATCGCCACCCGCATCCAGGACGCCGACGCCAAACTCGTCATCACCTCCGACGGCGGATACCGGCGCGGGAAGCCGTCCGCGCTCAAGCCCGCCGTCGACGAAGCGGTGAGCCGGGTCGCCGGAGTCGACAAGGTGCTGGTGGTACGCCGTACCGGCGAGGACGTCGCCTGGACCGAGGGCCGCGATGTGTGGTGGCACGACATCGTCGGACGGCAGTCGGCCGAGCACACACCGGAGGCGTTCGACGCCGAACACCCGCTGTTCATCCTCTACACGTCCGGGACCACCGGGAAGCCGAAGGGCATCCTGCACACTTCGGGCGGCTACCTCACGCAGGCCTCGTACACCCACCACGCCGTCTTCGACCTGAAGCCGGAGACGGACGTGTACTGGTGCACGGCCGACATCGGCTGGGTCACCGGGCACTCGTACATCACGTACGGGCCGCTCTCGAACGGCGCGACGCAGGTCATGTACGAAGGGACCCCGGACACTCCCCACCAGGGCCGGTTCTGGGAGATCGTGCAGAAGTACGGGGTGACGATCCTTTACACGGCGCCCACGGCCATCCGCACGTTCATGAAGTGGGGCGACGACATCCCCGCGAAGTTCGACCTGTCCTCGCTGCGGGTGCTCGGGTCGGTCGGTGAGCCGATCAACCCCGAGGCGTGGATCTGGTATCGCAAGCACATCGGCGGGGACCGTACGCCGATCGTCGACACCTGGTGGCAGACCGAGACCGGCGCGATGATGATCTCGCCGCTGCCCGGGGTCACCGAGACGAAGCCGGGCTCGGCGCAGCGGGCACTGCCCGGTATCTCGGCCACCGTGGTCGACGACGACGCGAACGAGGTCCCCGACGGCGGTGGCGGCTACCTCGTGCTGACCGAGCCGTGGCCGTCCATGCTGCGCACCATCTGGGGCGACGACCAGCGGTTCCTCGACACGTACTGGTCGCGCTTCGAGGGCAAGTACTTCGCCGGGGACGGGGCCAAGAAGGACGACGACGGCGATGTCTGGCTGCTCGGGCGCGTCGACGACGTGATGCTCGTGTCCGGGCACAACATCTCGACGACCGAGGTCGAGTCGGCTCTTGTCTCCCACCCGGCGGTCGCCGAGGCGGCGGTCGTGGGCGCGGCGGACGAGACCACCGGGCAGGCGATCGTCGCCTTCGTCATCCTGCGCGGGACGGCTTCCGCCGAGGAAGAGGGGCTGATGGGGGAGCTGCGCAACCACGTCGGCACCACGCTCGGTCCGATCGCCAAGCCGAAGCGGGTCCTGCCGGTGGCCGAGCTGCCGAAGACCCGGTCCGGGAAGATCATGCGCCGCCTGCTGCGCGACGTGGCCGAGAACCGTGAGCTCGGTGACGTCACGACGCTCACCGACTCCACGGTCATGGACCTGATCCAGGCGAAGCTGCCGGCCGCACCCAGCGAGGACTGAGGCGGGCTCACCCTGCCGGCCCGGCCCTGAGGGGTGCGGGAGCACGCTCACCGTGCTCCCGCACCCCTCACGCATTTCCCCGCCCTCGCACCCCTCACCACTCCCGCGCGCCCCCGACCGACGCCGGGCCATTCCCCGGTCACTCCCCGAACCGCCCGGTCGCCATCCCCGTCCGCCGGCCACTCGTTTCCCCCAACCACCGACGGCCGACCGCCCTCAGCCCCACTGCCCCTCAGCCCTGCTGCCCCACTGCCCCGTCGGACCAACCAACAAGCCACGCGCCCGGTTCAGTCGTAACGTGAAGATCCCCACCGACCCGGCCGCTTCGTGGGTAAAGTAAGCAAAGCGTCCAAGACGCGACAAGATCGTTCATGGTGTGCCGGGAAGTCTGGTCGGCGAGTGCTCCGTCCTGCCTGCTCGACCGGAGGTCCTCCCCGTGGCCGCGTCCCCCGACACCACCCCGCGCAAGTTCCTGGGCCTGATGTCCCTGCCCGAGCGGAACTTCGTGGCGGACGCGCTGCGCACCGAGACGGTGGGCGGAGTACTGCTGCTGATCGCGGCGGTCGCCGCACTGATCTGGGCGAACACCCTGCCGCACAGCTATGAGACCGTCTCGCACTACCACTTCGGACCTGCCGCCCTCGGGCTCGACCTGTCCGTCGAGCACTGGGCGGCCGACGGACTGCTCGCCGTGTTCTTCTTCGTCGCCGGCATCGAGCTGAAGCGCGAACTGGTGGCCGGGGATCTGCGGGACCCGAAGGCCGCCGTACTGCCCGTGGCCGCCGCCGTCTGCGGCATGGCCGTTCCCGCGATCGTCTACGTCCTGACCAACGTGTTCGGCCAGGGCTCCCTCGAAGGCTGGGCCGTCCCCACGGCCACCGACATCGCCTTCGCACTCGCCGTGCTCGCCGTGATCGGAACGTCGCTGCCGTCCGCCCTGCGCGCCTTCCTGCTCACACTCGCCGTCGTCGACGACCTGTTCGCGATCCTGATCATCGCGGTCTTCTTCACCGACTCCATCAACCTCGCGGCGCTCGGCGGAGCCGTCGCGGGCCTCGGCGTCTTCTGGCTGCTGCTGCGCAAGGGCGTACACGGCTGGTACGTGTACGTGCCGCTCGCGCTGGTGATCTGGGCCCTCATGTACAACAGCGGCATCCACGCCACCATCGCCGGCGTCGCCATGGGCCTGATGCTGCGCTGCCATCCGCTCGAAGGCGAGGCACACTCCCCCGGCGAACACATCGAGCATCTGGTGCGCCCGGTGTCGGCGGGCCTCGCCGTGCCGCTGTTCGCCCTGTTCAGTGCCGGGGTCGCGGTCTCCGGCGGCGCGATCCACGACGTGTTCACCCGGCCCGAGACGCTCGGCGTGGTGCTCGGGCTCGTCGTCGGCAAGGCGGTCGGCATCTTCGGCGGTACGTGGCTGACGGCCCGGTTCACCAGGGCCTCGCTCAGCGAGGACCTGGAATGGGCCGACGTCGCCGCCGTCGCCACCCTCGCCGGCATCGGCTTCACCGTCTCCCTGCTCATCGGCGAGCTCGCCTTCGCGGGCAACACGAGCCTCACCGACGAGACCAAGGCCGCCGTCCTGATCGGCTCGTTCATCGCGGCCGTCCTCGCCACGGCGCTGCTGAAGATACGCAACTCCAAGTACCGCTCGCTGTGCGAGGCCGAGGAGCGCGACGAGGACCTCGACGGCATCCCCGACATCTACGAGCAGGACAAGCCCGCGTACCACCTGCGCATGGCCGCGATCCACGAACGCAAGGCCGCGGAGCACCGCAGGCTTGCCGAAGTGGCGGGTGGGGCAAGCGAGGGGAACGACGGTCCGGCATGATCTGACAGGACCGTACAAACACATGCAGAAGAGGGAGATCGCGATGAGTGCACCCGACGGGAGCCCGGTCGGTGCCGAACGCAGTATCGGCCAGTTGGTCGCCGCGGCGACGACCGAGATGTCCGCGCTGGTGCACGACGAGATCGCGCTGGCGAAGGCGCAGCTCAAGCAGGACGTCAAGCGCGGTGCGGTCAGCGGCGGCGCGTTCTCGGCGGCAGGCGCGGTCCTGATCTTCTCCATGCCGATGCTCAGCTTCGCCCTCACGTACGGCATCCGCACCTGGAGCCACTGGAATCTCGCGATCTGCTTCCTGCTGGCGTTCGCGGCGAACGTGCTGGTCGCGGCCGTGCTCGCGTTGATCGGCGTGATCTTCGCGAAGAAGGCCAAGAAGAGCAAGAGCCCGCAGAAGGTGGCCGCGTCCATGAAGGAGACGGCGGGTGTTCTGCAGAACGCCAAGCCGCACCCGCGGCCGGAACCGGTCGAGGACGCCGTCAAGGCTGTGGCACGCTCATCCTCATGACGGACCCCGCCACACCTTCGGCGCAACCCACCTCGGTCGTACGGATCGACCTTCCCGGCGACCGGAAGGTCACGCACCGGGACGTGGCGGCCAACGGCGCGCGCTTCCACATCGCCGAGCTCGGCGACGGACCGCTCGTCCTGCTGCTGCACGGCTTCCCGCAGTTCTGGTGGGCCTGGCGTCACCAGCTCGTCGCGCTGGCCGACGCCGGGTTCCGGGCCGTCGCCATGGACCTGCGGGGCGTCGGGGGCAGCGACCGCACCCCGCGCGGCTACGACCCCGCCAATCTCGCGCTCGACATCACCGGGGTCGTACGCTCCCTCGGCGAGCCCGACGCGGCGCTGGTCGGGCACGACCTCGGCGGCTATCTGGCGTGGACGGCGGCGGCCATGCGGCCCAAGCTCGTCCGCCGGCTCGCGGTGTCGTCCATGCCGCATCCGCGGCGCTGGCGTTCCGCGATGCTCTCCGACGTGAGGCAGACGACGGCGGGATCGTACATCTGGGGGTTCCAGCGTCCCTGGATCCCCGAGCGTCAACTCCTGGCCGACGACGCCGCCTTGGTGGGCCGTCTGGTGAGCGACTGGTCGGGCCCCCGGCAGCCGGACGAGGACACCCTTGAGACGTACCGACGGGCCATGAGCATCCCCTCGACCGCGCACTGTTCCATCGAGCCGTACCGGTGGATGGTGCGGTCCATGGCGCGCCCTGACGGCATCCAGTTCAATCGGCGCATGAAGCGGCCGGTGCGGGTGCCGACGCTGCATCTGCACGGCTCACTCGATCCGGTGATGCGGACGCGGAGCGCGGCCGGCTCCGGGGAGTACGTCGAAGCTCCTTACCGCTGGCGGCTGTTTGACGGGTTGGGACACTTCCCCCACGAAGAGGATCCGGTCGCCTTCTCCACCGAACTGATCAACTGGCTGAAGGACCCGGAACCCGATCGGTGACACCTCGGTCACCCTCGCCCGATCGCCCGAAAGCGCCCGGCGTCACGCCCGCGACGCGGACCGTGAACACCTGTGCTGCGAACGGCCAATTGCCCGGCGCATAGGCCAATTGAAGGGCTGGGGCGAGGTTATGGACCTTGGGGCAGGGGCAGACGTCGGGGTATGGGCTGGACGCACGACTACAGTGACGCAGCACGCAATCGCCGCTCGGCCACGGGTCTGAGCTCTCGTCAGGGGGGCGCCCCGCATTTGACGGGCACGGATCCGCGCGTGGGGATTCCGCACATCCTGCGGCGCCGGGCCCGCTGGGTCTCCATGCGGCTGCGCCATCCACGCGGCTGAAGCCCTCAGGCGCCGGCCCCACGCGAGCTGAGACCGCCCCCGCACCGCCCTCGCGGCTGAGGCCCTTCGGCACCGTCCCAGCGGCTGGGATCCTGTCCGCCGGTCAGAGCGCGCAGCTGTCGCTGTCCACCTGCTGGTCGGCCGTACGCCCCTTGGCGATGTCCTGCCGGACCTCGTCCGCGGTGAGCGCGTAGCCGGTCTCGGCGTCGTCCAGCGACTTGGCGAAGACCACGCCGTACACCTTGCCCTCGGGTGTCAGCAGCGGTCCACCGGAGTTTCCCTGACGGACCGTCGCGTACAGCGAGTAGACATCGCGGCGCACGGTCTTGCGGTGGTAGATGTCCGGGCCGTTGGCGGTGATGCGGCCCCGCACACGCGCGGGCTGGATGTTGTACGAGCCGTTCTGCGGATACCCGGCGACGATCGCGCTGTCGCCGCTGGTCGCGTCCCGGGTGCTGAACCGCAGCGCGGGCGCCTTCAGGTTCGGCACGTCGAGTACGGCGATGTCGCGCTCCCAGTCGTAGAGGACGACCTTGGCGTCGTATTTCTTGCCCTGGCCGCCTATCTGGACGGTGGGTTCGTCGACTCCGCCGACCACGTGCGCGTTGGTCATCACGCGGCGGTCGCCGAAGACGAAACCGGTGCCTTCGAGGACCTTGCCGCAGCTCTGGGCGGTGCCCATGACCTTGACGATGGAGTTCCGCGAGCGGGTGGCGACGGGGCTGGCGGCGAGCTGGGGGTCGGGCGGCTTGACCTCGGTGATGGGCTCGTTGGCGAACGGGCTGAAGACCTGCGGGAAGCCGTTCTGCGCGAGGACCGAGGAGAAGTCGGCGAACCAGGTGTTGGCCTGGTTGGGCAGCGCGCGCGAAACCCCGAGCAGCACCTTGGAGCTGCGGACCTCCTTGCCGAGCGTCGGCAGTGTGGTGCCGGCGAGGGCGGAACCGATCAGCCAGGCGACGAGCAGCATCGCCACGACGTTCACCAGGGCGCCGCCGGTCGCGTCCAGGGCTCTGGCCGGGGACCACGTGATGTACCGGCGCAGCTTGTTGCCGAGGTGGGTGGTGAGGGCCTGGCCGACGGAGGCGCAGACGATCACGACGACCACCGCGACCACGGCGGCGGTCGTACTCACCTTGCTGTCGTCGGTCGTCCAGCTCCAGATGACCGGGAGCAGGTAGACAGCGACGAGGCCACCGCCCAGGAAGCCGATCACCGACAGGATGCCGACGACGAAGCCCTGGCGATAGCCCACGATCGCGAACCACACGGCGGCGACCAGCAACAGGATGTCCAGCACATTCACGAAGGTCACCTTGTCACGCGCGCCAGTCGAGCGGGACCTGCTTCTCGCGGTCCCACGGACGCTCCCAGCCCGCGAAATGCAGAATCTTGTCGATCACTCCGGCCGTGAACCCCCAGACCAGGGCCGATTCGACCAGAAATGCCGGACCGCGGTGGCCGCTGGGGTGCACGGTGATCGCACGGTTGGCCGGGTCCGTGAGATCCACCACGGGAACGGTGAAGACCCGGGCCGTCTCTCCGGGGTCGACGACGCCGACGGGTGTCGGACGGCGCCACCAGCCGAGGACCGGGGTGACCACGAAGCGGCTGACCGGGATGTAGAGCTTGGGCAGGACGCCGAAGAGCTGGACGCCGCTCGGGTCGAGGCCGGTCTCCTCCTCGGCCTCGCGCAGGGCGGCGTTCAGCGGCCCGTCGGTCGCCGGGTCGCCGTCCTCGGAGTCGAGGGCGCCGCCGGGGAAGGCCGGCTGTCCGGCGTGGGATCTGAGAGTGCCCGCCCGTTCCATGAGCAGCAGTTCGGGGCCGCGCGGGCCCTCACCGAAGAGGACGAGCACGGCGGACTGGCGGCCCGTGCCGTTGGCCGGCGGCAGGAAGCGGCTCAGCTGGAGCGGTTCCACGGTCTCCGCGACCTGGGCCACCGGTCCGAGCCAGCCGGGCAGACCCTCCTTGCTGAGCACCGGACCGCCCTGCGTGTTGCTCGCGTCCTGTGTGCCGCCTGCGTGCTTCATCGCCACCCCCGTTCTGCTGTTCCCAACGCCCGCCGAGGCCGTGTTCGTTCCGTCATCCGGCGCCCAGTGGTGGCGCGGGCCTGCCGCCGGCGTCCAGATAGGCCTGCGGGGGGTTGAGCCGCTGTCCGGGGAAGCCGCCCTTCTCGTACTTCAGAAGCTTCTGCGCCTTCTCGGGGTCGGTCTCGCCCTCCCCGTACGCCGGGCAGAGGGGGGCGATGGGGCAGGCGCCGCAGGCGGGCTTGCGGGCGTGGCAGATACGGCGGCCATGGAAGATCACATGGTGCGACAGCATCGTCCACTCACTCTTCGGAAAGAGCTCGCCGACGGCCTTCTCGATTTTGTCGGGCTCGGTCTCGGCGGTCCACTGCCAGCGCCGCACGAGCCGCTGGAAGTGGGTGTCTACGGTGATTCCGGGCCGTCCGAAGGCGTTGCCGAGCACGACGAAGGCGGTCTTGCGGCCCACTCCAGGCAGTTTCACGAGGTCTTCGAGGCGGCCGGGCACCTCGCCCCCGAAGTCGTCCCTCAGGGCCCTGGAGAGCCCTATGACGGATTTGGTCTTGGCCCGGAAGAACCCGGTCGGGCGCAGGATCTCCTCGACCTCCTCCGGGTTGGCCTCGGCGAGGTCCTCGGGGGTCGGGTACCGGGCGAAGAGCGCCGGCGTCGTCTGGTTCACCCGCAGGTCGGTGGTCTGGGCGGACAGGACCGTGGCGACGACCAGCTGGAACGGGTTCTCGAAGTCCAGTTCCGGGTGGGCGTACGGGTACACCTCGGCGAGTTCGCGGTTGATGCGGCGGGCCCGGCGGACGAGGGCGGTGTGCGACTCGTTCCGCGGCGGGGCGGGGGCGACGGTCCGCGTGGGTGCCGTCTTCCTCCCGGAGGCCGCCTCAACGGCCGCCGCCTTCTTGGACGCCGCGCTCGCCGGGGCCGTCTTCTTGGCGGCGGTTTTCCCGGAGACCGTCTTCCTGGAGGCGGACTTGGCCGGTGTCGCCTTCTCGGCGGCTGTCTTCCTGGAGGCCGACTTGGCCGGTGTCGCGTCCTCGGCGGCCGCCTTCTTGGAACCCGACTTGGCCGGTGTCGCCTTCTCTGCGGCCGGATCCACGGGTGCCACCTTCTTGGCGGCTGATTTCGCCGCTGTCACCTTCTTGGCGGCCGGAGGTGCCGTCTTCTTCGCGTTCTTCCCACCGGCCGTCGCCGATGCCGCCTTCGACGCCGCCCTGGACACGGCCTTCACCGGCTTCGACTCTGCCTCTTTTGTCGGTTCTTTGGTTCCGTCGGGGGCCTGTTCGCCCACAGCAGAATCACGACGTACAACCACCCGCCCAGCCCCCTTGTCCTGTGCTCTCACCGGCGATTTGGACACCCGGCCAGCCTAAAGCCCGGCACCGACATCCGCCCCGGACCCTGAAGATCGGCCCCCAATTGGCCCCCTGCCGCACTCGTTGGGACGCCAGTGCGGCAGACTTGTGACTGATCACACTGTTTGGACCGTCCGGCAAGATGGGGAACACGGTCCCCTGGTACCAAGGGGGAGCACAGTCCCCTGAGCAGGTCGACAAGGAGAGAACTCGTGGACGACGTTCTGCGGCGCGCCCCGCTCTTCGCGGCGCTCGATGACGAGCAGGCCGCGGAGCTCCGCGCCTCCATGAGTGAGGTGACCCTCGCGCGAGGCGACGCCCTCTTCCATGAGGGCGACCCCGGCGACCGCCTCTATGTGGTCACCGAGGGCAAGGTGAAGCTCCACCGCACCTCGCCCGACGGGCGGGAGAACATGCTGGCCGTCCTCGGCCCCGGTGAGCTGATCGGCGAACTGTCGCTGTTCGACCCGGGCCCGCGCACGGCGACCGCCACCGCGCTCACCGAGGTCAAGCTGCTCGGCCTCGGCCACGGCGACCTCCAGCCCTGGCTGAACGCGCGGCCCGAGGTGGCCGCCGCTCTGCTGCGCGCCGTCGCCCGGCGCCTGCGCAAGACCAACGACCAGATGTCCGACCTGGTCTTCTCCGACGTGCCCGGCCGTGTCGCGCGCGCCCTGCTCGACCTGTCGCGCCGCTTCGGTGTGCAGTCCGAAGAGGGCATCCACGTCGTGCACGACCTCACGCAGGAGGAGCTGGCCCAGCTGGTCGGCGCCTCCCGCGAGACCGTCAACAAGGCGCTCGCCGACTTCGCGGGCCGCGGCTGGCTCCGCCTGGAGGCCCGCGCGGTGATCCTCCTGGACGTGGAGAGGCTCGCCAAGCGCTCGCGCTGACGCCTTCCGCCGTACGTCGACGGGGTCCCGCCTTCTTCCGAGGCGGGACCCCGTCGTCGTACGGCCCCGTCGACGCCCCCTCGTCGTAACCCTCGAACCCGGACCACGACCTCGTAGCCCGCGAAGCCGGGACGTGCCGTCTCCCGGCACGTCCCGCGCGGCCGTAAATGATCTGCGCCGGGACAGCCCATCGCGGCACAGTGGGCGCATGGCCGCACCAGGGCACCGCAGCGGGCTCGACGCCCAGGGGTACATCGAGCGCGAGGGATCACCCGCGCGCGTGCCGTCCGCCTTCAGGCCTGTCGTCGCGGCGGCCCGTGAGCGCCTCCTGGACGTCTTCGGGGCCTGGCTGGACGGCGCGTACCTCTACGGCTCGATCCCGCGCGGCACCGCGCGCGTGGGACGCTCCGACCTCGACCTGCTGCTGTCCCTGCGCGAGGAGCCGACCGACACGGACCGTGCCGACGCCCGCGCGCTCGAAGGGGCGCTCGACGAGGAGTTCGCCGAGATCGACGGCGTGGGAGCGCTGCTGTTCAGCCGTACGCGGCTGCTGAGCGACCTGGAGACCAACGACCTCGGCTGGTTCGTCGCCTGCCTCTGCACCCCTCTTCTGGGCGAGGATCTGGCCGAACACCTTCCGCGTTACCGTCCCGACGCGCTGCTGGCCCGCGAGACGAACGGCGACCTCGCGCTGCTGCTGCCGCGCTGGCGCGAGCGGATCGCCGCAGCGGACACCGACGAGGCCAGGCGCCCGCTGGTCCGTTCGATGTCCCGGCACCTCGTGCGCACCGGCTTCACGCTCGTCATGCCGCGCTGGAACGGCTGGACCAGCAGCCTCGGGGAGATGGCCGAGGCGTTCGGCACGTATTACCCGCGGCGGGCCGCCGAGATGCGGAGCGCCGCCGTACGCGGATACGAGCCGGCCGGGGGCCCGGCCGTCCTTCGCGGGGCCGTCCTTCGCGCGTACGCGGACGATCTGGGGCCGTGGCTGGCCGGGGAGTACGCGCGCGTGCACGGCATCAAGGCGCCCCGCCCCTGAGGCGCTCCTCCAGGAGCCCGGAAAACGCCGCCACGCCCCGGGACGCGTCATGTTCAGCGACAGGCAACGGCACCAGCTAGTGCCGCGACAGGCAACTAGATGAGCCCGTGCTCCCGCAGATAGTCCATCTGTGCCCGCACCGAGAGCTCGGCCGCGGGCCACAGCGACCGGTCCACGTCCGCGTAGACGTGGGCGACGACCTCCTGGGGAGCCCGGAGGCCGTTCTCGACGGCGGTCTCGACCTGGGCGAGCCGGTGGGCTCGGTGGGCGAGATAGAACTCGACCGCGCCCTGTGCGTCGTCGAGGACCGGCCCGTGACCGGGCAGGACGGTGTGGACGCCGTCGTCGACCGTCAGCGAGCGGAGCCGGCGCAGGGAGTCGAGATAGTCGCCCAGACGGCCGTCGGGGTGGGCCACCACGGTCGTACCGCGCCCCAGGACGGTGTCCCCGGTCAGCACGGCCCGATCGGCCGGGAGATGGAAGCACAGCGAGTCGGCGGTGTGCCCGGGAGTGGACACGACGCGCAGCTCGAGCCCGCCAAGGCTGATCACATCTCCCGCGGCCAGCCCCTCGTCCCCTAGCCGCAGCGCGGGGTCCAGGGCGCGCACGGCGGTCCCCGACAACTCGGCGAAGCGCGACGCGCCCTCCGCGTGGTCGGGATGCCCGTGGGTGAGCAGGGTCAGCGCGACACGCTTCCCGGCCTTCTCGGCCGTGTCCAGGACAGTGCGCAGATGTATGTCGTCCAGGGGGCCGGGATCGATGACGACGGCGAGCTCGGAGTCCGGCTCGGACACGATCCACGTGTTCGTGCCGTCCAGGGTCATCGCGGAGGCGTTGGGGGCGAGGACGTTCACCGCGCGCGCGGTGGCCGGGCCGGAGAGGACCGTGCCTCGCGGCTGGCCGGGGAGGGCTGCTGCGTCGCTCATGCGGAGGCTCCGCCGGCCGGGATGTGCTTGGTGAACTCGTCGTGTCCGGGCCAGGAGAGGACGACCTCGCCGTCCTCCAGGCGCGCCTCGGCCAGAACGGGCGCCAGATCACGGCCGGCCGCGGCCGCGAGGGCGTCGGCGGACCTCTCGTGCCCCACGATCCCGCGCAGGGTGGCGATGGTGGGCGGCATCATCAGGAGCTCGCCCTTGTCGTAGCCGGCCGCCGCGTCGGCGGGACGGATCCACACCGTGCGGTCGGCCTCCGTGGAGGCGTTGCGCGTGCGCTGGCCCTCGGGGAGGACGGCCACGAAGAACCACGTGTCGTAGCGGCGGGACTCGAACTCCGGGGTGATCCAGCGGGCCCACGCCCCAAGCAGGTCCGAGCGGAGCACGAGCCCCCTGCGGTCGAGGAACTCGGCGAAGGACAGGTCCCTGGCGACCAGGGCCGCCCGGTCCGCCTCCCAGTCGTCCCCCGTGGTGTCACCGACCACGCTGTCCGGGCTGGGTCCGGCGAGCAGGACGCCCGCCTCCTCGTACGTCTCCCGTACGGCCGCGCAGACGATGGCCTGGGCGGAGGTCTCGTCCACACCGAGCCGCTGCGCCCACCACGCGCGCGTGGGGCCCGCCCAGCGGATCTGCTGTTCGTCGTCGCGCGGGTCCACACCGCCGCCCGGATACGCGTACGCGCCTCCGGCGAAGGCCATGGAGGCACGACGGCGCAGCATGTGGACCACCGGACCGGTCTCACTGTCCTTGACCAGCATCACCGTGGCGGCGCGCCGGGGCGTGACCGGCGTCAGCGTGCCCTCGGCGAGCGCCCGAATCCGCTCCGGCCACTCCGCCGGAAACCATTGCCCATTCCCCATGGCCGGAGGCTATCCCGAGCCGGGCGGATGTTCGAGGCCCCACCGCCCCACAAGCACTCTTCGCCCCCTCCGCCCCTACCCGACCCATACCTGGGGCTCAGCCCCCAGACCCCGTTCCTCAAACGCCGGAGGGGCTGAAACTTATGTTGTCTGTCGGGATGGATCCCGCACCCGCATCCGGGAGCCGCAGCCACCACGATGTGCCCGCAGCCGGGATCCGGCTCGAGGGGACGTGCCGGTACATCGATGCCCGTCGCCACCAACGGTCACCTCTCCGTCCAACGGCGACGGGCTGATGCACCGGCACGGCCCCGACCCACCATCGGACCGGAACCGCGCCCAGGTGACACCCCGGGGGGCTACGCGTGCGTCAGCTCGACCTGGATCTCGACCTCGACCGGCGCGTCCAGCGGCAGCACCGCCACGCCGACCGCGCTCCGCGCGTGCACTCCCTTGTCGCCCAGCACGGCACCCAGCAGCTCACTCGCGCCGTTCACGACACCCGGCTGCCCGGTGAAGTCCGCCGCCGAGGCGACGAAGCCCACGACCTTCACGACGCGCGCGATGCGATCGAGGTCGCCCACGACCGACTTCACCGCAGCCAGGGCGTTCAGCGCGCACGTGGCGGCCAGCTCCTTGGCCTCCTCCGCGGTGACCTCGGCGCCCACCTTCCCGGTGACCGGAAGCTTGCCTCCCACCATCGGAAGCTGTCCCGAGGTGTACACGTACACGCCCGACTGCACGGCCGGCTGGTACGCCGCCAGCGGCGGGACGACGCCCGGAAGGGTCAGCCCGAGCTCGGCGAGCTTCGCCTCGACCGCCCCGCTCATGCGGTCTTCTCGCGCTTCAGGTAGGCCACGAGCTGCTCGGGGTTGTTCGGGCCGGGCACGACCTGGACGAGCTCCCAGCCGTCCTCGCCCCAGGTGTCCAGAATCTGCTTCGTGGCATGGACGAGCAGCGGCACGGTTGAGTATTCCCACTTGGTCATGTGGCCGACTGTAGCCGCTGGCGACCCCCGCCTCCCGCCCGAGCCACCTGCCGCAGCGCCCCCGAAAGCGCGGCTTGTCCACAGCCTCCTGCTTACTCCGGCGGCGGACTGGTTAGGCTCGAATACGTGAGCAGGCTCCAGGTCGTCAGTGGCAAGGGCGGTACCGGCAAGACCACGGTAGCCGCGGCCCTCGCGCTCGCCCTCGCGACGGAGGGCAAGCGCGCCCTCCTCGTCGAGGTCGAGGGCAGGCAGGGCATCGCGCAGCTCTTCGAGACAGAAGCGCTGCCCTACGAGGAGCGGAAGATCGCCGTCGCTCCAGGGGGCGGGGAGGTGTATGCCCTCGCCATCGACCCCGAACTGGCGCTCCTGGACTACCTCCAGATGTTCTACAAACTGGGCGGCGCCGGCCGCGCCCTGAAAAAACTCGGCGCGATCGACTTCGCGACCACCATCGCACCCGGACTGCGGGACGTGCTCCTGACCGGCAAGGCCTGCGAGGCCGTGCGGCGCAAGGAGAAGAGCGGCCGCTTCACGTACGACTACGTGGTGATGGACGCGCCCCCCACCGGCCGCATCACCCGCTTCCTGAACGTCAACGACGAGGTCGCCGGCCTCGCGAAGATCGGCCCGATACACAATCAGGCCCAGGCCGTCATGCGCGTCCTCAAGTCTCCCGAGACGGAGGTCCACTTGGTGACGCTGCTGGAGGAGATGCCCGTACAGGAGACCGCGGACGGGATCGCGGAACTGAGCGCGGCGAAGCTTCCCGTGGGCCGGATCATCGTGAACATGGTGCGTCCGGCACTCCTGGACGGCGTCGACCTGGAACTGGCGAAGGCCGCTCCCCGGTCGGCGATCGCCAAGTCGCTCTCCTCGGCCGGTCTCGGCGGCGCGCGTCGCGGCGGGCTCGCCGAACGGCTGGTGGACCCGCTTCTCCAGCAGGCCGAGGAGTACGCCGAGCGGTACACGCTGGAGACCGAGCAGCGGAGCGTGCTGGCCGAACTGGGCCTGCCGTTGCACGAACTCCCGCTGCTCGCCGAGGGCCTGGATCTGGCGGGCCTGTACGAACTGGCCGCACAGCTGCGTAAGCAAGGGATGTCATGAGTCTGGACCCCGCCCGCGTCCTCGATCTCGACCCGCTGCTCGACGACCCCGAGACCCGCATCGTGGTGTGCTGCGGCTCGGGCGGCGTCGGCAAGACGACCACGGCCGCGGCTCTCGGGCTGCGTGCCGCGGAGCGGGGCCGCAAGGTGGTCGTGCTCACCATCGACCCCGCGCGCAGGCTGGCGCAGTCCATGGGCATCGATTCCCTCGACAACACCCCGCGCCGGGTGAAGGGGGTCGAGGGGAGCGGCGAGCTGCACGCCATGATGCTCGACATGAAGCGCACGTTCGACGAGATCGTCGAGGCGCACGCGGACGGCGACCGAGCGGCGGTCATCCTCAACAACCCGTTCTACCAGTCGCTTTCGGCGGGTTTCGCGGGCACGCAGGAATACATGGCGATGGAGAAGCTGGGCCAGTTGCGGGCGCGCGACGAGTGGGACCTGATCGTGGTCGACACGCCGCCGTCCCGCTCGGCGCTGGACTTCCTCGACGCCCCGAAGCGGCTCGGTTCCTTCCTCGACGGGCGGCTGATCCGGCTGCTGACCGCACCGGCGAAGCTGGGCGGCCGGGCCGGCATGAAGTTCCTGAACGTCGGGATGTCGATGATGACGGGCACTCTGGGAAAGCTGCTCGGGGGCCAGCTCCTCAAGGACGTGCAGACGTTCGTCGCGGCCATGGACACCACCTTCGGCGGTTTCCGTACGCGGGCCGACGCCACGTACAAGCTGCTCCAGGCGCCCGGCACCGCGTTCCTGGTGGTGGCGGCGCCCGAGCGTGACGCGCTGCGCGAGGCCGCGTACTTCGTGCAGCGGCTGGCCGCGGAGGAGATGCCGTTCGCCGGGCTCGTGCTGAACCGGGTGCACGGCAGCGGGGCCGCCCAGTTGTCCGCCGAGCGGGCGCTCTCCGCCGCGGAGGATCTCGACTCCGACGCGGAGACTTCTGAACCCGTCCCCGGGGACGACCCTGAATCCGCCGGCCCGGAAAATCTTGCCGACGCCCGCATTGTGGATCAGGCGGACGGGAAAGCTGGACTTCGTAACTCTCCCGGCACGTACGGCAGTTCAGAATCACCGGCTTCCGACGCACCAGCTCCTGACGAAGGCTCCCCCGCCACCACGGACAGGACAGCCGGGACGGACCGCACCACCGCCACGGACAGGACCGCCGCCACGGACCCCGAGCGATCCATCGACCAGCTCACCGCAGACCTGCTGCGGCTCCATGCCGAGCGCATGCAACTGCTCTCCCGCGAGCAGCGCACGCGTGACCGCTTCACCGCGCGCCACCCCGAGGTGCCGGTGGCCGAAGTGGCCGCGCTGCCCGGCGACGTTCACGACCTCGCGGGGCTGCGGGACATCGGGAACCGGCTCGCGGCCCACCGGCCGGAGCTTCCCGAGAGCTGAGCGCCCCGAAACCGCCCGAAACCGAGAGTCCCGGGAGCTGAGCACGGAGCCCCCGAAGTGACGCTCGCGAAGAACCCGAGGGACGCTTCACGCCCTGCCCGGCCCCCCGCGACCGGCGGACGTGCCCCCAGAAGGGCTCGCAGGGGTGCGAGGGGCCCGAGAGCGGCGTCCTGGCCGCGATGGGCGAATCCCCCTCAGCTCACCGCCGCGTAGCGCTCGTACACCTCTTCCTCGTCGAGGGGCAGCAGCCCCGCCGCGCGCTCGTACTCCGTACGCGCGGTCTCGAGCAGGCGACGCCACGAGGTGACGGTCGGCCGTCGGCGCAGCAACGCGCGGCGCTCGCGCTCGGTCATGCCACCCCACACGCCGAATTCGACGCGGTTGTCGAGCGCATCGGCGAGGCACTCGGTGCGAACCGGACATCCGGTGCACACTGCCTTGGCCCTGTTCTGCGCTGCTCCTTGAACGAACAGTTCATCCGGATCGGTAGTGCGGCAGGCCGCCTGCGCACTCCAGTCGGTTACCCAGCCCATACCGGCGCCGTCCTCTCCCGAATCGAGGCTCCCCCACGGCGGCAGCGGCATATTCACCGCCGCCAGTTGAGGACGTTACGGAAGGTGGGCACAGCGCAACACCCCCTTCGGGCCCAATCTTGAATGGCCCGAACGGACTATGCGTAAGCGGCAGATCACCCGGGGGAGTGAGCCCGGGACATGCGCGACCATTCCGGCAAACCGGGGCAGTCGGGGCGAGTCGCAACGGACGCCATGTGACACACAAGGCTGATTCGGACACGTGCTCCACAGGAACGCGGAACCTCCGGAACGATTCGGGGTCGCCGGACGTATTGATACGTGGCCGCACTGCTGTGACAGTTGAGAGCAGCTTAGGCCAAGGCATATACGCGTGTCCGGCGAATGAGAACGTAGGCTGCCCTCATGCCAAAGAAGCGCTCGGGCGGTGGCCTGTCCCCTACGCAGCAGGCCGCCAAGTTCCTCGGTGTCAGCGTGCTCGCGGGCGCCGTCATGGCCGGAATCGCGCTGCCCGCCGCGGGCGCGCTCGGTCTGGCGGCCAAGGGCTCGGTCCAGGGGTTCGACGACATTCCGAACAATCTGAAGAGTCCGTCGCTGAGTCAGCGGACCACGATCCTGGACAGCAAGGGCGGTCAGATCGCGACCGTCTACTCGCGCGACCGCACCGTGGTCAACCTCAAGGACATCTCGCCCTACATGCAGAAGGCGATCGTCGCGATCGAGGACTCGCGCTTCTACCAGCACGGCGCGATCGACCTGAAGGGCATCCTCCGCGCGGTCAACCAGAACGCGCAGAACGGCGGCGTGGCCCAGGGTGCTTCCACTCTGACCCAGCAGCTGGTGAAGAACTACTTCGTGGAGGAGGCCGGCGACGACCCGACCAAGGTCGCGCAGGCAACCCAGCAGACCCTCGGCCGCAAGGTCCGCGAGCTCAAGTACGCGATCCAGCTGGAAGAGAAGCTGGGCAAGAAGAAGATCCTCGAGAACTACCTGAACATCACGTTCTTCGGGGAGCAGGCGTACGGCATCGAGGCCGCTTCCCAGCGCTACTTCTCCAAGCCCGCCAAGAACCTGAGCCTCCCGCAGTCGGCGCTGCTCGCGGGCATCGTCCAGTCGCCGAGCCGGTACGACCCGGTCAACGACGAGGAGGAGGCGCTCAAGCGCCGCGACACCGTGCTTCAGCGCATGGCCGAGGTGCACGACATCTCCCAGGAGCAGGCCGACGCCGCCATGGCGACGAAGCTCGGGCTGCACGTCAGCCAGCCGAAGAACGGCTGCATCACGGCGATCAAGGGCGCCAGCTTCTTCTGCAAGTACGTCGAGAACGTCTTCCTGAGCGACCCGGTCTTCGGCAAGACCAAGGAGGACCGGGCCAAGGTCTGGAATCAGGGCGGCCTGACGATCCGTACGACGCTCGACCCGCAGTCCCAGGCGTCGATCCAGACGTCGCTGAAGGAGCACGTCTACAAGTCCGACAAGGTGGCCGCGGCGGCCACCCTGGTCGAGCCCGGCACCGGGAAGATCCTCGGGATGGGCCAGACGAAGCCGTACGGCTACGGAAAGAACGAGACCGAGATCAACTACTCGGTCAACTACGGCATGGGCGGCTCGAACTACGGCTTCCCGACCGGTTCGACGTTCAAGCCGTTCGTGGCCGCGGCCGCGCTGGAGCAGGGCAAGCCGGCGACGCAGGAGTACTCCTCGCCGAACTCCATGCTGTACCCCAGCCCCGTACAGACCTGTAGCAGCAGGCCGTGGACGAACCAGGCGAACGAGCGGGTCCCGAACGAGAGCGTGTCCGAGAAGGGCCCGTATCAGCTGAAGGAGGCGATGGCCAAGTCGGTCAACACCTACTTCGTGCAGATGATCTCCGACATCGGCCTGTGCCCGGTGATGAACCAGACCGACAAGCTCGGCGTGGTCCAGGGCAACGGCGACAAGCTCCCCGAGGTGCCCGCCATCGCCCTGGGCGCCAAGGGCATCTCGCCGCTCACGATGGCCACGGCCTACGCCGCCTTCGCCTCCCGCGGCATGTACTGCACCCCGGTCGCCATCGAGTCGATCAGCCAGCAGATCGGCGAGCACGAGAAGTCCCTGGACGTGCCCAAGTCGACCTGCTCGCGGGCCATGTCCGAGACGACGGCGGACACCGTCAACAGCCTCCTGAGCGGCGTGATCGACTCCGGTACGGGCCAGCAGGCGGGTCTCACCGACCGCGCCAACGCCGGTAAGACGGGTACGACCGACGAGCGCAAGAACGCCTGGTTCGTCGGCTACACGCCGAACCTCTCGGGCGCCGTCTGGGTCGGCAGCGCCACCCAGCGGGTCCACATGGTGAACATCGAGATCGGCGGCGTCTACCAGGCGAAGGTGTACGGCGGTCAGGTCCCCGGCCCGATCTGGCGGGACCTGATGACGGGCGCTCTCGCGGGCAAGGACGCCCCGTCCTTCAACCTGATCAACATCCCCGACCCCGACAAGAGCAAGGGCCAGGGACAGGACGACGGGAACAAGGGCCGCGGCCGCCACGGCGGGGGGAACGGCAACACCACCGGCAACACCATCGTCGGCCAGACCGACGGCGGAGTGACGTTCCCGACGCCTACGTTCTCCCTCCCCGACGGATGGATCCAGGGCACCACGAACAACGGCAACGGAAACGGCGGCCAGCGCTGACCTCGTAGACCGGAAGCCGGCGCGCGAACGCGCGAACGCCCCGTGGGCCAGGAGCCGATCCTGATCCATGGGGCGTTCTGCGTAAGGGGGGTTGCGTACCTGGAGCTACGTAACCGGGTGTTGCGTACCTGTCCCGGGTGGGCCGCCGGGAACGAACGTCCGCGGGATGGACCTCCGCAGGACAGCCATCCGCAGGAGGCCCTCCGTGGGGCGGGCGGACCGGACGGATGTCCTTGGGGCGGACGCCGTTGCGGACGGTACGTGGCCGAGGTGGCCGTCGCGGTGGGGCGTACGAGCGGGAGGCAGCAGCCACCTGGAACAGGCGGTGCCAACCTCCGCTCCCGGAAAGGCCGATGCCGTCACCCGGCGCGGGCACCAGTACCGGCACCGGACCAGGCGATGACGTCATCCGGTGCGGGCAACGGGGTCGCCCAGGCACCGGCCGGGCGCCGGTATCACCACCGGCACCGGTGATCGCGTCAGCCCGCGAGCAACTGCTTCACGACGGCGGCGACACGGCCACCCTCGGCCTGCCCGGCCACCTTCGGGTTCACGATCTTCATGACGGCGCCCATCGCTCGCGGCCCCTCTGCACCCGCAGCCTTCGCCTCTTCGACGGCCTGGGCGACGATCTGCCGAAGTTCCTCGTCCGACAGCTGCTTGGGCAGGTACGCGGCGAGCACCACGCCCTCCGCGCGCTCACGCTCGGCCGACTCGGCGCGCCCTCCCAGCGTGAAGGCCTCGGCGGCCTCACGCCGCTTCTTCGCCTCGCGCGCGATCACCTTCTGCACTTCGTCGTCGGAGAGTTCGCGCTTGGTCTTGCCCGCGACCTCCTCATTGGTGATCGCGGAAAGGGTGAGCCGGATCGTCGAGGAGCGGAGCTCGTCGCGCCCCTTGATCGCGGCGTTGAGGTCTTCCTTCAACTTCGACTTGAGCGTGGTCATGGCGTCAAGTGTCGCAGGTGCGGTGACGCGGACGCCTGTTGATTTCGCAGCGCGCCCGGCCGGCGGCGGGAGAACGTCCGTGACGCCCTCTGCCTCGTGGACCCGGGCCGGACCTCCGGGTTGTCCACAGGCGGGTGAGAGCGCTCGACGGAGTCTGACACGATGGACGTATGCGCGCGCTATACGGAGTACCCCTGGGAATCACGGCGGTGGGCGCCGCCGGTCTGCTGTACTCGGCGGGGTTCGAGGCCCGTTCCTTCCGCCTGCGGCGGGTGACCGTCCCGGTCCTGCCCCCGGGCATGCGGCCGCTGCGCATTCTCCAGGTGTCGGACATCCACATGGTGAGCGGACAGCGCAAGAAGCAGCGCTGGCTGCGCTCACTGGCCGGTCTGCGCCCCGACTTCGTGATCAACACGGGGGACAACCTCTCGGACCCGGAGGGCGTGCCCGAGGTGCTCGACGCGCTCGGCCCCCTGATGGAGTTCCCCGGCGCCTATGTCTTCGGTTCGAACGACTACTACGGCCCCACACTCCGCAACCCGGCCCGGTACCTGTTCGAGAAGGCGGCGGGCCGTCACGGGCTGAACGGCAACAAGCCCGTCGTGGGCGCCGTCCACAACCCGTGGGAGGACCTGCGCGACGGCTTCGACACCGGGGGCTGGCTGAACCTGACGAACACCCGGGGGACGCTGAAGATAGAGGGTGCGGAGATCGAGCTGACCGGCATCGACGACCCCCACATCAAGCGCGACCGCTACGCCCGCGTGGCCGGCGGCCCGTCCACGTCTGCCGACTTCTCGATGGGTGTGGTGCACGCTCCGTACCTGCGCTGCCTGGACGCCTTCACCGCCGACGGATACCCCCTGATCCTGGCGGGCCACACTCACGGCGGCCAGATCTGCCTCCCCTTCTACGGCGCCTTCGTCACCAACTGCGACCTGGACACGGACCGCGTGAAGGGCCTCTCCCGGCACACGGCCGAGGGCCATACCTCGTACATGCACGTCTCGGCGGGCTGTGGCGCGAGCCGCTACACCCCGGTCCGCTTCGCCTGCCCGCCGGAGGCGTCACTGCTGACGCTGGTGGAGCGGGGATAGGGCTTCGCGAGCCGGCGGGGCGCTGCCCGGGCGCCCCGCCGCCCGGAAACGGGGCGAACTCCGGCGGCCCAGACCGGCCCGTGACGCACGAGGGATGCCGCACGACGACACGGCCCCGGCCGACGCAGCTCGAAAACGCCAGAGAGTCCCACCGACACGGATCGTGAGCGACTGGTGTACCCGAACGCCACGCCACGCCCGAACGACGCACCCACAGAGCACCGCCGGACAGCACGCCGGACAGCACCGACGGGATGATCTGGCGGGAGGGCATCACGGGACGCCGTGGCGGGAGGGCATCACGGGGTGACGCAGCGGGAGGGCATCCCATGCTCACATCGCGGAATGGCGCCACGGGATGGTCCCGTAACCCACCCAGTCGACCCACATCGCCCAAATGCCCTGATCCGCTTAGCGTGAGGGCATGATCAACCCCATGCCGAGGGACATACCCGATCTCCCCGCGATACCGGGCATCCTCCCGTCGACCCACCCCTTCGTCCCCCCGACGGCGGTGATGGCTCCCGCCCGCCGCCCGGCCACGGCGGCCTACCGTGCCCTCGTGGCCCTGGCGGCGGCGACAGGCGTGGCCATCGAGATGAAGCTGGGCACCCCGGTCCGGGTGCTGAGCTACTTCACGATCCAGACCAATCTGCTCGTCGCCGTGGTCTTCGCGGCGTCGGCCCGCCGGGCCTGGTCGGCACGCAGGCCCCTGCCCGGAGTCCTGACCGGCGGCACATTGATCTACATCTCGATCACCGGCCTGGTCTATCACCTGATCCTGGCGAACGAGTCGACCCCGTTCTCCATGACCGGAGGCAACGACACGCTCTCCGGCTGGCACGCGGCCGCCAATCAGCTGCTCCACACGGTCACGCCGATCGCCGTGGTCCTCGACTGGCTGCTGCTGACCCGGCCGACCCCGCAGCCACTGCGCAACGCGGCGGCCTGGCTGATCTACCCCCTCGCCTACCTGGCCCTCTGCCTGGCCCGCGGCGCGATGCTGACGCCCGGCACCCCGGCGCGCTATCTCTACCCCTTCGTCGACGTGGACCGGCACGGCTACGGGGGCGTTCTCGGCAACACAGCCATCCTCGGCCTCGCCTTCTACGCCCTGGGCCTCCTCATCGTCACCCTCGACCACGTACGCCCGGACCCGGTCCGACGCCGCGTCCGACGCCCAGAAAACCGGATTTCGTCTCAGGCCGACGGTGGGCTAAAGTAAACGACGTCGCCGCGAGAGCAGCGACAATCGGGGTGTAGCGCAGCTTGGCAGCGCGCTTCGTTCGGGACGAAGAGGTCGTGGGTTCAAATCCCGCCACCCCGACAGATACATAGCAGTTCAGAGGGCCCTTACCGGATCGGTAAGGGCCCTCTGGTGTTGCTGCGTGTCTAACTGCGTGACTATCGATTCCTGAGTGCCTACGGCCCTCGTCAGTCGGTGCCGAAGATGCCGTCCATGACCACGGCACCGGTCTGGATCACGGGCCGGATCTGCTTCCGATAGACCTCCTCGGTGACGGCCGTCCCCGAGTGGCCGACGAGACGGGAGATCTCCTCTAGGGGGACTCCGCGGTCGGAGAGCAGCGAGACGAAGCTGTGCCGGAGCTCCCGGGGCGTCCACTCGTCAGCGTCCACCCCGTTTCCTCGTCGGCTGCGAGCCGGTCCCAGCCCTGGTCTTCGAACTGCCGCCAGAGGGCTTCAACGCAGCGCGCGGGCAGGGCGAGCGTGCGTCGGGATTTCCGGGTCTTGGTGTCCCCGCTCCGCCGGACCGAACGCCACACAGCGATGTGCGGAGGCTGTGGCGGTTCGTAGTCCGGCCGTCCCTTGAGGAAGACGTGATCCCAGGTGAGAGCCCGCAGCTCCTCGGTCCGGGCCCCGGTCAGCAGGGCCACGCCGATGTACGCGTACATCGAGGTCCCTTCTGCCCCTTTCAGCACCACCTCAGCCGAACGTGAGCGCCTTGGACGGACGCCCCGCCTGCCCATGCGGCACCGCGCACAGCTCGACGACGTTCCGCTTCACCTTGTCCCGCGCCATGGCCCGCTTGACGGCGCGGTTCAGGCACGAGTGAAGCGACTGGAGGGTGGGGGTGCTGAGGGTCTTCGCCTTGGTGGAGAGCCAGCGGTCCACATCCTCCGCGCTGAGGTCGCGGAGCTTACGGGCGCCGAGCGACGGGATGATGTGCTTCTCGCTCAGGAGCGTCGGGTCTGCCGCACGAGCGGGTGACATCTTGACCTGCCCCATCTCTGAGGTTTCAGTTCTGGTGACTAACTGACAGCCCTTCACGGAAGGCTGGCAGTCATGCCTCGTCCCTATCCTCCGGAGTTCCGGGCGCGTGCCATCGCGCTGATCCGCGCCGGCAAACAGGCCAGACAGACAGCGGTGGAGCTCGGCATCCATCCCGTCACGTTGTCGAAGTGGTTGCGGCAGGACGACATCGACAACGGGCGGCGACCGGGAACGCCGTCGAGCGAGTCTGCTGAGTTGCGGGCCGCTCGCCGGCGGATCCGTGAGCTGGAAACCGAGCTGGCGATCGTCCGGCAGACGGCGAAGTTCCTCGGCGAGGACAAGCCCCGCCCAAAAGGCTCTACCCGGGGATCGGAAACAGGCACGGAGGGATCGCTGTTACTCCACGTCAGCGCAATAGCAGCCGATTCGGCGGCGTGATGCCCGACCGCGACATGCGCAAAGGACGACCTTGGTGGAGGCTGGCCGCAAGACCTTGGAGGCGACCGTGGAAGCAACTGCACTCACGTCCGACATGCTGGCCACCCTGCGTGCGAAGAAGTCCTATCCGGCTGTCTCACTCACCATGTCCGTCCACCGCAGAGCTCCTGACAACGCCCAGGACCCCGTGCGGCTGCGGAACCTGATCTCGGAAGCCGAAACCCGGCTGACCGCTGACGAAGCCGTTGACACACGAACCCGTGATGCCGTCATGGAACAGCTGCGCCAGGCCCAGGCCGAGGTCGACCTGCGCAGCGGCATGGACGGCCTCGTCGCCTTCGCCACTGCGGACGAACACCAGCTATGGGCGCTGCCTCGCAGCGCTCCCGAACGCGTCGTACTGAGCGACAGCTACCTGACCCGCAATCTTGTCGCGGCCAAGGCACAGCAGGCCCCTTACTGGGTCCTCTCCCTTTCCGCGGACCAGGCCTCCCTGTGGAGCGGGGAAGGCGACCACATTATTGAACACCGGGAAGACGGCTTCCCCCGGGTTGCGGCCGCCGTCGAGGACGACCCGCAATGGCAGCAGCGCCAGGGCGATACTGCCAGCACCTTTACCGACGAACGCACCCGCCAGTTCATGCGCGAAACTGACGCGGCCGTCCAGCAGGTCCTGGCCCGCGAGAACCGACCCCTATACCTCGTCGGTCTCGCACCGGCCCTTGCTCTGTTGGGCGAAGCGGGCAGCGTCGGTGCCAGGGCGCAGGCCACGTGTATCCAGGGCGGCCTACACAGCGGCCCAGGACACGCCCTGCACCAGGCCCTCGCGCCCCAACTCGCTGAGGCACGGCAGCAGACCGGTGAAAGCACCGCTGCCAGGCTCGAAGAGGCACACGGTCAGCGAACCATCGCCGGTGGACTCGCCGAGGTCTGGACAGCCGTACACGAAGGTAGGGCAGCCATGATCGCTGTCGAAGAGCACTACCAGCCCGAGTCCGCAACCGAGATCGGCCACCTCACTCCCGCGGCTTCCGGCACTCCCACGAGAACGACGGGAGTACGTGAAGACATCGTCGACGAACTCGTCGAAACCGCACTGGACAAAGGCACCGAGGTCGTCTTCCTCAACGACGGAACCCTGACTGACAGCAACCACATTGCAGCCGTCCTGCGCTACTGAACGGCAGCCTCTGACCTGAGCGGGGCTGGCTGACCGGCATTCGGCCCCGGATCTTCTTCAGCACCGGGAGGAACCACGACTGTCTGCGGCCTACCCGGCGGTCAGGACGAACGACAGCGGCCTTGGCAGCATGGATCGACGACTCAGACGGTTGGTACAGCAGCGCCTGCCGCGAGGTGCCGGCCGGCGGCGACTGGAGGTCCTTCGCACGAGCCCGGCGAGCGGCGACGATCTACGAGTGATCTGGGCCGTGTCGAATGCGTGTCGAAGTCGAGTGGCAGGCTGTCCTCGGCGCGAGTGATTGCCCAGGCCAGGGCCCGATTCCAGGTGAACGCGCCAAGCGCGTTCTAAGCACATGCCCACTTCGCTGGGCCGTGTCAGCTGTGCGCCAGAGACCAAGCTCAGAAGGCTAGCGCGAGGCTGCTTCGGCGTCGGCTCACGAGATCACGCAAAGCCACCGCGTGGGCCGAGACTCAGCGACATGATGATGAGTCGTCGGCCGCCAGCCGAACCCAGCCTGCTCGTCGCGCTCTGGTGGCTGTTGCTTGCCGCCGTCGCTCTCGTCATGTTCCTCGGCGGCATCAACTTCCTGTTCAGCCTGAACGATGAACCCACTCCATTGCCGACCGTGACTGTCACTGAGACGCAGGACGCGGCACCCGACCTATCCGACGACATGCCGAGCAGTGTCACGGATGACGACCTGGCCGGTGGTCCCACGCCAAGCGTTTGTGTCAACGCACGGGATCAGGGCGTAGTACCGCTGGACCCCTTGCGGCCAGTTGCTCGGGTACTTTGACGACGAAACGCCTACCCCATAGCGGTACGAGGCCGCCAGCGTGGACTAAATGTGGACGACCAACCTTTCCAGGGGACACCAAAGCCCGAATGACCTGCTGAAACAGTCAAGACCGAAGCGCCCTCCGGATCCGGGTGCGAAACGGTGGTGGTTTCCGTCGCAGGCGATGCCCCTATTCGAAGAGGGGCGCGGCTGCCACCAGCATGCCGCTGATTGAGCCCGTTTCGGCGGCGGCTGCGGTGGGGTCGATGCTGGACTCCTCTGCGACCGTCGCCGCCCAGTCGCCGGCCAGGTCGCCTTTGGGATCGAGATCCTCGGGCTTGCCCGCGATGCCGTAGGCGTCGAGGAGTCGTCGCTCAACTCCGAAGGGTTCGCCCGCGGCGAGCTCCGGGTACTCACTGATCCAACGCCTGATGATCCGTCCGCGTTCGGCGATCAGCCATGCTTCCCCGTCGTTCTGCTCGCTGTGGAAGAAGAGCTGGGCCTTGCCGAAGTGCGCGCTCAGCTCTCTGCACAGTTCGGTGACGTGCATGGTCTGCTGCGCATACGGCAGACCGAAGTACGGCCCGACGACCAGGGTCCACCCCTGTATGGATGGGGTGACGACGACTGTGGAGAACGGCTCCTCCTCGTCGTGTGCGACCTCGTCGATGAGTTCCGTCCCGTCGGCCTAGGTGGTCTCCCGTACATCCGTCAAGCCGAGGGCCTTCACCACCTCCGCCTGATCGACGGTCTCGACTGCGAGCCATGAGAGCCAACAGGCGCGTATGAATGGTCGCCGAACTCCACGACGAATGGATCGCCTTCCCCCGCCGCTACCTCTCCAACGAGAGCATGGACACCCTCTACACCAACACCCCGACTGTCCTACCGGCCACGTCAGACAACTGATCGCCTACACCACGAGAAGGGACACCACCGCCTTCGGCCTCCCGCAGTGCACGACGCAGCCATCTCCTGGCCTCAGCTATGGCATCGACAGTGCCGGACCACGCGTGCGGGAAATGAATCATGGAAATCTCACCTGTCCAGTTGTTTAGGCCAGAATCTGACCTCTATGGCCCCTAGCGTCTTCCTTGCCCGGCGGAACACGAACCACGGAAGGCAGCGACCATGAGCGAGACCGTGACTGTCAAAGAACTGGCCGCCCAGGACCCGGCCCATGAGCCAGCGACCGGCGAGCGCGCCGACTTGCTGGAGACGCTGGCCCAGCATCGGCAGTTCCTGCGATTCACCACCCGCGACCTCACCGACGAGCAGGCCGGGCGCCGGACCACCGCCAGCCAGCTGTGCCTGGGCGGCCTGATCAAACATGTCACTGCGGTCGAGCGAACCTGGGTGCAGTTCATCCTGGACGGCCCGTCGGCGATGCCCGACTTCACCGCCATGACCGAGGCCGACTGGGCCCGGCGGGCCGACGAGTTCCGGATGCTGCCCGGCGAGACGCTGACCGGCGTGCTTGCCGACTACGCCGAAGTAGCCCGTCGGACCGACGAACTGGTCGTCACCCTGCCCGACCTGGGCGCCGCACAACCGCTACCAAAGGCCCCGTGGTCCGAGTCGGGCGCGCGATGGTCGGCCCGCCGGGTGCTGATGCACATCATCGCCGAGACCGCCCACCACGCCGGCCACGCCGACATCATCCGCGAGTCCCTGGATGGCGCCAAGACCATGGGTTAGCCAGCGGCGCGGCAGGGCTTATCGCTCCCACACGGTCGGTGGCAATAAGACGCCATTTCGTTTGGTGTGATCTTGCGGCAGTCTGGAGCGGTGACTGCTTCGCTTGCTGAGCGGATGGTGCCGGACAGTTTGTGGGATCTGTTCGAGCGAGTGGTGCCGCCGGCGCCGGAACGCCCGCAGGGCGGTGGCAGGCGTCGGCGTGGAGACCGGGAGGTTATGGCCGCGATCATCTTCGTGGCCACGTCGGGATGCACATGGAATCAACTGCCGCCCGGCTTCGGCCTGTCAGGCGTGACCGCGTTCCGCCGTTTCACCGAGTGGTCCGAGGCCAGGGTGTGGGCCAAGTTCCACCGCCTGGTCCTGGACGAGCTCGGCTCGCGCGGCGAGCTCGACTGGTCGCGGTGCGCGATCGACTCCGTCAGCGTCCGCGCCCTCAAAGGGGGCCTCTGACGGGACCGAATCCGACCGACCGCGGCAAAAGCGGATCGAAAATCCACCTGATCGTCGACCGCAACGGGCTGCCCCTGTCGATCGGCATCTCGGCAGCCAACCTGCACGACAGCCAGGCCCTGATCCCTCTGGTCCAAGGCATCCCGCCCATCCGTTCCCGCCGCGGACGCCGACGCCGCAAGCCCGCCAAACTTCACGGAGACAAGGGCTACGACTCTCGTCACCTGCGGCGATGGCTTGCCGCCCGTGGGATCAGGCACCGCCTCGCCCGCAAGGGCATTGAGTCCTCACAGCGGCTGGGCCGACACCGTTGGGTAGTCGAACGCACCGTGTGCGCCACGAGGCGCTCTGTTTGTATCCCCGGCTGAGCCGGGAGGAACTCGGAAGGAGGTTCCTGGGCCGGATGACTTACCTGGATCCGAAAGG
>NZ_JBEXGX010000025.1:0-139795 GCF_040607495.1 Streptomyces sp. NPDC005281 | reverse complement strand
GTCGCCAAGGCCGCCGGACTGGCGGTGTCAGCCTGCGGAGCGCGGGTAAGACCGGGACTCGTCCCGGCGCAGCGCGATGAAACAGGAACCCACCCGAAGCCGCGCCCGACAACAGCGCGGCAGGCGGGAATCGCCCTCCTTTAGGTGGGCGAGGATGTCAAGGTGCGTTGAACCACCACCGCGCCACGACAGGGGGCGCGCCGCGTTTCGGGTCCTCCTACTTCAGGCTCACATCCGAGACGCTCGCCCGAGCCACGTTCTGCTACCCGGACAGTTCCGCCGAACCGTCCGCCTTCGGCATCGCCGACCGATGTTCCCTCGTCGGCCGCGCCGAGGCGACGGACACGGACGCCCTGGACAACCACGTCGAGGCGCAGATCCACGGGGCCGTCAGATTCGACCGCGACGTGGAGGCCCTGGTTCTGGATCCGAGCTATCGCGGGACCGGGGTCCACGACGCGGCGCGACACCTGCCGTGCCCCGTCGAATGGCATCCCGGCTTCCGGCTCGATGTGGCCGAACTGCGGCGCCATCCGCACTATCGCGGCCGGGAGTACGTGGATCTGGGGACCGAGGTCGCCGTCGACGCCGAGCTCACCCCCAGGATCATCGGAGACGCCGCGCGCACGGGCCGGTATGAACTCCAGGATCTCAAGAAGGTCTGGCACTGTCTTGCCCGGTTCGGGGATCTCGGCGCCCGCTGTTCCTGGCGGCCATAGGCTCGATCGAGCAATTTTCTCTTCAGCGGAGGCCGCCGTCCGCGAGAGCCCCGTGTTCGCCTGTCAGGCCAACTGCCCAGGCACGCAAAGCGGTTGGACGCCTTCCGGTACGCGGCACTTTTGCGCCACCGCCGTCGGCCCCTGATTGGTCTACACCTTGACTGGTACAGACCAAAGCGGTTGAGTGTGGCCCCACACCCCCCACCACGGTCGCCCCGGAGTGCACGGCCCCCTCGCCGGCGAACACGCGAGGCTCCGCCTCGCCTCCATTGCGGCCTGCTCCGTGAAGGACTGATCCCGTGTCACAACGCCGCATGTCTTCCGTCCTGGCCGCGCTGCTGATCGGAGCCGCCGCACCGGTGCTGCTGCCGGCCACGAACGCTTCCGCCGCCTCCTGTTCGAGCTACCCGAACTGGGTGGCCGGCAAGTCCTACGTCACCGGCAACATCGTCCGGTACACGGACGGGAAGGCCTACATCGCAGAGCACGACAACCCGGGGTACGACCCCACCATCAGCACCTGGTTCTGGGACCCGTACGCCTGTGACGGCGGCTCGACCGATCCCTCTGGCGGCTTCGTCGTGAGCGAGGCGCAGTTCAACCAGATGTTCCCGAACCGGAATTCGTTCTACACCTACAACGGCCTGAAGGCCGCGCTGAGTTCATACCCCGGCTTCGCCAACAGCGGGAACGACACTGTCAAGAAGCAGGAGGCGGCGGCGTTCCTCGCCAACGTCAACCACGAGACCGGCGGCCTGGTCTACGTGGTGGAGCAGAACACCGCCAACTATTCGCACTACTGCGACTGGAGCCAGCCCTACGGCTGCCCGGCCGGCCAGTCGGCGTACTACGGGCGCGGGCCGATCCAGCTCAGCTGGAACTTCAACTACAAGGCCGCCGGTGACGCCCTCGGCATCGATCTGCTGGGCAACCCCAACCTCGTCCAGACCGACGCGGCCGTCGCCTGGAAGACCGGCCTCTGGTACTGGAACACCCAGTCGGGCCCCGGCACCATGACCCCCCACAACGCGATGGTCAACAGCGCCGGATTCGGCCAGACGATCCGCAGCATCAACGGCTCGCTGGAGTGCGACGGCAAGAACCCGGCACAGGTGCAGAGCCGAGTCGATTCGTACCAGCGCTTCACCTCGATCCTCGGCGTCACGCCGGGAGCCAACCTCTACTGCTGAACAACCCGAACCAACGGCTCCTGACGCCGGAGGCGCGCCGCCACCGCGGCGCGCCTCCCACTTGCGCCGAGCAGACCCGCCACCCGTAGCAACGAGCGCGGGGGCGGGCACGCCCCCGCGCCACACGGCCGGCGGGTGGGAGAGTGCCCTCGCACCGGGTAGTCGTTTGACATGAATAAATACGATTCCGGCATCCACCCCGAGACGACAACGGTTCCGGAAGCCGCCTCGGCTCGATGGCTGGCCGGTCTCTCCCGTGTCGAACGGTCGTCGGCGGCGGACCCGGTGATCCGAACGCTTCAGCGGGGAATCCGCTCGCTGCCGCTGGGCACGGCCCGCGATCTGCTGCGCGGCAGGCCGCTGGGCCATCCCGTGCACCCCGTCCTCGTTCAGGTTCCGATCGGCTGCTGGCTGTCGGCCGCCGTCATGGACGTGATGCCGGCGGGGCAGCGCGCGGCGACGACCCTGACAGCCGTCGGACTGGCCGGGGTCGTCCCGGCGGCGGTCAGCGGGTGGGTCGACTGGGCTGATCTGCCGCCCGAGCAGGCGCGCGTCGGGCTGGCCCACGCCGTCACGAACGTCGTCGCGGTGGTGTTCTTCGCCGCTTCCCTCACGGCACGGCTCCGCCACCACGGGGCGAAGGGAAGGCTGTGGTCGCTGGGCGGCCTGGCGGCGGTCGGCGTCACCGGAGCACTGGGCGGACACGTGGCCTACCAGCGGGCAGTGGGAGCCTGGCCGGCGTAGCCGTATCTCCCTGGGGCGGGCCGATCGGCCCGCCCTGCCGACCAAGCGTATGTTCGTCCAAGCCGCACGGCGGGTCCTGGAGTCATCACGCGGTCACCGAGACCGCCGTGCCGAAGAGTCACGCGGAGACGATGTACGCGGCCGCCACGGCGAGCGGGCTCCCCTGTTCTCGCCCTCTACGCGGCACCGACGCCCTCGGGCGCACCTCCGCCCGCGTCGCCCGGGCGGGACTCCCGTGGTGACGGTGTGACGGTCACGTACGGGAGGAATCACCAGCCCCGGCCGCGTCTGCATCCGAGTCCGCGTCCGCGTCCGCGTCCGCGTCCGCCAGAATCTCCTCGCGCAGCGACGCGCAGCAGCTGCTGAGCAGGCGCGACACGTGCATCTGCGAGACACCCAGCTGCTCCGCGATACAGCTCTGAGTCATGTCACGGAAGAACCGCAGGTAGAGGATCGCCTGCTCGCGCTCGGGCAGTCTGGCCAGAGCGGGCTTCAGGGCCTCCCGGTCCACGACGAGGTCGAACCCGGCGTCGGCCTCACCCAGCGCGTCAGCCAGGGAGTATCCGTCGTCACCGTCGGTGAGCCGGGCGTCCAGTGACAGGGTGGCGAAACTGTCCAGGGCCCCCAGGCCCGCGCGTACGTCGTCCTCGCTCAGCTGCGCGTACTCCGCTATCTCGGCGACGCCGGGCTGCCGGTCGGAGTTCGTCGGGGCCAGGTCCTTCACGGCGCCGCGGACCCTGTTGCGCGCCTCCTGGACCCGGCGGGGCACGTGCACGGCCCACATGTGGTCACGGAAGTGGCGCTTGATCTCACCGACGATGGTCGGCACGGCATAGCTCTCGAAGGCGTTGCCCCGGCTCGGGTCGTACCGGTCCACGGACTTCACCAGGCCCAGGGCGGCGACCTGGGTCAGATCCTCGACGGATTCACCCCGGCCCCGGTACTTGCCGGCGATTCGCTCCGCCATCGGCATCCAGGCTTCGACGATCTCCTCGCGCAGCGCCTGGCGTTCGGGCCCGTCGGAGAGTCCCGCGAGGTGCGAGAAGGCGGCGTCGGTATCGGGAGCGTCGTCGTGGCGGCGGCGTTGCGTGGCAGCGGTGCAGGTCATGTGCTGACAGCTCCCTCAGGGGTTGCTGACTGGACAGAAACACCATGGGGGCGCACACAATTTCGGGACACACCCGTGCACTGGAGCGGACGCTCTCACGGACGTGCCTTTTATCCGAAGCACTGTTCCTTGAGTCCCCGACCCTCAGGGCGATAAACGCGTAACGGGACATTGTGACTCCGGGGCGGCGACTGATCGTGGAGCGTGACGGAGCCCCGGCACCTTTCGCTCGGATTCTGGATCACCACGGGAACTGGACGGCTCACCCGTCCGACTGCTTCACCACACGGCCGCGAGCGAGCCGTCGAAGGACGCCGCACCTCGCTCGCCGGCCGGACGCCCGCCGCCCGGGACCGGGGAGCGGGGTCGAACGCAGTCGACACAGAACGAGGTGAGTCCGACGATGTCCGTCAACTCCGATGCCCCCGACCTGCCCGCTCCAGGCGAGGAGGCCGCCGACACACCCGAGGGAAGCGAACCGGCCGAGGGAAACGGCGTACCCGAGGGAAGTGACGTAGTCGCGGCAAGCGGCGTGGACGTGGGCGCGGGCAGCGCCGCTGTGACACTCGGATCGCATCAACGGCGCACAGGTTTCGGGCCGTTGATGGCACGCCTGCATTTCTACGCCGGAGTTCTGGTGGCGCCGTTCCTGCTCGTCGCGGCGGTGACCGGTCTGCTGTACACCTTCACCCCGCAACTGGACTCGTTCGTCTACGACAAGGAACTCACCGTCGCCCACCCGGCCGGCGCCTCCCTGCCCCTGGCCGAACAGGTGGCCGCCGCGCGGGCCGGTCACCCGACGGGCGCGCTGCTCGCCGTCCGCCCGGGAACCGGGGAGGCCACGACGCAGGTCGACTTCGCGCTGCCCGAACAGGGCGAGCGGGCCCAAACCGTCTACGTCGATCCGTACACCGGCGAGATCACCGGACAACTGACCACCTGGTACGGCTCCACGCCTCTGAAGACGTGGCTGGACGACCTGCACCGCAACCTGCACCTGGGCACCACCGGCCGTTACTACTCGGAGATCGCGGCGAGCTGGCTGTGGGTCCTCGTCCTCGGCGGCCTGCTCCTGTGGTGGCGGCGACAGCGTCGCGACCGGCGCGCACGACGTCTGCTGCTGCCCGACCTCGCCGCCGGGAAGGGCGTACGCCGCACACGCGGCCTGCACGCGGCGACGGGCGTGTGGCTCGCGGTCGGCCTGCTGGCCCTCTCCGCGACCGGTCTGACCTGGTCACGTTTCGCGGGCGGTCACTTCGGAGAAGCGCTGGACGCGCTGCGTTCCGGGACACCCGGGGTGTCCACCGCGCTGCCCGGCGCGACGGCCGACGAGCGGGGCACCCACCACCACGGCGGGGGAACGGGCTCCCCCACCGCACGGGGTGTGGACCCGAAGGCGATCGACGGAGTCCTCGGGGCGGCCCGGCGCGACGGTCTGTCGGGCCCCGTGGCCATCAGCGTGCCACAGGACGGCGCCACCGCCTGGACCGTGTCGCAGACCCGCAATCTCTGGCCGGTCGGACGCGACAGCGTCGCCGTCGACGCCTCCGCCGGCAAGGTGGTCGACCGGGTGGACTTCGCCGACTGGCCGGTCCTGGCCAAGCTGACACGCTGGGGCATCAACGCGCACATGGGCACGCTGTTCGGCCTGGCCAACCAGATTCTGCTGGCGGTGCTGGCCATCGGTCTGACCTGCATGACCGTCTGGGGCTACCGCATGTGGTGGCAGCGCCGCCCCACCCGCGCCGACCGCCGCGCCCTTCTCGGCACCCCGCCGGCCCGCGGCGCGCCTGGCGCGGAATTCGGTACGGCGCCCTGGCCGCCGGCGTCGTGGCCGTCATCGCGCTCGGCTGGGCGCTCCCCCTCTTCGGCGTACCGCTCGCGGCGTTCCTGGCCGCCGACCTCCTCGTGGGTGCCCTGCGGCGCCGCCGGACGGTGACTCCGCCCGCGGCCGAGCGTGGCTCCACAGGCTGAGCCCACACCCCTTTCCGGGGGCGGCACTTGGCGGGGCCGCGACACCAAGCGGCCCCGCCCACAGCCGAGTTGCCCGCCGGGAAGATGCATTGCCGTGCGGCCTCAGGAGGCCCCCACGGCCGCGGCGTTGTCCCAGGCTCTCTCGAACTCGGCGGCCGGATACGGCGTTCGCTTGGTCTCGGTGAGCAGACGACGGGCGAATTCACCCATGGTCACGGCAGCCCGGGAATTCCGGTCGATGATCCCGGCGATCTCGTGCGGTACGCCGTCGGGACGGTGTCCTGCGATCCAATCGCGCAGGAAGACCTCGTACTCGCCGTCACCGGGCGGTCCTGCGGGCAGGTGATGGCGCAGCAGATGACGTGCGGTGTGGCAACGGTCGTAGAGGCGGTGGGCGGAGAGGAACTCCGCCTCGGCGGCCGTGAGTTCGAAGCCGGAGCTCAGCGCGAGCCCGAAGTCCGCGAAGTACAGCTGCCGGCCGTCGGTGAGGACATTGGCGAAGTGGGCGTCGAAATGCACGAATCCGCGCGAGCTCATGAAGGCGGTGCCCCGCGCCAGAGCCTGTTCCGCCCAGACATACGGCGCGCCGTGACCGTCCTCCGGCGCGGTGGTGCGGTGCTCGTGCAGCCAGTCGGCGAGTGTCCCCGGGACGTGTTCCAGGAAGAGAACCAGGGCGGCCGAGGACCGGCCGATGGCCTCCAGCCGCTCCCGTACGGCCGATGAGCCCTCCCAGTGCTCGACCGCCCCGTCGATGCCGCCGAACGCGTCGGTGAAACCCTCGGGAGGCGAGTCGGGCAGGACGCGCCAGTGGTACATCAGCGGAAAGCCCTCGTACTCGTTCCCGAGAACCCAGTTGGTGGTCATGACGTGCGCGGCCAGCTCGCGCCAGGCCCCGAACCCCGCCGACCCCACCCCGTACTGGTAGAACATCGGCAGCCCGAAGAGGTTCGCCGTCGACCGCGCGTTCTCGGGCCGTATCTCGATGTCCGTCAGGGGGACCTTCTTGACGAACACACGCGTGCCGTCGACCTCCAGCTCCGCCGACCTGCCGCCGATGCCGGACCCGAGCGGCGCGGCACCGGCCACGATCTCGCCGAGCCTGCGGTCGCTCAGCAGGGAAAGACGCGTGGCCACCCTCCCGTAGCCGGCGAGCCGCGCGGCATGACGCCGCGGTTCCGGAGTACACATCGACGGCTCCTCGGTGCCCAGGACCAGGGCCTCGGCGATCCCGACGGACACGGTCGAGCCTATCCGCGGCGACCGCCGCGACGATCACACCCTCCTCGTGGCGCCGGCCTGCCCAACACCGCCGACGGCGATACTGGACGGATTCCGGCGGCGATTGCCCCTCCCGGCCGAGGGAAGAGACGTACCGGGAGCGGAAGACCGGGAGCAGGAGGTCTATCGTTGCCGTCCGACAAGTGTTAGCGGGGTCAGCGAGAGTGCTTCGGGAGCGAACTGTGACAAGGGCGGGAGAGCCGTCTGAGGCCGTTGCCGGGGGGCGGCTGACGGCTTTGCGCGAGACGGGGCTTTCGGCCGCGGCGGACGCGGGAATGGACCGGTTCGCCCGGCTCGTGGCCAACGTGGTCGGTGTGCCCATGGCACTGGTGTCGCTGGTGGAGCCCTCACGCCAGGTGTTCCCGGGCATGGTGGGGCTCGCCGAGCCCTGGGCACAGTCCCGCCAGACACCGTTGACCCACTCGCTGTGCCGGCACGTCGTGACCACCGGCCGGCCGCTCGTCCTGGCCGATGCCCGCCAAGATCCCCTGACCTGCGCGAACCCGGCCATCCCCGACCTCGGGGTCATCGCCTACGCGGGGATGCCGCTGACCGACGGGGCAGGACACGTACTGGGGTCGCTGTGCGCGATCGACACCCGTCCGCGGGAGTGGACCGCACGCGAGCTGGAGCTGCTCGAGGACCTGACGGCGGCATGCGGCGCGGAGCTGCGGCTGCGGATCGTCTCGCTCCACCACGAGCAGGCCCGCGCCGCCGAGGCGACGGCGCGGGCCGAGGCGGACGACGTGACCAGACGGCACCGCGCCGCACTGGGGCGTTCCCAGCTGCTGCTGCGGGCCGCGGACGCGCTGGCCGACACCACCGGCCTGTCGGACGTCCGGGAGCAGGTGCGGGAACTCGTCGGCAGCGACCTCAAGCCCGCGTACGTAGGACTGGTTCTGGTGGAGGGCACCACCACGAAGCGGCTGCGGCGCATGGTCGACGTGATGGGCAGCACCCCGATGGAACGCACCTACGAGAGCTACACACTCGACGCCGCCTGGCCGACCGCGCGGGCGGCCCGGGAGAACCGGACGATCACGGTCACGGACACGGCGCAGCTGGAGCGCGACTACTCGCCGGAGGCGGCCGAGACGTTCACGGCTCTGGGGCTGCGGACCGCGGTGTGCGTGCCGCTGCCGGGCACGGTTCTCCCGCTCGGCACACTGGTGCTGGGCTGGAACCACCCGCACGAGATCGACATCGTGGAGCAGGCGGTGCTGGCGTCGTTGGCCGGGTACACCGCACGGGCGGTGGAACGGGCGCTGTTCCTGGACAACCGTATCGACGCGGCCCGGGAGATGCAGGAGGCCCTGCTCACCGATGTGCCCTCGGTACCGCATCTGGATCTGGCGGCACTGTACCGGGCCGCCGCGCGGACGGATCTGGTCGGTGGCGACTGGTACGACGCCTATATGCTGCCCAGCGCGGCCCATGGCGGCGAGGACTCCAGCGCCCCGGCCGTGCTGGCCCTGTCGGTCGGTGACATCACCGGCCACGACATGAGGGCGGCCACCCTGATGGGGCAGGTACGCAGCATGCTCCGCCAGGCCGATCTCGACCACGCGGGCGGCGGGCCCGCGCGTGCGGTCAGCGCGCTGGAGCACGCCAACTCCGCCCTGCATCTCGACGCGAGTGGCACCCTCGTCCACGCCCATCTGCGCCCCTGCGGTTCGGACCGCAAGGGCAGCTGGGATCTGACCTGGACGAACGCCGGACACCCGCCCCCGCTCGTCGTACGGCCCGACGGCGGCGTCGACCGGCTGACCCGGCACGACATCATGCTCTTCCCCGGTCTGAACACGCGGCCGCGCAGGGAGAACCGACTGTTCCTGCCGCCCGGCAGCGTGGTCCTGTTCTACACCGACGGGTTGGTCGAACGCCCCGAGGTCGACATGGACCTGGCCATCGACGCGACGGGCCGCATGCTGGCCGCGCACGACGGGCGCCCCTTGGAAGTCCTGCTGAACGAGATCACGGACCGGATCGCCGGCCCCGACGCCAAGGACGACATCGCCCTGCTCGCCCTGCGCGTCCCCGCCGCCTGAGAACGACGAAAGCCAGGCCCCGCGCACATGACCACTGCCCACTGGCTCTTCGGGGACCAGCTCGGACCCCATTTCCTCACCCCCGGCGCGGAAGGGCCGGACCGTGACGCGCCGGTGGTCCTCGTCGAGGCCCTCTCCGTGTTCCGCCGCTGGCGTTTCCACCGCGCGAAGGCCCATCTCGTCCTCTCCGCGATGCGGCACCGCGCGGCCGAGCTCGGCGGACGCGTCCGTCATGTCCGCAGCGAGACCTATCGCGAGGGGCTGCGCGAAGCGGTCGGCGACGACGCCGTGACGGTGCACCACCCCACCTCCCACGCGGCCCTGCGTCTGGTCCGCTCGCTCGACAGGGTCACGGTGCTGCCCGCCCGCGGGTTCCTCGTGCCGCCGGCCGACTTCCGTGCCTGGGCCGACGACCGCGGTGGCCGTCGGCTGCGACAGGAGGACTTCTACCACTGGGTACGGCGGGAGCACGGTCTGCTGATGGACGCCGACGCTCCCGCGGGCGGGCGCTGGAACCTCGATCACGACAACCGCGAACGCCCGCCCGAGGGGGCGAGCACCCTGGGCGCGCCGTCACCGTACCGGCCGCGTGAGGACGACATCGACGCGGAGGTGCGGCACGACCTTGACCGGTGGGAACGCGACGGCCTGGTGCGGTTCGTCGGACGGGACGGCCCGCGCCGGTTCCCGGCCTCACGCCGCGAGGCGCTGACCGCGCTGCGACGGTTCGTCGAGCACCGGCTGGCCGGCTTCGGCCCGTACGAGGACGCGATGCTGGCGGCCGATCCGGTGATGAGCCACAGCCTCCTGTCGTCGTCCCTGAACCTCGGTCTGCTGCACCCCCTCGAATGCGTCGAGCTCGCCGAAGAGGCCTGGAGAGCCGGCCGGGCGCCGCTCAACAGCGTGGAGGGGTTCGTCCGGCAGATCGCCGGATGGCGTGAGTACGTATGGCAGCTCTACTGGCACTTCGGCGACGACTACCGGCACAGCAACGCCCTACGGCACCACGCGCCGCTCCCTGACTGGTTCCTGGATCTGGACGCCGACGCCGTGGAAGCGCGCTGCCTGGCCACCGCGCTGGCACAGGTCCGCGACACCGGATGGACGCACCACATCCCCCGGCTGATGCTGCTCGGCAGTTACGCGCTGCAACATGGCTGGGACCCCGCGGCGGTGACGGACTGGTTCCACCGCTGCTTCGTCGACGGCTACGACTGGGTGATGCTGCCCAACGTCGTCGGGATGTCCCAGTACGCGGACGGCGGGCGGATGACCACGAAGCCGTACACCTCGGGCGGCTCCTACGTGAACCGTATGAGCGATCTGTGCAAGGGCTGCGCCTACCGGCCCACGGAACGCTCGGGGGATCGGGCCTGTCCGTACACCACCGGATACTGGGCCTTCCTGCACCGTCACCGCGAGCGGCTGGCCGGCAACCACCGCATGGCACAGGCCGTCCGGGGGCTCGACCGGCTCGCTGACCTGGACGAACTGCTGTGCCGGGAGTCGGAGCTCGGGGACTCGCCGCCGTGACGCGAGCGGGGTGGGCCCGGACGTCCTGGCCGAGTCCGGGTACCGATATCCGGAACGCCGGCCGGACCCTGCGGCGTAACACCAACGCACTCCCGCGGTTGACGGCTGTCGCGCCCGCGGTGACGGTTGGAAGGTGGAGCCCGCCACGCGGAGCTGAACCGCCTACTGCCGCGGGGTGGGTTTCCTGGACGGGGGGCGCCGCGTCGGGGCCCGGAACCGTGAGCCCGCCGCGCGGTCTCCCCGCTGCCGCACGACGCGTACTCGCGCCCCGAGTGCAAGGGAGCACCGCACATGACCGAGGCCCGGCACGACCGCCCCGGACCTGACCAGCACTCCGTCTCCCGCCCGGAGTCCTCGGGGCCGCGGCACTCGGACAGCCGTCCGGCGGCCCTGCCCGGTACGGTCTCCGACCTGCGCCGGGTCGGCATCGCCCCCGATCACTGGTATCCCGTGGCGACCTCGCGGAAGGTGCGGCGCAACCGGACGTTCGCGGCCGTCTTCGCAGGTGAGCGGATCGTGCTGTACCGCGGGCGCAGCGGTGTCGTCCACGCGCTGGAGGACCGCTGCGCACACCGTCAGGTGCCGCTGAGCATGGGTGTGGTCGAGGGTGACGTCCTGCGCTGCTGCTACCACGCGTGGGCCTATCGGGGCGACGGACGCATCTCGCAGATCCCGTACCTGCCCAAGGGCTGCGAGCGGCCGCCGCGCGGGGTGCGCTCGTACCCGGTCCGGGAGGCCTACGGACTGGTCTTCGTGTTCCCGGGTGACCCGGCGCTCGCCGAGGACGCGCCGTTCCCGTTCCTGCCCGAGTACCACTCCGCCACCCACCGCACCATGACGTTCTCCCGCACCGTGCGGTGCCACTACTCGTTCATGCACGAGAACCTGCTCGACATGAACCATCAGTTCCTGCATCGGAGCGTGCTCGGCAGGATCCGGCCGGAACTGCTGGGGTACGACGCCGGTCCACGGCACGTGGAGGCCCGTTACCTCTTCGTCCCGGCCGGGGGCCGCAAGGACCGGGGTGCGGGACTGCTGTCCGCGGAGGGGTTCGGCGGCCAGGACCGGCCCGACGTCATCACGATCCGCACCGAGTATCCGTACCAGACGCTCAGGGACGTCCCCGAGGGCAGCGAGCTTCCGGTGTTCTCGCTCTGGGCCGCCTATGTGCCCGAGGACGCGGAGCAGCGGATCAATCACGCCTACGGCCTGCTCACGATCGCGAAGCCGTCGGTGCCCGGGACGCTGCATCTCGCCTGGCCGCTCATCCGCCGTTTCACCGAGCGGGTCTTCGCCCAGGACCGGACGGCGGTCGAGGCGGAGCAGCGTGCCTGGGACGAGCAGGGCGAGGATCACAACCACGAGGTGTTCCCGCTCATCCTCGATCTCCGCGATGTCCTGCGTTCCAACGGCGTGCCGCTGCGTCCGGAACAGGCGTCCGGATGCGCGCCCTGCGCGATGGCCTCCCCGGCCCACCACACGGCCGCCGTCACGGGCGACGCCGTTGCGACGGACCACGCCGGCGTGACCGACCATGCCGAGGCCACGGACCTCGGCGACGGCACGGGCTTCGCCGACGCTACGGGCCCTGGCGACGCTACGGGCCCTGGCGGGCCGGCGCAGTCCGCCGGCCCGGCCGTGGAGGGCGCCAGCAGGTCCGAGTAGTCCCGTCGGCCTGCCGGACGCGAAGCCACGCCCCCGAAGGCGCCGGTTTCCGTTCGGCCGGTCAGTCCGCCGTGCGGACCGGGGTCTCCCGCCCGGCGACCGGCGACGCCTGCGTGATCACTTCGGAGCGCCGCCGGCCCCGGTCCATGACCCCGCCCGTGAAGGCCAGGCCCAGACCGGCCACGGCGAGCGCCGCGCCGACCAGGTTGGGCGCGGCCCAGCCCCAGCCGGCCGAGATGACCAGGCCGCCGAGCCAGGCACCGCCCGCGTTGGCCAGGTTGAAGGCCGAGTGGTTGGAGGCCGCCGCCATCGTCGGGGCGTCCTTCGCCTTGGCCATGAGCAGCATCTGGATCGGCGTGGTGATGAGGGAGCCCATCGCGCCGATGAACGTGATCGTCAGGAGTGCGGGCACGGTGCTGTGGATCGTGAAGTAGAACGTCACCAGGGCCGCGGCCAGCAGGACGAGCCCCCAGTACATCGTCGGGCGCAGCGCGCGGTCGGTGAGCGGTCCGGCGACCAGGGTGCCGAGCGTCATGCCGACGCCGTAGAGGGCGAGGACCCAGGTGGTCGACGAGCCGGGGATTCCGGTCAGGTGCGTGAGCATCGGGACGAGATAGCTGTAGACGGCGAAGAATCCGCCGAAGCCCACGACGGCCGTGGCCAGACCGATGACGACCTGCTTGTTGCCCATGGCCCGCATCTCGTGCCGGATGCCGGACTGCGCGCCGCGCGGCTGGTGCGGGACGAATGCGGCCAGCGCGGCCATCGCGACGAGGCCGATGACGGCGACGACGCCGTAGGCGGAGCGCCAGCCCAGATGCTGTCCGAGTGCCGTGGCGGCCGGGACCCCGATGATGTTGGCGATGGTGAGTCCGAGGAACATCTTCGAGACCGCGCGGGCCGCCCGGTCCGGGGCGACCAGTCGCGAGGCGACGACGGCGCCCACGCCGAACAGCGCGCCGTGCGGCAGACCGGCCAGGAAGCGGGCGGCGAAGAGGGTGCCGAAGTCGGGGGCGAGGGCGGACGCCGTGTTGCCGATCACGAACAGCCCGGTCAGGAGCAGCAGCAGCCGCTTGTGCGGGACGCGCGCGCAGATGCCGGTCAGCAGCGGAGCGCCGACGACGACACCCAGCGCGTAGGCCGACACGACGTTGCCGGCGTGCGGTACTGACACACCGATTCCGTCCGCGATCTGGGGCAGCAGCCCCATCGTGGCGAACTCGGTCGTGCCTATGCCGAACGCGACGACAGCCAGGGCCAGCAGAGCCAAGGGCATGGTGCAGGAGAACCTTTCGAAGACAACGGGCCGGGGACCAGGGGTGGTGCGGTACGAGCTCGTCCGCGGTCTCCTCGTCCCGTCGCGCCGGGCGTCGTGACCCGGAGCACCCTGGGAAGAGGGTGAGCCCATGGGGAGTGCAGCAATGAAGCGAGGGCATCCATTCCAAGATCGCCCCGCGATGTGCGGCATCGGGCCGGGCCCGGTCCCCCGGGCTGCGGCCATCGGCCCCGGCCGGTGAGCAAGGATAGCCGCTGAGGCAGCGGCGCCGACCGGGCGGGGGTCACCGCCCGGATGTGTCACCACCTGAGCCGCGACTGTCCAGCGTCACCTCGTCACCCTCGGTGATGGCCCGGTCACAGGCGCCCTTCATGGCTCGTGCGGCCGCGCACGTGGGCGGCGGCCGGATGAAGATCGGCCGCCGCCTCTGGCGTACGTGTCAGTGAGCGACGCCGCTCACCAGGGTGCCGGGGCCCGCGGCGGGACCACCGGTGGACGGTCGTCGCAGGTGATGGTGTTCGGCAGTTCCCATGACGCCAGCCAGGGGCCGGTCGCACCGCCCCCGTCGTTGCCGCCCAGGTCGTTCACCGCGAACTCCGAGCCGGAGGCGGGAAAGTTGAAGGATCCGCAGTTGTTGACACCGACCGCGCCGACGCCACGGGCGTCCACGTTCTCGAAGGACGCCGAGCCGGCGGAGCGGGCGCTGAGCACGGAGGTGCCGGTGCCGTCCACGCGGATGTCCTTGAAGCGGACGCCCCGGATCGCGTACTTGTCCTTCACCGGGAAGTCGGACACGAGCATGATCGCGTTGTAGGTGCTGTCGAGGAAGTGGTCGCCGGTGACCTGGATGTCGGCGTCGATGTCCCGCTCCAGGGCGTAGAACCAGATGGCTCCGAGCCCGATCTTCCAGTTGAGCTCGAACGGCCCCGAGCGGACTGTGGTGTTGTCCGTGATCCACAGATGTCCGGAGAACGGCTGCGCGCCGAACCGGGAGCCGACCTGGATGGCGCTGCCCTCTCTGACGGGGTCGGCTATGAGGTTGCCGGTGACCGTGTTGTCGGTGCCGCCGTACAGGGCGATGCCGTTGGCGAGGACCGGGGTCTGCACGGTGTTGTGGGCGAACACGTTACGCGCGTCACCGGTCTTCTCCGACCACATGGCCAGGCCGTCGTCGCCCGTGTTGCGGACGAAGGTGTCCGAGACGCTCGAATCGGTCACACCGGTATGGAAGTTGATGCCGTCGGCGATCTGGTCGGCGATCGTGGTGCGGGTGACGCGCAGCCCGGCCATCGGGCCGTCGAACCACATGCCGACCTTGGTGTGGTGGAGGTAGAGGCCGTCGATCGTCGAGTCGCCGAGCGCGCCGCCGATGGCGTTGACCTGGTCGGTGTCGACGCGTTCGCGTACGTCGCCCTCGACGGCGAAGCCCGACAGGTGGACGTCGTGGCTGCCGCCGTCCGCCGCGTCCTTGCCGTAGAAGCCGACGCCGGTGTGGACCGAGCCGTCGGCCGCGGGGGTGTCGAGGGTGACCTGGTGCCCCTTGACGACCGTGTACCAGCTGCCCGCCCCGACGATCGTCACGTCGTCCACGGTGATGTGCCGGTTCACCTGGTACGTGCCCGGCGGCACGTACACCTTGAGGTGCCGCTTCCGGGCGTACGCGACGGCCCGGTCGAAGGCGTCGCCCGCGTCCCGCCGGCCGGTGGGGTCGGCGCCGAACGCGAGGACGTTCGCCGCGTGCGTCTCGATGTGCGGCGCGGCGACGAGTTGTGTGTCGAGCAGGTCGATCACGGTCCAGGCCGCGCCGCCGCCCTTGGGCGCGGTGAGACGGACGGTGTCACCGGCCGCGTACCGCTTGCCGAGCAGCAGTCTCTGCTCGTCGTAGAAGTGGCTGGGCCTGAACGGCTTCTCGATGACGGGCGCCGGGGTGGTGGCGGCGGGGACGCAACCGCATTCGGTGATCCACCAGTCGGGGTGCAGCAGACCGGCTGCGGGGTCGTTGCTGAACGGGTACTGGTTGTAGAGCCAGGAGTACCGCGAGGTGAGTGTCATCGTGGTGCGGTGTCCGCCGTCCACGGAGACGTCGAGGGGCGCGGTGATGCCGCCGCCTTCGGGAGCGTCGGGGATGCTGTAGCGCACGGTGAGGGCGTTGGCGGCACGCGGCAGGGTGAACTCGACGTACTGGCCAGGCGTCAGGCGCACCGCCGTCCGGCCGGACGCCTCGGAGGGCAGCGTGTAGGCCGTGCGGTCGGGGCCGATGACGGTGCCGTTCGTCGCCGCGTTCTCCGCCTCCTGCTCCGCGAAGTCCACCGCGGCGCCGCGCCCCGCCACGAGGGCGGGATCGAGCCCGGCCCGGGTCACCGCCGGGACGCCCTCACCGCCGCCGTGCCCGGATGCGGCCGGAGCCGGCACACCGAGCCCGAGCACGAGTCCCGCGGCGGCCGCCGTCACCGCCGCGACCGTCCGGGCCGGTCTCCGCACGCGGCCGCGGACCCGCACCGCGGTCGCGTGGATGGTGTACCACGCCATCAGATTCTCGTTTCTCTCGGAGCGGAGGACACCGAGGGCCGCTCGGTGCACGGCAGCACGGAGGGAAGAGACCGTGCCGCTGCGTACCGGGACATTAGGGCGCGGCGCGAGATCCGGACAAGACGTCGGACACGTCTTTTCGTATCGCAGTACAGATCCTGCAAGCCTTAGTCGATTTCTTGCATCGGATCACAACACCGGGAGCGACCTCGGCAGCGGCCCTCCCTCCGACCGCCGCCTTCACGGCAGAGGCCGACCTCACGGCGAGGGGGCATGCGGATCAAGGACGGTTCTGGCCCCACGTCTGGAGGACGAAGGGGCGTCCCTTCTCCTCGCCTGTGATCGGCGGCACGTCGAGCAGGGCGAAGCCCGCCTTGGTGGCCACGGCGATGCTCGCGGCGTTCTCGGCCTCCAGCTCCAGGATCACCTGCTCCGCGGCCAGCTCCTCGAAGGCGTACGCGGCCATCACCCGCACCGCCCGCACGGCCAGCCCCTGTCCGCGGTGCTCCGGACCGACCGCGTAGCCGATCTCCACGCCCTCGGGGGCGCGGCGCAGCATCACCTCGCCGAGCGGAGCTCCGCCGTCCAGCGTGATCGCGAGCAGGACGGCCGTACCCTCCGCACGCAGCTTCCGGTCCCGTTCCAGGCGCGCATGGGCGGCGGCTTCGTCGAAGGGGGAGACGATCGGTGTCCAGTACGCGATGTCGGGGTGGTCGAACAGCGCCGGCATCGCCGTCAGGTCGGCCTCCGTCCAGTCGCGGAGGACGAGACCCTCCCCCGAGAGCTCGACCCGCTCGGGAAAGGACGACGTGGTGCTGCTCATGGTGCGGGGCCTCCCTGGCCTGTCTGTCTATCTGTCTGTCTAGGTGCCTGACGTCCGTCTGTCCGTCTGTTCATCTGTCCGGCGGCAACGAGGCAGGATAACCGGGACGGCCGGGGTGGACGGCCCGCCCGCCCTCCGCCCCGCGCCACTCTCAGGGGCGAGCCGACCCCACCGCCATGAGGAGCCCGCTCGCCCAGGTCATACGTACGGAGCGGAAGTCGTCCCGCTCCTCCAGGTCGGCCAGGAGACGCTTGACGGCGTCACGGTGGTCCTCCGGCCAGTCGGGCAGCGGGTCGAGGTCGTCGATCAGATACGTTCCGCCGGGAGCCACGAGCCGCAGGGCTGATCCCAGGTGGGTGAACTTGCCGGGCCAGGTGTCCGCGAACACCAGGTCGAACGGTTCGCCGTCGTAGTCCGTCAGCCAGGCGCCGGCGTCACCGGCCACGAAGGTCACGCGCGGATCGGCCCTCAAGTGCTCGCGGGCGACCCCCCGCACGACCTCGTCGCGTTCGACCGTGACCAGGTGAGAGGCGCTGTCCATCCCGCTGAGCAGCCAGGCCGTGCCCTCCCCCACACCCGTACCGAGTTCGAGGACGCGGCCGCCGGGACAGCCGGCCGCGAGGGCGGCCAGCAGGCTGCCTGTCCGCTCCTCGCAGGACATGGTGAAACCTGCTTCGCGCGCCGCTGCGCGCAGGGCCGGGAGCACGACCGGAAGGCGGCTCGGCATGTCGTCCATCCGGGGATGATGCGGTCGCCCGCGCCGGCGCCACAACCCATTTTTGCGGACCTTTCAACCGGCCGTACAGCTGGTGGGGCCGGCCTTCGTGGCCGCGCTCCTCATCACCGCGCCGGCGCGTCCGACCGAACCATCCGCCAGCCAGTCCACCGGACAGCCCGTCAGCCCCTCAGACCCTCAGCCCGAGAAGGCGTACCCGGTGAAGTCGGTCACCGGGACGTATCCGATGCGCTGGTAGAGGGCGTTGCTGGTGGCGTTGGCCGGGTTCGTGAACAGGACGACCTCCCGTGCCCCCGCCGCCAGCGCGGCCCTGCTCACCTCGACCGTCACAGCGGCCCCGTAACCGCGGCCCCTGTGGCGAGCCGGGGTGTAGACGGGGTCCAACCGGACCTGGCCGCCGACCAGCGGGTTCGCGCCCGCCATGGCGACAGGTGTGCCGTCCGGGGCCTCCCAGAACGTGTAGCGCTTCTCGGCGAAGCGTGTGGCCGCCCAGGACTCGGCGTCTATCGACACGGATTCCCCGACGTCCGCGGCGAACTCACGGCACCAGCGCATGAGGTGCTCGTGCTCCCGCTCGCCCACAAGTCGGCCCCGGCCCGCCGGAAGAGGCTCCGGCTCGGTCAGCGTGCCGAGCCGGTAGAGGCGGCCCCACCAGTCGCGCACCGGTGCCGCGCCGCCGCTGTGCCGCCGCCACGCCTCGGCGAACGTGGCGGCGGTGTGCTGGTCGGCGGTGACACCGGAGAAGCGGTGGCCGAGGTCGGCCAGGCGTGCGGCGAGGGTGTGCGCCTGCCCGGGCGAGAGGGTGGTGACGGTCAGGCGGCCGCGCGGAGTGCGGTACACGATGGCGTGTACTTCGCCGTTCGACTCCAGCCGCCCGAAGACAGTGGTTCCGGCACCAGGCGACTCGACACCATGTCGCCCGGCGCCATGTCCATCGCCACCATGTTCCTCGGCGCCGTGTCGCCCGGCACGACATCCCTCGCCACCATGTCGCCCAGCACCAAGTCCCTCGCCACCCTGTCGCCCGGCGCCACGTGCGTCCGCACCACCTGATCGGAGTTTCTCGAGCGTGGTCAGTGGTGTGTTGTGCATGACCGGGCGTGAGAGAAGGAAGTCCCCGGCGCGGGCGAGGAATTCGTCGATGTCTTCCGTGAAGTGCCAGTCGTCCGAGCCCATGCTTCATGGTCCCTGACGCGCTCCGCTTCGGGAAGCACTCGTCCCCGGATCTGCACTCGTCCCCAGATCTACGAGGTGTGGTGCAGCCAGCGCTGAAGCACGTCGTTCACATCTGCCGACAGCGCGCTGATCTGGTCGATGGCGGCACGGTCCTCGGGCATCGGAGGGACGCCTGCGGCGGTGAGCGTCGCGTGCAGCGCCAGCCGTCGCTCGTCCCACGGGTCGAGCGTGTAACTGATTCGGTGAGCCGGGTTGGGCGGCGCCAGCAGGAAGTCGACGTCGTCGCGGGGCTGGACCGCGGCCGTCCACGCACTGTCCCGGGGCTGTACGGCATAGGGGTCGACGAACGCGCGGGAACTGAGGTTCTCACTGGTCCAAGGGGTCATCTCCGGCTCCTCACCGTATGAATCGCTGTGCAACTACATGTCCAGAGTCCGAGGAGGGCGGCTGCGGTTGCGTCCGGAGCCATACGTCACGCTGACGGCGTCTTCGGCTGCTGATCACCTCGTGTGACCAGCAGATGGGCAGCCGACGTTCCGCAGGCCCGCAGGCAACAACCGCGGGACAGGCCGAGGCATCACGCCCGCGGGATTCGCGGCGGAATACGCCCGCGGGTCACCCTCGTCCGCCGTGCCAGCGGACCGCGGCGGCTCCGGCGAAGTCGCCGGCGTGGGCGAATCCACCCAGCACCACCAGGTCACCCTCCTTCACCCGACCCGTGCCGATCGCGTGGTCCAGGGTGACCGGGATCGCGGCTCCGAAGAGGTTCCCGTACTGCTCGAAGGTGTTCAGATGCCGTTCGGCGGGCAGTTGCAGCGCCTCCCGCCAGTTGCGCAGGAAGGTGCGGTTCGGCTGATTGGTGACGAGGACGTCGATGTCGCCGGTCGCCACGCCGAGCCGTCGGCACAGGTCCGTGATCACCTCCGGGACCAGCCGGTTACCGCGTGCCAGAACCTTGGCGATGCTCGCGTCGGTGAACCCGATCCGCAGCTGGGACTCGCCCGGCTCCCAGTACTTGCGACCGTCGTCGACCGCCAACGTCATGTCCCCCGCGTGATCCCCGATGTGGCGGGTCTCCACGTCGAGGACCGGGGTGCCGGCCGACGTCGTCACCCATCCCACACCGCAGCCGTCTCCCGGGATCGCGGCCTGCGCGAGCCGCCGCACCTCGGACTGGGTGAACCACTGGCCCGCCGCGCTCTGCGCGTTGCAGATCAGCGCTGTCCTCGCGTCGGTGGTGGTGAGGATCTGCCGGGCCAGCTTCAACATGTACACGAAGGAGGCGCAGCCCGCGTTGGCCACATCCACGAGCCACTCCGGATTCAGGCCCAGCCGTCGTGCCACTTCGGTTCCGGCGCCGACGAACGGCAGATCCGGCAGCTGACTGTGCACCAGCAGGACGTCGACATTCCGGATCTCGTCCCTGCCGTGCCGTTCGATCAGGGGCTGGACGGCGCGCTCGATCATGTCCGTATTGGTCTCGTCCGGGGCGACGTGATGCCGTGACGGCGGGACTTTGAACATGGGGTGGCCGCGGAGCTTGTCCTCCGCCCCCGGGTATTCGGTGTAGAACTCCGCGGGGACCGGATCGCCCGGAAGGTAGCTCGCGACATCGGTGAGGCTGACCGTGGTCACTGTGCCACCGCCGTCGTGGGCGCCACACCGACAGGCTGGCCGTTGCGGTGACGATGTTCCAGGATCGCCTTGAGGTTGTTCATCTCCACGGTGTGCCCGGCGTAGAACAGATCCCAGTAGTCGCCCACCCAGGGCCGGTCGGGGCGGGGCGCCAGGCCGGGGTGCGGGTTCGTGTCGTAGTAGGGATGACGGCAGTTGGTCCAGGTGATCACCGATCCCGGTCTGTCCAGCACCAGTTGAGCGGGCACGACACGCATCAGGTAGATCATCCACAGCTTGTCGCCCTGGTCCCAGGAGCAGTGGTAATCCACGGTCATGGCCTCGGAGTTGGCGACCACCTTGCAGTAGATCCTGGTGTCGTCCTCGAGGCGGTCGCGGCCGACCCAGAGCCCTGGCGTGTCCGAGGGAGTGAAGTCCCGCAGGCTGCACGTCCATTCTTCCAGGTGGTGCCCCTGGCGGAGGTAGTCGTAGGTCAGCTCCGGCGGGCAGTCCACGTACTCCTGGATGGTGCAGTATTTCCCGTAGACCTGATGGTGCGGGTAGACGGCGTGCGTGAGTTCCACGCAGTGGGCGGTCAACTCGTCCTTGCCCGGATTCTCGATCCGCATCAGACCGGGGATGTCAGCCGGCATGGACGACTCGTCGCTCATCTGAATTCTCCTTGCTGTCGGCGAAGGGCTGGAAAGGGAGGAACGGGGGGATCTCCTTCGGGTCGCAGTCCAGCGCCACGAACGCCGGGCCGCCGCCCGTGTTGCCGCGCAGCAACGCCTCGCGCAACTGCTCCGCGCTCTCGGCGCCGGTGACGTCGAGGGACGGGAAGGCTGCGGCCACCCCGGCGGCGATGTCGGTCCGGCCGAAGAGGTCGTCACCGCGAACGCCGCCTTGGAGGAACTCCTCGCGCAGCGCGCACATGGCGTGGGCGTTGTTGTTGAAGATGACGAAGGTGACGGGTGCGGAGTGCTCCACGGCGGTGTGGACTTCGGCCCCGTGCATGAAGAATGCCCCGTCGCCCGCGAGTACGTACGTACGTCGGCCGGTGGCGAGCGCCGCGCCGATGCCGGCACCGAAGGTGTAGCCCATGCCTCCCATGCCGAGCGCCACGACGAAACGGCCATGGCGCGGTGCCGGGAGGAGGTGGACGGCGCTGGCACCCGTGTTGCCGGCGTCCACGAAGACGTGCGCGTCCTCGGGCAGTGCCGCCTCCACCGCGGCGAGGGCCTGGGGGAAGGGGACGGTCCGTCCATGGGCGGCCGGGGAGTCAGGGCCCGCCATGGGTGCGGGCCGGGGGCCGGAGTGCCGCGGGCAGGCGCGCGGGCCCGACCCGAGCCGGCCGGACACCGCCCGGAGCGCGTCCCGCAGCTCCCCGCCCAGTGCCGTACCCGCCACGAACGGCGCTTCGGAGTCGAGGCATACGACGTCGGTGGTGGCCAGGGCCTGTTCCAGCCCGCCGCGTGCCAGGAGCGGCAGCCGGGTGCCGACCAGCAGGCACACGTCGGCCCGCCGCAGACAGTGTTCGACGTTGGCGTGGCCCATCACCCCGGCCACGCCCGCGAATCGGGGATCGCGGTTGTCGAAGACGTCCTTCGCGTCCGGGGTGACCGCGACCCATGCCCCGAGGTTCCGGGCCAGGTCGGACAGTTCCGCCCGCGCGTCCGCCGCGGCGACGCCCTCACCCGCGATCACGAGGACCGTGTTCGCGCCGCGAAGGATGTCCAACACCTTGGCGAGAACGGCGCTGTCGAGCCCTGTCGGCGATACCGTCGGCGTGAGCGTCTGGGCCGCCGGGGCGACCGGCGCCGGAACGTGGTCGGGCAACCGGATCCGTGCCTGTTGCACGTCCTTGGGCAGGAGCAGCACCGCCGGTCCGCGCGGCTCGGACCGCGCCGCCGCCATCGCCCGGGGAAGCAGCTCCACGAGCGATTCCGCGTCCTCAACCCGGGCGCAGAAGCGGGAGATCGGGGTGAAGACGGCGCCCGCGTCGAAGGAGTCGCCCTTGCCGCTGGTGTCCTGGAACGCCCCCTGGCCCTCCTGCGCGGTCGGCGGCTGGCCCACCAGGGCGAGGAGCGGCACCCGGGAGGCGTACGCCTCGGCGAGGCCCGGTACCAGGTTCATCGCGCCCCCGCCCGAGGTGGCGGCGACAACCCCCAGGCGCCCGGTGGTTCGGGCGTATCCGTCGGCCATAGTGACGGCCGAGAACTCATGCTTGGCGACCACGCCCTGAACGGTTCCGCCGCGGTGCACGGCGTCGTACAGGTCCTCGATGTTCGCTCCGCCGACCCCGAACACATGGGTGACTCCGGCTTCGGCGAGCTCGCCGGCCAGATAGTCGGCCATACGTACCGTCCCGGCCTCGGATAAGTCCACCGCGGTGGTCATACGGGGCTCCCGTCCCTGTCGTGGCGCCGGTCGACGAGGCCGGACGGCGTGATGCACTGAAAGCGGTGCCGGTATTCCTTCGGGGTGAGTCCCAGGGTTCGCCCGAAGGAGCGGAAGAAGGTCTCGGGGGCGCCGAATCCACAGCGCCCCGCTATTTGACCGATCGGGAGATCGGTCGTCTCAAGGAGCTCGCGGGCGCGGGCGATCCGGGTGCGCTGGACGTACTGGCCGGGAGTCGTGCCCACTTCGCGGCGGAAGACCCGGGAGAAGTTGCGTGGGCTCATGTTGGCCTGCTGGGCCATCTCGGCCACGGGCAACGGGTTGTGGAGGTTCTCCAGAATCCACTCCTGCGCCGTGCGGATCGGCGGGTTGTCGGCCAACTGGGCGTCCAGCATGGCGCTGAACTGGGACTGGCCTCCGTGCCGCTTGAGGAACAGCACCAGGAACCGTGCCGTCTCCAGGGCGAGCGCCGCTCCGTGGTCGGCCTCCACCAGGGCCAGCGCCATGTCGATCCCGGTCGACACGCCCGCGGAGGTGACGAAGGGGCCGTCCCAGACGAAGATCGGCTCGGCGTCCACCGTCACGGCCGGATACCGGCAGGCCATCGTCTCGCTGTACGCCCAGTGCGTGGTGGCACGTCTGCCGTCCAGCAGGCCCGCCTCGGCGAGCAGAAAGGATCCGCCACAGACAGAGGCGACCCTGCGCGACCGGGACGCCGCCGTGCGGATCCACGAGACCAGCGCCTGATCGTGAAGCGCCTCGCCGACACTCCATCCCCCTGGTACGAGAAGGGTGTCGACGGGACCTTGGCCCGCTTCCAACGGCAGCGCGCCCACACTCACACCTGAACTCGTGCGCACCAGTGGCGCGTCGGCCGAGACCAGGTCGATCCGATAGGGGTCGGACTCCGGATCGAGGAGCCGGTTGGCGATGTCGAACACTTCAATCGGTCCGGTGATGTCCAGCGCCATGGCACCGGCGTACACGACCACAACAACACGTCGCTCTGACACGGTCACAGCCTGTATCGGATCTCGGACCGACCGCAATGACAGATCACTGACGCATCCGGCCAACAGGCTTTCACTCGAGGGGAGTTACGGGCCGCTGGCCAGGCGGTTCACCCATGACCGGCGACCACGACAGGTGAGGCAACTCACACAGGGCGTGATAGTTGAAGTGCTGACTGATTGTCATGTGTCGTGCGCGGGGCGGGTCTTCGACCAACACTTTTAGGACACATGAGCCCTACTCCGGCAAGGGAACCTCGGGCATCGATCTCTCCTGACCGTGGGCCGTCGCGGAGCCTTGACTGCATTGGTCCGGTCCAATAGCGTCGCCTCCGCACAGAAATCCACATGGCTCAACACCCACCAGCCGCCACCTGTACTGATGATGCATCCGAGGGTCAAGGGACGGGAGCCCGGCCGCCCTCTGTGGACCCGCTGTCCACGACAGCCCACGTGCCGGTCCTGGCTCTGTTCGCCGTGATCTCGATCCGCAAGGCCGCGTGCGCCGCTCAACGCTGGTGGAGATCACCGGAGTCGGCGTGGCGGACAGACACGATCACGCCTTTTCTTCGGAGGTCGGATACATGCAATTATCCTCTGCACGGCCACGGCGCGGTGGGTGGAAGAGAGCACTGACCCTGATACCCGTCGCCCTGATGACGGTGGTGGCCACCGTCACCACGACGCTGAACGCCGAGGCGGCGGTGCCCCCGACGCCGTCGGGCTTCACGCTCACGTGGAGCGACGACTTCAACGGCGCGTCCGGCACCGGCATCGACCAGAGCCTGTGGAAGTACGACACCGGGCCGGGCAGCAACTTCGGCACCGGTGAGATCGAGACGATGACCAACAGCACCTCGAACGTCTACTACGACGGTCAGGGTCATCTGGTGCTCCAGGCTCTGCACTCGGGTTCCGACGCGCGCAGCGGATGGACCTCCGGGCGCGTGGAGACCCAGTCGGCGGGCTTCGGCGCCCCGGCCGGCGGCGTCGTACGCATCGAGTCCGTCCTCCAGCAGCCCAACGTCACCACCGCCAACGGCGCGGGCTACTGGCCGGCGTTCTGGATGCTCGGCGCGCCGCTGCGCGACGGTGTGACCTGGCCGAAGTCCGGCGAGATCGACATCATGGAGGACATCAACGGCCGCAGCTCCGATTTCAGCACCCTCCACTGCGGAGTGAACCCGGGCGGGCCGTGCAACGAGTCGACCGGCATCGGCTCGGGTGAACGCGCCTGTGCGGGCTGCCAGACCGGTTTCCACGACTACGCGGCGGAGATCGACCGCTCGGTGTCGCCGGAGCAGATCAGGTTCTATCTCGACGGGAACAACTTCTTCACCGTCAACGCCAACCAGGTGGACGCGACGACCTGGGCCGACGCGGTCGACCACCCCTTCTTCATCATCTACGACCTGGCGATCGGCGGCGGTTTCCCTGACGCCTTCGGTGGCGGTCCGAACGCCTCCACGGTCTCCGGCGGCAAGCTGGTCGTCGACTCGGTGGCCGTCTACAACAAGGGAGCCGGCTCCGGGGGTGGCGGCGGCGGTTCGTCGACCGGCCAGACGATCACCGGACCGGGCGGCAAGTGTGTCGACGTGGCGGGTGACGACACCGGCGGCGACGGCACCGCGGTGCAGCTGTGGGACTGCCAGTCGGCGGCCAAGGACCAGCACTGGACGTGGAGCGGCCAGACCCTGACGACCCTCGGCAAGTGCCTGGACATCGCCGGCGGCAACAGTGCCGGGGGTACGAAGTTGCAGCTCGCCACGTGCAACAGCGGCGGCTACCAGAACTGGGTGCGGCAGACCGACGGCTCGCTGCGGAACCCGACCAGCGGCCGGTGCATCGACTCGCCGTCGGGCGCCACCGCGAACGGAACCCGCCTCCAGATCTGGGACTGCAACAGCTCCGGCGCCCAGAACTTCGCCATAGGAACCCCGGTCTACGGACCGGGCGGGAAGTGCGTGGACGTGGCGGGTGACGACACCGGCACCGACGGCACCGCGATCCAGCTGTGGGACTGCCAGCAGGCGACCTCACTCGACCAGAAGTGGACCTGGAACGGCCAGACCCTGCGCACGCTGGGCAAGTGCCTGGACATCGCGGGCGGTGTCAACGCGGCCGGCACAAAGCTCCAGCTGGCCACCTGCAACGGCGGCGGCTACCAGAACTGGGTCGCCAACGCCGACGGCACGATGTCCAACCCCACCACCGGTCGGTGCATCGACTCGCCTTCGGGTGCCACCGCGAACGGAACCCGCCTCCAGATCTGGGACTGCAACACCTCCGGCGCCCAGAAGTTCGCCCTGGCATGAGCGGATGGCAGAAATTCCGCGCATGAGTGGCTCCGGACCCCACGTGGGCTGAGGCCGGACACGTCGAAGGGCCGCACCCCAGCGGTGCGGCCCTTCGACGTTTCGCCCTAGCTTCGTCGAGTGAGCCTCAGGGCCCGTCGGCCGAACCTCAGGACCCGTCGGCGGGGCCGAGGATATTGACGGCGCCGGTGGTGGCGGTGGCGGTGGCGGTGGCGGTGGGGGACCGGTACACCCGTTACCAACTGTGCTGGATCAGGGCTGCGTTTCGGCTTGGTGTGCAGCACCGTGATGTTCGTGACGGGAAGCGACGCGGGCGAGACGTCGCTCTACACGATCCCGGTGGTCGGAGGCACGGAGATCTTCCAGGCCCGCTTCACAAGGTTCGGCTCGGTTCGGAACACAGTAGCGAATCCGGCGGGGACCCTGAATGCATTGCCAGGGCCGGTCTGCCTGGGACGGGGACCGACAGCACCTGCCCCTCCGAGCTCGGCCGGTAGGTCCGGATGGGCGGTGATCACGTCGTCCGCGGTGTGTGCCAGTGCCTGGTAGACGGTGAGCAGTGCGTGGACCTCTTACTCGATGCCGGGGACGGTTCGTGAACGCAGTACCCGTCCGTCGAGGATGGTCGACTTCAACGAAAATTAGCAGGTCCCTGTCTGCCACCTGCGGTGATACAGCGCGAGCAGCTCATGGGCAGGGTGGCGCTCGGGGTCCAGGAGACTGGTCATCAGCCGCCACAGCTCGCTGCGGCGGGTGCCGTCGGCCAGGACGACGGTCATCCGGGCTTCGATGATCCGCACCTCGAGCCGTCCGTAACCGCGGCCCGCCCGGTATCTTCCCGCGCTGATGGTGGTCAGGTAGGAGCCGTCTGGCAGGAGGCGGCGCACGGTGGGACGCCGCTTGCGGGTCGAGTGCAGCAGGAAGGAAGCGCCGGTGCCGGTCACCGTCAGGAGGAAGTCGAAGGCGTCGTAGTAGGCGTCAGCCAGCAGCACCATCGAGGCGTCCAGGCGGTCCAGGAGGCGGCATGCATAGCGGAGCTCGCCGGTGGTGTCCGGGCCGAAGGCCGCGCCGAGCAGGGCGCGGGTGCCGCACTCGACCAGTGCCACCAGGCGCAGGAGGGGGTAGCCGAACTCCTTCACGGGCCAGATATGTCTGGGGAAGTGCCAGGTCACCGCCTCCTCGTCGGGGACACTCAGAGTGGTGCCGTCCACCGCGACCACCCGCAGGCCGCAGTAGAAGGCACTGGACTGTGCCCGGCCGGCCACCGGCCCGGCGAGGATCTCGAACAGACGGCACAGCGGGGCGCTGCCCAGTCGGCGGCGGGCACGCGACAGGGAGGAGGCGCACGGCCGGGCCACCGTGATCCCGTACAGCCCGCTCCGAGCTTGTCCCACACCGCTCGGTATGAGGAGCGTTCGAAGAAGGCAAGCGCGAGCACGAAGTAGACCACCACCCGTGCCGGCAGCAGCCGAACGCGCCGCTCACGCGAACCCGTCTCCTCCAGCACCGCGTCGACCAGCCTTGGGTCGATGACCTGCGTCAACTCGCCCAAGTGGCCGGGTGCGTATACATCGTGAGCTGACGCCATGGGCGGCACGGTGGCAGAATGCCTCGACAACGGGACCTCCGGCACGACGATCTCTGGGCTCGACACCACAGGGATCTACCAGGAGTCCCGTCCTCTCGTTCACGCACTTGACAAAGCGCCAGACCGGTCTAATGCAACGGTGTTGCACCACAGGGGACATGACCAGGAACAGGGCTGCGAGCCGCTTCTCGTGAAGTCGCGTTCGCGAAATGGCTCGGGAAGGACACTGGCACCGATCAGGGCGCACCTTCGGCAGCGTGGATCGTTGCCGAAGGTGCGTTGTCAGCGGGTCGGCCAGGCTCCCGAGCCGTGTTTGCAGACGGAGGGCGGGAATTGTCATCTGCCCATCGAACAGGGTGCGCTCATCTGTCGGCCCCGCAACGACGGTACGGTGTACGGCAGTCGATCGCTTGTTCTGCGATCACTGACCCACGAGGGGTTCCATGAGGCACCGCCGCCCGCGGCATCGTCAAAAAGTGATCGCCAGAGCGGTCAGCACGGCCAGTGCGATCGCAGTCGCCTTGGGTGCCGGGATGACGCCGGCGATGGCCGCCGGGACGACACACGGCGATCCCACGCTCACCAAAGCCTCGCCCGACGTGAAGGCGCCCTGGGCGCCCGAGAACGACGAGATGGCAGGACAGTACAAGGCCGTCCGCTCTGCGACCGTCTCGCCAAAAACACCGGGCTCATCCGCGCTCAAGCTCAGCCTTCCCGCGCCGACCGGACGCCACAGCGTGGGCATGGTCGGCCTGCACCTGGTCGACAAGTCGCGTATGGACCCGTATGTACCCGGCAAGCATCGCGAGCTGATGGTTTCGCTCTGGTACCCGACCTCCTCTCCCTCCGGGCACTATCAGGCGCCGTGGATGCCCTCGCTGTCCGGTGCCGCCTTTCTCGCCTCGCGCGGCCTGACGCCGCAGCAGGTGACCCTGCCGACAACCGCGGGCCACGTCCTCGCCCCCGTGGACACCACGCTCGGCAAGCTGCCCGTCCTGCTGTACTCGACCGGGCTGCACTCGGACCGCGCGATGGGCACCGCGCTCGTCCAGGACCTCGCCAGCCGCGGCTACCTCGTCGTCACCGTCGATCACACTTACGACGCCAACGAGGTGCAGTTCCCGGGGAACCGGGTCGAGCGCAATGCCATGCCGCCAGGCTCGCACTCCTCCGACACGCTCAAGGTGCGCGCAGCCGACATCCGGTTCGTCATCGACAAGCTCGGCACGCTCAGCACCGGCGGCAACCCTGACTACGGTCACGCCACGCTCCCCAACGGTCTGACGAAGAACGTGGACATGTCCCGTATCGGCATGTTCGGCTGGTCGCTGGGCGGTGGGGCGGTCGACACCGCCATGCAGCTCGACAAACGCATAGCCGCTGGCGCCAACCTGGACGGACAGTTCTTCGGCACGGCGCCGAGCAAGGACCTGGACCGTCCCTTCATGCTGTTCAGTTCCGGCACCCACAACCGAAACACCGACAGCTCGTGGCGCACCCTGTGGTCGCACCTCAAGGGCTACCGGGTCGACATCCAGCTCCACGGCGCGGCGCACCTGTCGTTCAGTGACAACGAGTGGATGGTGCAGCAGGAGGCGGGTCTGCTCGGGCTCTCCCAGAGCCAGCTCCAGCAGCAGTACGGCACGATCGACCCGAACCGTGCGATCGCGATCCAGCGCGTCTACCTCGCCGCCTTCTTCGACCAGGAATTGCGTAAGAAGCACAGCACCCTGCTCGACGGACCTGACCAGAAGTACTCGGAGATCTCCTTCGTCCGCTGACTGGGCGTTCCCAGGGCGGGCTCCGTTGTGCGGGGTCCGCCCTTTCGTGCGACACCGCATTCGCACGACTGAGGTACGGATATGTGATGGGGATGTGATCACGTCACACTAGAGTGACAGTTCACCCTGTCGAACCTTTGCGCTAGGCGCCCGTTGAGAGAGGAACCGCTGTCCTGCCCACCGAGTCCCGGGCGCCGCGCCGACACAGAGTCCGCCGCCGCGCCGACATGCCGCTGCTGGGCGGTGTTCGCCCGCCGATCGTCCTGCTCCTCCTGCTGCTTCTCGTGGTCGCCGCCCTGACCGTCACCGGCCTCGGCGACGTCCATTCCGAGCATGTGCCGGTGGCCATGCTGAACTCGGAGCAGCAGATCGCTTCGGACACCGCGCTGTCGGTGCGTATCGCGATCGATGCCGAGGCGAGCACGGTACGCCGTACGGCCGACTCCTACACAGCGACGAGCACATCGACACCCGCGAGCACGCTCAAGGCGCTGATTGCCGCGAACAAGGCGGACCTCGGCAGCGCTCTGCTCGACGCGCACACCGGCAAACTGCTGGCGTCCGGTGGCGGGTCGGTGGCGCTGGCCGGGGTGGAGGCCGCCAGGAGGACGTCCGGGCAGGGCCCGATCACGCCCCGGCTGGTGACCTCGGACGGGACGCGGCGGTTGCTGTACTTCGCCAGGGTCACGCTGCCCGCGCAGCAGGTGGACGCCAACCAGGATCAGAACCAGGTCCCGACCGGGGCCGAGCGGCAGTGGCTGCTGGTGGTTTCCGAGGCGCTCCCCACCCTCACGACGTTCGGCGACGGGCGCATCGCCAAGGTGCTGAACGCGAGCGGCAAGGCGCTCGTCACCACGTCCCACGGGGCGGCGTCACCGACCGCGGCCGACAGTGGTCTGCCCGAGTCCGCGTCCCGCGCGGTGAGCGCGTCGGGACGAGACGCCGACGCCTCCGGAAGCCTGCTGGGGGCGGCCACGAGTTCCCGGCCCACGGTGGCAGGTTGGGCCCAGGTCGCCTCGACGACCGGGCCGGGCGACACCGACGGCCTCGGCCTGGTGGTGCTCACCTCCCATGCCGTGCCTGCCACGACCGCCGACACCGACTACTCGGGCTTCGCGCTCGAGGCCGCCGGGGCGCTCGCCGGTATCGCGCTGCTGCTCGGGCTGGCGCTGCAATTCCTCGTGCAGCGCCCGCTACTGCGGCTGTACCTGTCCGCCGGCCGCCTGGCCCGGGGCGCGACAGAGGACGGGTCGGCCGAGGCGGCGGAGCTCGCCCGTCCCGTCCCGGTTCACTGCTTCGGGGAACTCGCCCGGATCGGACGGGCGTTGGAGTCGCTGCGGCAACAACTGCTCGGCGAGAGCGCCCCGCAGGGGTTCCCGGCCCGCCGCGGACCTGGCTACCGGGCGCTGGCCGGGCTCGGCCTGGTGCTGGTGGCCGGCTGGGCGCTGCCGATGATCTTCGTGCTGAACCGGGCGGACGCGGCCTCGGTTCCGGCGCCGGTCATCGCCAACCAGCAGGCGCGCGCCGAGCTCGCGGCGAACCGTGTCCGGCAGTCGCTCGACCAGTCGTACGTCGAGCTGAGTGACGTGGCCGCGAGCCTGCCGGGCAAGAGCCGGGCCGCCCAGACCGAGGATCTGCGACACGCTCTCGCCAAACACAAGCAGTACCGCTCGCTCTACCTCCTGGACCGCTCCGGTGCCATCACCCTCCGGGTCGGGGACACCCCGCTGCGCACCCTCGTCCACGTGCCCGACGGCGGCGGGGTCACCACCGTCAACACCTCGGGCCGGATACCTGCCATCGCCTCCTACGCGCAGGTTCGGCCGGTCAACGGCGAAGCCCCGGCGGACGGGGTGGTCCTCTTCGGCGAGGTCGACGTGAACACGCTCAACTCCACCCTGGCCAGACCCAACCTGGGCAGCGTCTGGGTGACGGACGCCGACTGCAAGGTGCTGGCGGCGAGCGTGGGCTACCGCGCCTTCCAGGAACTGCCCGACCCCGGCCTGACCCGCCTCGCCCGCGCCGCCCAGAGCGCCCCCGGCACCGCGGGCACGGCCACCTCGAAGGTGCTCTCCTCGTCCTCCGGGCCCTCGGTCGACGCCGCCGCGCCGCTGGCGCAGAACGGCCCGACAGCACACCTCGGCTGGCGCGTGGTGACCGCGGAGCCCGCGGCGGCACTCCAGCTCCCCGCGACACAGGCCCAGCAGCGCACGATGCTCGTCGGAATCCTGGGCCTCGCGTTCGGCGCGGCCTGCCTGGGCTGGCTGTACGTCGTGGTGATCCGGCCGCTGCGAGCGGTCGCTGTGCTCGGCGAGAAGCTCGCGGGCGGAGACCGCCGTACCGTGCTGCACCCTGTCAACCACGACGAGATCGGCTCGGTCACCCGCAGCCTGGAGCTGATTCGCCAGGCTTTGGCGGAACGCAGCCGGGCGGCCAGAACCGAACCGACCGACGACCCTTTCGGGTCGTGGCGCGTGAACACACTGCAGCAGCGGTAGGAGAAAGGATTCAGCGTGCTCTTCCTATATGTCATAGTCCTGCTGTGCTGCGCCGCGCTGTGGGTCGCCGGAATCGTGGAGCAGAGGCGGCACTTCGACTCGCTGAACCAGATACCGACGCGGGTACTGGTCAACGGCATCCGCGGCAAGAGCTCGATCACCCGGCTGTGCGCGGGCGCGCTGCGCGGCGGCGGCCTGGTCACGGTGGCCAAGACCACCGGTACCGCGGCCCGGTTCATTCACCCGGACGCCACCGAGGAACCGATCTACCGCAAGTTCGGGCTGTCCAACATCGTCGAGCAGATCGGCATCGTACGGCGAGCGGCGACCTACCGCCCGCACGCGCTGGTGATCGAGTGCATGGCGGTGATGCCTGCGCTGCAGGAGATCAACCAGGAGAAGCTGATCCGCTCCACCATCGGCGTCCTGTGCAACGTCCGTGAGGACCACCTGGAGGAGATGGGGCCGACGTTGGACGACGTGGCCCGCTCGCTCTCCCGCTCGATGCCGGTCGGCGGGGTGTGTGTGACGGCGGAGAAGGACCGTCTGCACGTCCTCCAGGACGAGGCCGACAAGCGGAACTGCCGCCTGGTCTCCGTCGATCCGGAGTCGGTGAGCGACGCCGAACTTCGCGGCTTCAGCTGGTTCACCTTCAAGGAGAACGTGGCGATCGCGCTCGCGGTAGCCGAACTGCTCGGCGTGGAACGGCAGACCGCGTTGCAGGGCATGTGGGACGCGCCCCCCGACCCGGGCGTGCTGTCCGTGGAGCGCTACGTCACGCCCGAGGGCAAGCGGCTGCGCTTCGCCAACATCTTCGCGGCCAACGACCCCGAGTCGACGCTGATGAACGTCAAGCAGCTGCAGGATCTGGGCGCGATCGGGCAGCCGCTCAACGTGATCATCAACTGCCGCCCGGACCGGGTGGAGCGCAACGGCCAGATGGGCACGATCATCCCTGACCTCGCTCCGGAGGCCGTCTTCCTGATCGGCCATCCGACCAAGAGCGCCCGCGACGCCATTCCGGCCGGCTTCACCGGGCGGGTGGTGGATCTCGGCGGCGACCGCCGCGACCCCGAGGAACTCACCGCGGCGATCCTCGCGGAACTCGGCCTCGCTTCCTCGCTGGTCGCGATCGGCAACATCCATGGACAGGGCGAACTGTTCCTGGAATGCCTCGCCGAACTGCCGCTGGACGACTCCGAGGACGAGCTCGCTTCCGCGCCCCTCGGCGACGGTCTGGACCAGGAGACGATGCAGATCGCGCTGCCCCGGCAGATGGCGCTGTCCCGGCCTCCCGCCCCCGAGCCGTACAGCTGGGTGGCACCGCTGGAGACACCGACGTACGCATTCCACGTCCCGGGGCAGCGCGAGCTCGCCCGCCGATTCGCCGCCCGCCACGACCGGCCGGGCGGCGAGCGATCCCAGGACGACCTGCAGCACTCCTACGATCCCCACCAGTCTCCGAGGAACCGTTAGTGATCCCCGCCAACCTCACCGCACAGACCGCCGCGCTCGGGATCGCCCTCGGGCTGGTCTTCTCGCTCGTCTGCTACCTGACCACCAACCTCTCGCCCGGGGGGATGATCACCCCCGGCTGGATCGCCCTCACGCTCGTCACCGACGTGCAGCTGGCGGCGCTGATGGTCGGTGTCTCCGCGCTGACCTACTTCATGACCAAGCTGCTGCAGCGCACGGTGATCCTCTACGGCAAGCGGCTGTTCGCCGCCGTGGTGCTGTGCGCGGTGCTCATGCAGACCACCGTGATGCTCGCTCTCAGCCACGAGTTCCCGCTGCTGTACACGTCACAGACGCTCGGCTTCATCGTCCCCGGCCTGGTCTCCTACCAGATGGTGCGCCAGCCGCTGGGGGCCACGCTCATCTCGACCACGGCCGTGACGCTGGCCACGTACGTGGTCCTGGTCGTCGGACTGCTGATCGGCGCCCTGCCCACCGCCTGACCCGTCCACCGTCCTGCACCCCACACTCTCAAGGAGCACCGGCCATGCACTCTGAACCCGTCGGCAGGCGCAACCGCCCGACCCGCCGTGCCGTGCTCGGGACGGTTGCGGGCGTGGCGACCGCCGGGGCGGCAGGCGCTTACGCCTGGAACCGCCACGGACACGGCAGCGGCAACGGCAACAACGGCGGTGTGAGCGACCGGCCCGGGCGCCGTACCTTCGAGCGGCTGTCCGACCCCGGCCGCACCGTCGTCCGCGGCCCCGACGGCGACACGCTCGCCACCTTCACCGACGATGCCCGTACCGCCGTGCTCGCCGGACCCAGCCGCAGCTTCAGCGAACCGCGGACCACCGCCGCCACAGTGACCACGAACGCCTGGGTGCGGGTGCTGCCGCACGCGTGGCAGCAGGGCATGGAGAAGTCCGCCTGGTTCAAGGGCTGGTTCGACAAGGCGCTCGCCGACACCGGACCGGACGCCTTCGCGGTGGCGTTCGAGTACAGCAGCGCCGGGGCGCCCGACAAGCACAACAGCGCCGGCGTCCGCTACGCGGGCACCGCGCACTTCGGCCCGCGCAACCAGCGAGTCAGGAACCCCCTGGACTTCGCCTACTACGACGAGCAGTCCGACTTCTACGACTTCCTGGGCATCCCCTGGACCTTCTCGGACGGGACGCGCGCGCAGCCGGAGCGGGCCCGCTACGGCGACGTCGACTGCTCCGGCTTCCAGCGCCTGGTATGGGGCTACCGCATGGGCCTGCCCCTGCACAACACCAACACCAAGGGCGCCGGCCTGCCGCGCCGCGCTTTCGCCATCGCCGCCTACGGTCCCGGCCGCATGGTGATCCCCCACACCGACAGACAGCCCACCGAACTGGGCGTCCTGCAGCCCGGGGACCTCGTCTTCTTCGCCATAATCAAGAACCGGCCGAACTTCATCGACCACTGCGGCATGTACATGGGCCTCGACGACCAGGGCCGGCACCGCTTCTACTCCAGTCGCTCCGCTGCCAACGGCCCGACCCTGGGCGACCTGTCGGGCCACTCGCTGTTGGACGGCACCGACTTCTACGCCCGCGGGTTCAGGGCGGCCCGGCGCCTGTGAACCCGCCGCCGCACCCGTCCGCTGATCCGAGGACCACTGCCATGGCCACCATCCCCGCCGCCCAGCCGACCAGAGCGCGCCGACGTCGACGGGCGAACAACCCTCGCTCCGGCCCACCGGAAGCCCTCCAGCGCTGGGAGCGCCCAGCGCTTGCCGCAGTGCTGGTCACGGCTCTGGGGCTGTACTCCTGGGGCATCGGGCACGCCGCGCTCCACCCCTTCTACAGCGCGGCGACACGGTCGATGGCCGGCAGCTGGCGCGCCTTCCTCTACGGCGGGCTCGACGTCAGCGGTTCGATCACCGTCGACAAGCTCCCCGGCGCGTTCTGGCCCGAGGCCGCCTCCGTCTGGCTCTTCGGCCCGCACACGTGGGCGGCCGCGCTGCCGCAGGTCGTCGAGGGCGTGCTCACCGTGTGGCTGCTGCACCGGATCGTACGGGTCTGGGCCGGGCCTTTCGCCGCGCTGATCGCCGCGCTGGCGCTCACTCTCACCCCGGTCACCGTGGTCCTCACCCGAGCCACCATCCCGGACACCGCGCTCACTCTGCTGCTGGTGGCGGCCGCCGGAGCACTGCAGAAAGCGGTGCGCACCGAGCGGCTGCTGCCGCTGATCACCTGCGGGGTCTGGGTCGGGCTCGCTTTCCAGGCCAAGATGCTGCAGGCGTGGCTGGTGCTGCCGGTCTTCGCCCTGGTCTATCAACTCGCGGCACCTGGAACGCCGTTGAAAAGGGCCCTGCGGTCGTTGTCGGCCGGTGCGGTCGCCCTGGCGGTCTCCTGTTCCTGGGTGCTGCTCGCCTGGGCGACACCCGCCGCCGACCGCCCGTACCTCGACGGAACGTCCAACAACAGTGCGTTCGCCATGGTCTTCGGCTACAACGGCCTGAGCCGCTTCAGCAGCGACGCCACCGCATTCGGTGCCGTCGCGGGAACCGCCGCCAGCCGCACGAGCGGCAACACCGGCTGGACGATGCTGATCAACCACACGGTCGGCCCCCAGGTCGCCTGGTTCCTGCCGCTCGCCGTCGTCGCCGCGGTGCTGGGCGTCGTCTGGCGCTCCGGGCAACCGCGGACCGACCCGCTGCGCGCGGGATTTGTGCTCTGGGGCGGCTGGCTGGTCGTGCACGCGCTGGTGTTCAGCGTTTCCAACGGCAATCACGCCTACTACACCGCTGTCATCGCCCCACCACTCGCCGCGCTGGCCGGCGGCGGCCTCGAGCTCTTCCGCTCGGAGTACGAGGCGGGTGGTCAGCGGCGCGTGGCGCTGCCGGCCGCCATCGCGCTGACGACGCTCTGGGCTCTGGTGCTCGACTGGCCCACCCGCTTCCTCTCCTGGCTGCTGCCGCTCGCCGTGATGCTCGCGATATGCGGCGCGGTGGGCCTGTGGATCCGCGGGCCCCGCACCTCCCCGCGACTGGTCCACAGCGCCCTCGCCGCCGGGATCGCGGCCATGCTGGTCGTCCCGGCCGGCTGGGCCTTCTCCTGCCTCGACCCGCTGTACGCGGGCGCCTCCACCTCGCCGACGGCCGGTCCGGTCGGCCTCGCTTACGACGCCGCCCTCCAGAACTACCGAGCCGTCGCCAGGGTGGGGCTCGACCAGCCGGGCAACCGTGACACCGCCCTTCTCCGCTACCTCACTGCGCGCCGCCACGGCGAGAAATACCTGCTCGCCACCCAGGCCGCCTACGCCGCCGAGCCCCTGTTGCGCGCGAAATCCGAGCCCATGCTCGTCATGGGCGGCTTCACCGGCCTTACCCCCTACCCGACCGCCCGGCAGTTCGGCACGCTCGTCACCACCCACCAGCTGCGCTACGCGCTGCTCACCACGAAGCGTCCCACCACCGCCACCACCACCTGGGTGAAGTCCCACTGCACCCGCGTCCGGCCCGCCACTTACGGCCGCCGCACCGGCGGCACTCTTTCCCTCTATGACTGCAACCCGAAGGGGTGAAGGGGCGCCTCCGGAACCCGGGGATCACGGCCAACGGCTGAGTGTCGGCAACCCGGCTGAAAGAACTCTGCTCGTGCCGCCGCCCGAAGCCTGCCGACAAGACCGGACCACCACGCTGAACAGCGACGCGAAACACCGCACGATCGACTCGCTGTCAGCGCCCGGGGGCGTGTCAGTGGGAGCCTCCCCCAAGGCCGGGTAGTTAGCGTTTTCGCTGGTCACGCAAGCCCGTTGAGGGATTCCCGGCATGGAGCAACGGAGCTCGTTGGTACAGGCAGTCGTCCAAGACAGCTTGTTCCCGAGGAGCTCCGTTGCCGTTTCATCCTGTCCTGTCGGCCCCGGTGGTGGCCATCACCCGTACGGTCACCATGGCGGCGGGCCGGCCCGGCCGACGACACCGGGGGGGGGCGATTCGGTCCGTTCCGGACGGTGTCGTTCGACGGGTGCAGTTCGCAAAAGGTCGCCGACTCCGAGCGGAACCGGGTCTGGCTGGGGCGGACGTCTCACCACGGCTATCCGACCGTGGAGTTGATGACGCTGGTCGAGACCGGGACCAGGGCGCTTATCGGCGCGGTGTTCGGGCCACCAGCAGGCGGCGAGACCAGTTACACCTCACAGCTGCTGCATCTGCTGCGGCCGGACATGCTGGTCCTGTGAGACAAAGGCATTGATGGCAACGGCTTCCTTGCCGCCGTGAACGCGACCGGCACCCAGGTGCTGGGCCGGCTCCGGGCCAACCGCCGCACCCCGGTCCTGACGCGCCTTGGCGACGGCTCGTACCTGTCGGTGATCGGTACGGAGAGAGTCCGTGTCATCGACGCGGTGATCACGGTGGCCTGCGCGGACGGGACCGTCTTCACAGGCTCCTACCGGCTGGTCACTACCCTGACCGACGCCCGCCGCTACCCGGCAGCCACGCTGGCAGCTCTCTACCACCAGCGGTGGAACACGAATCGGCGTAGTACGCACTCCGCCACACGATCATGAACGGCTGCATCCTGCGGTCGGGCGACCCGACTGGCGTCGAGCAGGAGATGTGGGCCCTGCTCACTCTCTACCAGACCCTGCGGACCGTGATGGTCGAGGCCGCGGAGTCGCTGCCGGGCACCGATCCGGACCGCTCCTGCTTCACCGTCGCCCTCCAGACCGCCCGTGACCAGGTCGTCCAGGCCGCCGCCGTCATCACCGACCCTGCCGACGCCGGTCGCCTCGGACTGATCAGGCACCGGATCCTGACCCGCCTCCTCCCGCCCCGGCGCCAGCGGGTCAGCGCCCGCAAGGTCAAGTCACCGATGTCCCGCTACAGCACACGCCACGAGGACGGCAGGCCCGACATCAGCCGCACCATCACCGGTCTCGACATCAACGTCCTCGAGCCTGCGGAATCCCGCCCTCAGCTGCCCGCCGTCTCCCGCGACGACCGGCACACAGCCCTCGCTCACATGGTCTTCACCTTCGACTGATCGTTACGGCATGGGATGGTGCCGTCAGTCGCTCCGCCAGGGGGCTTGCTGGACCGAGCCTTCTTCTAGCGGCTGCGGCGGCGGCCCTTGGTGCGGCGGGGGTAGGGGAAGAGCCGCGGGCGGCGTTTGGCGGCTACGTCCTCGATCCAGCCGAAGAGCAGGATCGCCAGGCAGATCAGCGGTACGGCGAGCACCAGCGGTGTCCACTGGCTCGCCAGCAGCCACTGCGCGTGGTCGTAGAAGAACGTGTTGTTCCACAGCGGATCGATCAGTGGCTCGGTCAGCACCAGCGCGAAGGAGTGCCACAGATAGACGGTGACCGCGCGGGAGTTGAGCAGGCTGATCACGCCGTTGAACCGCTCCAGCGGCTTGGGCCACTGTTCCCAGGACGGACTCAGGTGGAGCAGCAGCAGCACCGCTCCGAACGACCAGATCGCCTGTGCGACCGGCACCGCTTCAAGGTCGTGCCCGATCCGGGGGTTGTCCACCGGCGACCGCAACAGCCACCACAGGCCGAACATGAGCACCAGGGGCGCGATGGACGGGACGATGTACTGCGGGATCTTGCGGAGCAGACCCTCCTGGTGGGCCATGCCGAGCAGCCAGCAGGAGCCGAAGGTGGCGAAGTCGGTGACGGCTTCCATCAGCCGGCCGGACTGGTCGACCAGCCCGGAGTTGATGAAGAACGCGAGCGCGAGCGGCACCAGCAGAGTGACCCAGGGCAGCTTCCGCATCGCCTTGAGCAGGAGCGGCGACAGCAGGACGTACCAGAGGTAGGCGCGCAGGTACCACAGTGGCACACAGATCTGTTCGGCCCAGGAACTCGGCAGGTGCCCGCCGAAGGTGTGCAGCGTGGCACCGAACGGCGGCTCGCTGAACGGCAGGACCCAGTAGGCCAGATCGGCCCACCACCAGTTGGGGTGGTGGTGCACGTCGGGCCGCCATCCCTCCAGCAGCATCAGCGGAACCACGACCGCGCCGAACAGCCACATCGGCGGCAGCAGGCGGCGCAGCCGGCCGCGGATCACGCTCAGCGCAGGCCGGTTGAGGGACCGCGCCATCAGCGACCCGGCCAGCGCGAACATGACACCCATGGAGGGGAAGACGATCGGCAGCCAGGTCCAGCTGAAGTTGTGGTAGATGACCACGCGGATCAGGGCGAGCGCCCTCAGCAGGTCGAGGTAGCGGTCACGGCCGGGCTTCGGCGCGGGCGCGGCTTCCTCGGGTTGCGGGGCACGCGGCGTGGGAATCAGGGCGGTGTCCGTCACCCGCAGGGCGACGGTGTCGGAGAAGTCCCGGGCGCCGTAGGCACCTCTTTCAGCGGTACTCATGAAGACGTCGCCCCCGTTGTCACGTCAAGTCCTACCTCACCCGTGCGCCGCAGCTTCTGCCAGCGCAGCCGTCCCCCGGTCAGGGCGGTGATGGCGGACTGAAGCAGCACCATGTACATGAGCACCCGGTAGACCACCTGCTGGGCGGGCAGCGTGATCAGATGCCACGCCTTCTCCTTGTCCAGGCGGAACGACCACCAGGCGCAGACGGCCTGAAGGGCCATCACCGTGAACCAGGCGGCCAGGGTCTTGTACGCGTCGACGAAGACCACTCCGTAGACCATGCCGATGTCGATGGCGGGCGCGAGCATCGGGGTGACCACCATGAACAGGGCGACGAACGGCAGACCCACCCGGCCGAAGTGGCCGGCCGGGCCACGCTCCAGCACCGAGTGCCGGTGCTTCCACATCGCCTGCATGGTGCCGTAGCTCCAGCGGTACCGCTGTGACCACAGTTGCTTCATGGTCGCGGGCGCCTCGGTCCAGGCGCGGGCGTCCTCGGCGTAGACGACCTTCCAGCCGGCCCGGTGCAGGGCCATGGTCACGTCGGTGTCCTCGGCGAGCGTGTCGTCGCTCATTCCGCCCGCCTCATCGAGCGCCGTACGGCGGAAGGCGCCAATGGCTCCGGGGATGGTCGGCATGCAGTTGAGCACGTCGTACATCCGGCGGTCGAGGTTGAAGCCCATCACGTACTCGATGTGCTGCCAGGCGCCGATCAGCGTGTCGCGGTTGCCGACCTTGGCGTTGCCGGCCACCGCGCCGACGCGCGGGTCGGCGAAGGGCTGGACCAGCTCGCGGACGGTGGACGGTTCGAAGACGGTGTCGCCGTCCATCATGACGATCAGGTCGTACGAGGCGGCGGCCACACCGGTGTTGAGGGCGGTGGGCTTGCCGCTGTTCGGCTGCCGGATCAGCCGGACGTTCGGCAGGTCGAGTTCTTCCACGATGGCGGACGTGTCGTCGGTCGACCCGTCGTCGACCACGATCACCTCGATGGGATGGTCGCTCGTGGCCAGGGAGAGCAGGGTGTTGGTGATGCACTCCTGCTCGTTGTACGCGGGCACCACCACGGTGACCGGTTCGGTGATCGGGACGCCCCAGGAGAAGCCCCGCTTGCGGGTGCGCCGCACATGGACGGCCGAGAGCACGAGCATCAGCACGAACCGCGCCATGACCAGCACACCGACGACCGCGAGGAGGCCGACCAGCCACGGCAGCAGCCACACCGAGAAGGTGGTGCACCACAGGAACGCCTTGCCGACCCACAGGCTGTAGGTGCCGACCTTGGTGTTGGCGGAGCCGGTGCCGAGGGCCTCGCCGGTCGTCTTGAAGTCGTAGCCCTGAGCCTTGAGCTTGTCGATGATGACCGGGAGCGCGGCCAGCGTCTGCGCCCGGTTTCCGCCCGCGTCGTGCAGCAGGATCATCTCGCCCTGGCCGGGGAGGTCGGGCATGGCTGCCTTGACGATGGCGTCGACGCCGGGGCGCTTCCAGTCGTCGGTGTCCTTGTTGATGAAGGCGGTCAGATACCCCTCCGACCCGGCCTGTTTGGTCACGGGCCACGACCAGTCGTCCAGCGCGTCCACGGTGGAGGAGTAGGGCGGCCGGAACAGGCTGGAGTGGATGCCGGCGACACCGGCCAGCGCGAGCTGGGTCTCGCCCAGTTCCCAGGTCAGCCGGGTGCCGGAGTGCAGCGCGAGGTCGGGGTGGGTGAAGGTGTGCAGACCGATCTCATGGCCGCTTGCCACGATCTGACGGATCAGCGCCGGGTTGCGGGCGACCATCGAGCCGGTGACGAAGAAGTCGGCGCGGACGTTCTTCTCCTTCAGCACCTCGAGGATCTTCGGCGTCCACTGGGGGGACGGTCCGTCGTCGAAGGAGAGGACGACCGTCTTGTCCGGGATCGTGTAGTTGACCGGCTTGCCGTTCTTGTCACCGCGGGCGTCGACGACCGGGCCGCCCTCCAGCACGCTGGTCGGGACGGTGCCCTTGTCCACCGAGACGGCGATGCGCTCGTCGTGGAAGACCTCGTTGTTGGCCATGCCCCGAAGCACCATCAGAGCCAGCAGGGTCGCCAGTACGGTCACCGGCAGAAAGAAGCGCAGGGGAGGTGCGGCGAGTCGGCGCGGACGCGCGATGGACTGCCGACGGCGTTGATTGCGGGAGCGGGACATGGACTTCCTGGTCGGTCGCGTCTGGACTACTGCGCGAGGGCAGGGGCAGTGGCGGTGGCGGAGCTTGACGCCGCTGTACCGGCCGTCGTCGTGGCGGTGACCGACGCGGTGGTGTCGGACGCGGAGCCCGACGTTCCCGTACCGGCCGCCGTCGTCGGGGTGACCGACGCGGTGGTACCGGACGTGGAGTTCGGCGTTCCCGTACCGGCCGCCGCCGTCGCGGTGGCGGACGCGGTGGCCGACGCGGTGGCGTCGGACGCGGGCGTCGTGGCGGTGGTGCCGTCCTGCGGGATGGCGACGCCCGGAGCCGCGGGCAGCGGCGCGTTCAGGTACTGGCTGGGCGGCGTGGTGTTCGCGGTGCCGGGGACGGTGAGCGCGGGCGCCTGCGACTGGGTTCCGACCAGTCCGGAGACCATCGCCACCACGCAGCCGGTGCAGGTGATGCCCACCATCCAGCCGAGACCGCGCAGACGGCGTCCGCGCAGACCGGTCTGGTCCACAAAGACGGGAGTTGGCTCGACCTCCGTGGAGGTACTGGTCATCGACGGCCCCGAGCCTTCCTTCAGCGCGCTTCTGCCGATTCGACGCCGCCGAAAGCAGTAAGTAATGCAGAAAATTGATTAATAAGGGAAGAAAAGGACATTGTCCGACCCGCCCCCGATCATGCCGCTAGATTAATATGCAGATTCTGTAAATGTCACGTGGGTCTCGTAGAGTCCACTGCGACGTCGCCTGTTTTCTGCTTGAACGGACCTTCCCACATGGCCATAGCCCGCCGCCGCAGCGGCCTGACGGTCGCCGCGATCCTCACGATCGCTGTCACCTTCCTGGTGAATGCCTGTGGCACGGGAAACGGGGGCGACGCCAAAGCGGGTACGGCCACCACTCCGGCCGCGCATTTCGATGTCTCTTCGATGCTCGAACCGTCCGGCCGCGCGCTGGGCGTCGTCGACGACAAGACGCCCTGGCAGTACGACATCGCGACCACCTTCGCCAAAGAGGCCGGGCGGGCTCCCGACATCCGCGAGTACTACGGTTCCTGGGGCGACGACTTCGACGCGGAGGGCAACGCCTTCCTCTGGCGGCACGGCCAGTTGCCCATGATGGCGCTGGTGCCCTCCGACACCTCGCTCGCCGACATCGCCGAGGGCCGGGAAGACGCCTACATCCGTCGCCTGGCGGATCAGATCGCCACCTACGACGGCCCGCTGGCCCTCTCCTTCGCCGGCGAGATGAACGGTCCGTGGAACTCCTGGGGTCCCGAGCACACCAAGCCCGCCGACTTCGTCGCGTCGTGGAAGCGTGTGCACGATGTCTTCACCGCGCGGGGCGTCACCAACGTGATCTGGGTGTGGACTCCGCACGTGGTCGATTCGGGCACGACCGCCGAACTGCGTCCGTACTATCCGGGCAGCGCCTACGTCGACTGGGTCGGCCTCATCGGCTACTACGGGCCGATCGACGGGGTCGCCTTCTCCAGCCTGTTCACCCCCACCCTGCGCGAGATCGCGGCCTTCGCCGACAAGCCGGTGCTGATCGCGGAGACCGGGGTGGCGCAGGGCGAGCAGAAGCAGGCACACATCCGTGACCTGTTCCGAGGTGCCGCGAAAGCGGGCGTCATCGGGCTCGTCTGGTACGACCAGCGCAAGGACTGGCCGGGCGGCAAACAGCTGATGGACTGGCGGATCAGCACCTCGAGGGAGGCGCTCGCCGCGTTCCAGGTGGAGTCGGCCCGCAGCGGCTTCGGCCATTCGTTCAAGAACGGCTGATCCAGGGCGCGCAGGGGAAGCCGGGCGCAAGCCCTCAGGAACGACCTTTACCATCACGCATCGGTGCCGGTGGCACGTGCAACCGCGGATGCCCGAGCAGGGGGAGATCAGGGAGATGACGACGGAATCGTCGCCGGGCCAGGGGGTCCCGCAGGAGGAGCCCGGCTGGGCGTTCCGGCCCCGCACGGCGGCCGGCAACCCGCAGCCGTACGGGGAACAGCAGCAGACGCGGCCCGCCGCACCGTGGGACGGCCGGCCGTCGGCCGAGCAGTACGGCGAATCCTCCGGGACTCGGTGGGAGTACACCGTCCCGCTGCGGGTCCCCGAGCCCGGCGCCGGCACCCACGACGCCATGCGCGGGCCGGGACGCGGTATGCCCCCGCACACGCTGCGCGGCGGTGAACCGGCGGACCCGGGGTCCGGATACCCGTCACCCGCGACCGCCGTCCTCGACCAGACGGTCCTCCGCCGCCCCGAGTCCGCCGCCGCGCAGCCGCAGCCCCCTGCGCGCGGGGGCGCCGAAAGGACCGGGAAGACCGGGCGGGTGGGCCGGATCGTGCTCACCCTTGCCGTCCTCGCCGGCGTCGGCGGGGCCGCCGTCGTCATGCTCAAGCAGCAGGACGCCTCAGCCGTCGCCTCGAGGAACCTCACCCAGGAGTGGCAGCTACCGGCGCCCTCCGCCGGCGACACGCTGATCGGCAGCTGGCTCACCGACAAGCTGCTCGTGCGGGCCGGCAGCCGAGGCGGCCTGCGGGCCTACGACGTCACCGACGGCAAGCAGGTGTGGAGCGCCGCGTCCGTCGCCGGCGCCTCCAAGCGCGGAACCGTCCCCTGCGCGATGTCGCCGACGCTCAACGCCCGGGGCATCGGCACGGTCGCCTTCGGCAAGGGCGGCAGCACCTGCACCTGGCTGGCCGGTGTCAAGGCGTCCACCGGCAAGATCCTCTGGTCCATGCCGCTGACCAACGCCAAGCACCCCGCCGCGGCGATCGCCTCGACGTATCTCAAGGGCAACGTCGCCACCGTCGTCAGCCAGAACTTCCTCGGCGGTGTGGACGTCCGCACGGGCACCCGCGTATGGGGGTACAAGGCTCGCGGTCACTACTGCAACGCCTACAACTGGGGCACCGACGGTGCCGTGCTGGTGGACGACTTCTGTCTCGACCAGAAGACCAGGTTCACCCTCACCGCGTACGACGGCAGGACCGGGAAGGTGATCTGGCGGAAGCCCGAGAGCGCCCATTCGGATGTGACGCACTTCCTGTCCGGCTCGCCGCTGATCGCCGCCGTCCACACGGCACGCCAGGACGCCGTGCGGGTCTTCGGCACCACCGGGACCGGCCGCAAACTGGCCGTGGGCGACGACGAGCTCACGAGCGGCAACAGCACCGGCGCCGATCACTCCGCCCGTCTCTACGGGAAGGTCCTGGTCACCCCGGCCTCGACCGCCGGCAGCACGGTGATCGACGGCTTCGACACCACCACCGGCGCCAAACTCTGGACCCACCACTCCGCCGCCCTCGCCGTCCCGGCGTCCGGCGCGGACGACAAGGTGTACGCCGTCACCACGTCCGGCTCCCCGCAGCTCATCTCGATCGACCCGCGCACCGGTCGCTCCACCCCGGTCGCGGGCCTGCCGACGGGGACCGGCAAGTGGAACTTCACCTCCGGCACGGTGTACGTCACCTCGGACGGCGGAGTGCTGGAGCTCAACGCCATCGGGTCGAACGGCGGCGTGCGGCTGTACCGGTAGGACCCTCACGGCGCTCGGGGTGAGGCGTACCGGTAGGACCTCACCGCGAGCGGGGTGAGGTCCTACCGGTAGCACCTCACCGCGCCCAGCGAGCGGCTGTATCAGTAGGGCCTCTCCGCGCCCGGAGTGAGGCGTACCGGTAGGACCTCACCGCGACCGGCGTACGGCTGTACCGGTAAGGCCTCACCGCGGCCCGGGGTGAGGCTCTACCCGGGCCGGCCGGGCGGCCGGGCGCATCGACTTCTCGGACCTTGCCAAGCGGAAGAACCGCCTCAGCACGTAGCCGATCGCAAGGGCAAGTCCCAGCACTCTCCCCGCGCGCTCCTTTTCAGGTTGCCCGAATCACACGGCGCGCTCCTTTGCGCACGAAGCAACCTGGAGGAAAAAGTGATCATCTTGAGTGAAGTGAGTGATAGCGGCATGCCGGCGGCCAACCCGTACGCATGCGGTCGCAGTTGAACGAGTTGTGGCCATCCACCCCGGGCCGAGGAGATAGAGCATGAGCGCACAGGCAGCCGATGATCTGACCTTTCGGGTGCTGGGGCCGGTGCGGGCCTTCCGTGGCGAGGCCGAACTCCCGGTCGGCCCTCCGCAACAGGCGGCCGTGCTCTCGGCCCTGCTGCTGCGCGTCGGGCACGCGGTGTCCTTCGACGATCTCATCGATGCCCTCTGGGAGAGCACGCTGCCCAAGTCCGCGGCGACGACGATCCGTACCTACGTCTGGCGGCTGCGCCGGCTTCTGGAGCCGGACCCTTCGGCACCGGGCAACCTGCTGTCGGCCGCGGACGGGTACCGCCTCGCCATGACCGGCAGTTCGGTGGACGCGTGGCACGCCGAGTCGCTGGCGCAGCGGACCGCCCAGCTCAGGGCCCAGGGTCGTTTAGCGGACGCCGAGGAAACGGCCGGCCGGGCTCTGGCACTGTGGCAGGGCGAGTCGCTGGCGGGCGTCCCCGGCCCCTTCGCGGCACGCAGGCGCGACAGCCTGGAGGAGCTCAAGGTCTCCCTGCGGGTGGAAAGTCTCGACCTGGCCGTCCAACTGGGCCGATTCCATTCGGCGTTGCCAGGACTGTCCGAGCTCACCGCCGAACACCCTTTGCGCGAGCACCCGCACGCGTTGCTGATGCGCGGCCTGTACGCGACGGGACGGCAGTCGGAAGCGCTCGCGGTCCACGACCGTGTGCGCCGTCGCCTCAAGGAGGAACTCGGCGTCGATCCCGGGCGGGAACTGTCCGAGGAATACACACGCATCCTCAACGGCGACGCCGTGTCCGATGCGCCCTCGGAGACCGGGTCGCCTCGGGAACGTACCGTCCGGGCCCCTGACCTCGTGGACCTCCCGGGCGGTGAGCCGCGTTTTCTCGCGAAGAACGGTCCCGCCTCGGCCGACGAACACACTTCGCACGCGGGACTCGACCTGGGAGCAGACCGAGTCCCGGATCAGGCACAGGCGCCGCGGGGCGGGCCGGTCGCGGACCGCTCACGTCCCGCCTTTCTGCCCGCGCCCGCTCAACTCCCCGCCGACACACCCGTCTTCATCGGCCGCGAGGCGCTCGCACAACGCCTGCACGACCTGCTCACCGCAGCTGAACACCACGCGTTGACCACGGTCGCCGTGACCGGCATGAGTGGCGTCGGCAAGTCCACGTTCGCGCTGTACGTGGCCCACCGCACGCGCCACCACTTTCCGGACGGCCAGCTCTACGCCGATCTGGGCGGCAGCAGCGTCGCGGCGGCCGACCCACTCGGTGTCCTCGGGGGTTTCCTCACCGCGCTGGGCGTGCCGGCCGACAAGCTGCCCGAGGAACTGGAGGCCCGCGGGGCGCTGTTCAGGTCCTTGCTCGACCGTCGCCGGGTTCTGGTCGTCCTGGACGACGCGCGGGACGCGGTGCAGCTTCGCCATCTCATGCCCGGCAGCGCCGGCTGCGCGGTGATCGCCACCAGCCAGCCGCGTATGGCAGGTCTGGACGCCACCGCGCACATTCCTCTGGACGTCTTCACCCCGGAAGAGGCGCTGGCCCTGCTGGAGGAGGTGGTCGGGCCCGCTCGTCTCGCCGCCGAACCCGAGGCCGCGCGTTCTCTGGTCGCCGTCTGCGGTCAACTGCCGCTGGCCACGCGGATCGTGGCGGCGCGACTGGCCGCGCGCCCGGGATGGACGATCGCTTCTCTCGTGCGCAAGCTCGCCGATGAACGCGGTCGCATCACCCATCTGCGGTTCGGGGACATCGCCGTCGACGCGGCCTTCGAGCTGGGGTACCGGCAGCTGACCGCTCATCAGGCCCACGCTTTCCGGCTGCTCGCTCCGGCCGCCGAGCCCGACATCGGACTGGCGGCGGTGGCTGCGGTCCTCGGCCTCGACCAGGCCGGCGCCGAAGACGTGATGGAGTCCTTGGTCGACGCCTCGATGATGGAATCCCCCGCGCCGGGCCGCTACCGCTACCACGACCTGCTGCGGGCGTTCGCCCGCAACCTCCCCGTGCCGCCCGGCGAGGAGCCGGCCCGCATGACGGTCCAGCGGCTGCTCGACTTCCTGTTGGCGAGCGCCTGCCAGGCGTTTCGCCGTGTCGTGCCGGGCGACCCGGTGACCGACTGCCTGGGGCCGATCCGGTTCAGGGGCCCGGACTTCGCCGACGTGCCCGCGGCCCGCGCCTGGATCGCCGAGGAGGTCGACGGCATTCTGGCGGTCCTGCGCCAGGCCGTGGACGATCCCACCGCGTTGCCGGTGGCGATGGATCTGCTGATCGCCCTCACCGCCTTCGGCCAGGAGGTGCCGCTGCCCAGCCTGACGGCGGCGGCCGACGTGCTGGCCGCCGCCGCCGAGACCCACGCGGACCGGCGGGCGCTGGGCAGGGCACGGTGGCTCGGTGGCGCTCTCGCCCTGCGTGCCGGTGATCCGGCCGGCGCCGAACGGCTCGCCACCGAGGCGGTGACCCTGTGCCGTGCCACCGGTGACGAGGTCATCCTGCGGCAGGCGCTCAACGATCTCGGGGTGGCGGCGCAGCTCTTCGGCCGGTACGAGGACGCGCTCGCCCATTTCGACGCCGCTCTGGTCCTGGCCGAGAAGCTCGGGCACCGGTCCGGCAAGGTGGCCACCATGCTCAACGTGGCGCTCACGCTCATCCGCCACGGGCAGCCCGCCGCCGCGGTCGTCCCGTGCGAGACGGTGCTTGCGGATCTGCGGTCCGTCGGCGACGACGCCGGGATGACGGCGTACGCGCTCTATGTGCTGGGGCTGGCTCTGCACGGCATGCGGCTCTGGGACGAGGCGGCCGAGCGGCTTCGGGAGTGCCTGCGCCTGTGCCGGGCGGCCGGTATCCGGGACCGGGCCGCACAGGCCGGCTACCGGCTCGCGGAAACACTCAGCCACATGGGCGACTTGGACGGCGCCGCCCTGCACGCACAGGAGGCGCTTGCGCTTCTGGAGGAGAGCGGCGGGGACCGTGATCTGGCCACGGCACGGCTGATACTCGGCCGTGTCCTGGCGGAGCGCGGAGAACGGGACCGGGCGCGGACACAGCTCGCGGAGGCGTACAGCATGCTGGAGCGTCTCGGGCTGCCCGAGGCCCGGCAGGCCGCGGAGGCCCTGGCGACAGTCGATCTCGCCTCGGACTCGCGCGCCGGCCGGACCTGAGGACGCGGTCCCCTGACGGGCGGCGGTGCGCGCTAGCCGATGGTCGTGCAGGTGACGCAGCTCGCGCTGGTGCTGTTCCAGGCGACGACGTGTGCGGCGGGCTGCGCCCCTCCGTCGGCTCCGGCTCGCTCCGCGACGCCCGATATCACGGCCGCCAGGGCGACGAGCCCGAGGACGGCGACGCAACGTCGACGGATCGGCTTGAGGGTCTTGCCACGCATCATGACGCGTATCTCGCTTTCGTACGGCTGAGCCGCTTCGTACCTGTGTGCGGCCATTTCGTGCCTGTGTGCGGCCATCGTGGCACGGTCGCGTCGACAGCCGGTCAACGTCTGATCGGAGGCCGTCACCTAGCCGACGTCGACGTGCTGTTGACACGTGCTGCCTAGCGTTCTCGGTGGTCGGGCCATCCGGCTCCGCACCACAACCGAGAGATCGAAGGAGAGCGACATGACTCGCAACCACGCCACCGGCCTGCGTCCCCGCCTGGACAAGGTGAAGGTCAAGGCCGCCAAGGCCTGAGGCACCGCATGGTCCGCGGCTGTCGGGAAGCACGTCTTCCCGGCAGCCGCCGCCGCACCCCCCTTTCCTCCGGTTCATCCGCACATCGCGTCGGTCCCCGCCGCGTACGGCCCTACGAGAGTGGCCCTTGACTGTCTACGACCTCACCGCCCGCCTTCCGGGGCCGGCGGGCACCTCCGTACCTCTGCTCGCCGTCGTCGACGAGCGGCTGAAGACCACCAGCGTCTGCCTCGCGCTCGCCCATGGCTCGCGCGACGATCCGCAGGGCCGCGGAGGCATCGCCCACCTGCTGGAACACCTGGTGATGTCCAGTCCCCTCGGGGGCGACGGGCCCGCCCGGTCGTTCAGCGAGTACGTGGAGCGCCGCGGCGGTCAGGCCAACGCGCAGACCGGTCTTGAAGTGATGCTGTACTACGCGCAGACGCACGCCGACGACGCCGAGGACGTGGCCGCCGCACTGCTGCGCGCCGTCTTCGAACCGGTGCTCGACGGCCACACGCTGGACCGCGAACGTGCCGTCGTGCTCCAGGAGTTGGCCGCCGCGGCGGCCGATCCCTCGGACGCCGTCCAGGACGCGGTCCTCGCCGGCCTCTTTCCCGGACACCCGCTCGGTCGCCCGGTCGGCGGCACGCCCGATCACCTGGCCGCGGTGACAGCGGAGGAACTGACCACCGTCCACCGCGACGGATTCGTCCGCGCGCCCGGTGCGCTGGTCGTCGTGGGTCCCAGAGTCCCCTCGACGCTGGCCGGAGCCGCCGTCATGGGGGCGGAAGCGCCGGTGGACCCGGCACCCCGTGTCCGGCTCGAGCCCACGAGCCCCGACGATCCGCTGCCGGATCCCGAGGCGGTGAACTTCACCTGGTTCTGCTTCGGCGCGCGTTCGCCACGGGCCGATGTGCCGGGGCGGGCCGCCTACGGTGTCCTCGCCCACCTCCTGGGCTCCAGTCCCTCCTCCCTGCTGTACCGCACGCTGCGCAGCGAGCACGGTCTGTCCTACTCGTTCCACGCCTGGGACCGCGGCTACCGCGAAGCGGGCGCCTGGCGGCTGCTCATCGGCACCGAAGCCACCTCGGCCGGCCAAGTCCGTACGGTCGTACACGAACTGCTGGCAGCGGTGGCCGAACAGGGTCCCACCGCCGACGACTTCGACGCGGCGGTGCGACAGGCGGAGATGAGCCTGGTCCTGGAGTCCGAGACGCCGTTGGAGTACGCCAAACTCATCGCCGAGCGCACCTGCGCCACGGGACGGCCCTGGTCCCTCGACGGCGAGATCGCCGAACTGCGGCGAGTAGGCATCGACGACGTGCGGCGGGCCGCCGCGCACGTCCGCCGAGAACTGCGGATGACGGTCCGCTCGGTGGCCGTCTGATGTACGCCGCCGAGAGCTATCTGAAGTCCGCGCGGGACGCGGAGCTGGTACGCGTCGTGGCCGGGTTGCCCTGTGTGGCGGGCGTCTCCACCGATCCCCTGTCGGGCGAGCGGCGCCTGCTGGTGGAGTACGCCGACCCGGGGCTGCTGGCGGACTCCGACGCCTCGCAGTCCCTGTGGCGGGCGCTGCTCACCGAACATCAGGGGGTGTCCGCCCTCGTCGTACGCGCCGATGCGGATGTCCGGCTGCCGCGGCCGTGGCACCGCGACCTCACCTACGTGCGACTCGCCGAGGACGCCGAGGTGCCGGCCGGCGCCGACGGCCCCCGGGTCACCACGGCGCTGGACGAACACCGGCCGCTGCTGGCCGACTGGCTCGGGCGCGCCATCGTGCACGCCGCGCGTGAGCAGAACCGGCCGGCCGGCGTCGACGCCGTGGCCGCCGAGGCCGACGCCCTGCTCGACACACCGTCCCGGCAGTCGCTGCTGGTGTGGGAGCGGGGCGTCCCGGTCGGCCACGCGACCGTCGTCGGCGAAGCCTGGGACGAGATCACCGACGAGGCTCACATGGAGCTGGTCGATGTCCTCGTCGAACCCGGCGCCGACGGTCCGGCCGGCCGCGAGGCACTGATCGCCGCCGTGGCCGGCCTCGCCCGCACGGCGCGGCTCCCGTTGACCGGGCATGTCGTGCACGGCCTCGACGGCGGTGGCGACCGGGTCACCGCCGCCCTGTGTGCGCGGGGCTGGCGGATACATCACCGCTACTGGACGACGGACGCCCAGGAACTGGCAGCGACTTTGAAGGGGGCCCGACAGCCATGACCGCCGCATCTCTCGACCTGGAACTGCTGCACCGACTGCTCGACGTCCCCGAGCACGAGGGGCCGTACCGTCTGGTGCGCCGCGCCCAGCAGACTTCGGGAACGCTCGCTCAGCTGATCGTGTCGCTGGCCGTCGGTGAAGGCACCGAGCCCGGCAGCGGCAGCCGGGATCTGCTGGAGCGGGCCCGCTCCCGCGCGGCCCGCTACGCCGAGCTGCGGTCGGCGCTCGCGGACCGCCCGGGCATCGTGACCGTCAAGGGCCCCTCCCTCGCCCGCCACTATCCGCCGGACGTCCGGCGCCCGGTGGGCGACCTGGACCTCGTCGCGCACGACGAGGACCAGCTGTGGAGTGCCGTGCTCACACTGTGCTCGCTGGGCGGCGAACCCGAAGAACTGTCGCTGTTCTTCGCCGACGGACGGCTGCACGTCATGCTCGCCGTCCTGTGGCCCTCCCCCGACCCTCTGATGGAGGAGGAGATCCGGGTGGAGCTGTGCACGGCCGCGTTCTGCGGCGACTTCGCCACCGTCCCCGTACGGCCCGAGCTGCCCGAAGACCACGTCCTGGCCGACCTGTTGTCGGTGGCCGAGGAACGGTTCCAGCGCCCGTTCCACGCCAAGGACGCCGTCGACCTGCTGATGCTGCTCGACAGCGGAGCCCTGAAGCCGACGGCCGTCGCCGACGCGGCCGCCACCTGTCTCCTGGCGCCCGAACTCGTAGAACTGCTCGACCTGTTGAGTGCCGCCGTCGTTCATCCGCAGGCCGAGCCGCTGCGGCGTGCCCTGGCCGCACCGGCGGCCGCGGAGCGTGCCCGCCGGACCGCCGCAGCCCTGCCGCGACCGGAGCCGGACCGCTCGGTCACGGCGCGCCTCGCGTCCGGTCGGCCGGTCTGGGGCATGCCGTTGACCCAGACCGTACGGACCGGGGAGCGGTGCGTGCTCGAGCACCGGGACGACATGACACTGGCCCGCACTCCGGTCGGCGACTTCCTGCTGGTGGCCGGCGAACTGGTGCCACCGGAGCTGCACGCCGCCGCTCTCGCCACCGTCACGAACGAGGAGGCCCGACCGTGACGATCTCGGACACCCACGCCATCGAAGTCCGTTCCCTCACCCGGGAGTTCGGATCCCGCCGTCGGCCCGACTCCCTCGTCGCGGCACTGCGTGGCATCGACCTGACCGTCCGCCCCGGCGAGGTGCACGGCCTGCTCGGGCCGAACGGCGCCGGCAAGACGACGCTGTGCAAGATCCTCACGACCGTGCTGCTGCCCAGTTCGGGGTCGGCGCGGGTGTGCGGTCACGACGTCGCCGCCACGCCACGGGCGGTGAAGCCCCTGATCGGCATCGTCTTCGGCGGCGACCGTGGCCTGTACGGCCGGATCTCGCCGCGCCAGAACCTCGCTCTGTGGGGTGCGCTCTACGGTCTGCATGGGCGTGAACTGCGCCTGCGCACCGACGCGTTGCTGGACCGTGTCGGCCTGAGCGAGCGGGCGGACGACCGGGTGGACGGCTTCTCCCGGGGTATGAAGCAGCGCCTGCACCTGGCTCGCGGCCTGGTCAGCGACCCCCGGGTCCTCATCCTCGACGAGCCGACCGCCGGCATGGACCCGCTGGCCGCCTACGACTTCCGCACGCTGGTGCAGGAGCTGCGCGCGGAGGGCCGCTCGGTGCTCGTCACCACGCACGACATGGCGGAAGCCGAAGCCGTGTGCGACCAGGTCACGCTGATCGACCAGGGCCAGGTACTGGCGACCGACCGGCCCGAGGTGCTGGCCCGCCGGATGTCGGCCTACGAACAGGTGACGGCGGCCGCCGTTCCCGTCGCTGTGGCCGAGGACCTGCGCGGCCTGCCCGGTGTCTCCTCGCTCGACCGGACGCCCGACGGACGGATCACGGTCGAGATCTCCGCGGCCGACACCACCGGCGAGGTCCTGCGGAGGCTGGTCGCGGCGGGAGTCACCTCGCTGGCCACGGTCCGCCCCGGACTGGCCGAGGTCTACCGGCACCTGGTCAAGGACCGCGGAATGCGGGTGACCAGGTGAGCCCGACCCTGTTCTGGCAGGTCTTCCGCCTCCAGACCGTGATGACTCTGCGCACCCCGGACACCCTCCACGTCTTCGTGACCGCGCCGCTGTACACCTGTCTCTTCCTGGCCATCACCGAGCATGCCGACCGCCGGGACCTCGCCGGGTTCGCCGTGCTGGCACCGGTGTTGATGTCGCTGTGGTCGATGGCGCTGATGGCCGGCGGTGAGCTGATCGGCCACGAGCGTGAGCGGGGGACGCTTGAGGCCGTGGTGGCCACCCCCGCGCGCTATTCGTCGGTGATCGCGGCCCGGATCGCGGCGGTGACCCTGCTGAGCACGCTGAGTCTCGCTGAGGCCTGGCTCGTCGCCTGGGCCGGCTTCGGTGTGCTGGTGACGATCGCCCACCCCGTGCTGTTCGTCGTCGGGGTGCTGCTCACGGCCGCCGCGATGGCGGGTACCGCGAGCTGTGTGTCGGCCCTGTTCGTGCTGGCGCCCTCGGCTCGCATTCTCCAGAACACGCTGAGCTTCCCCTTCTTCCTGCTCGGCGGGGTCCTGGTGCCCGTCGGCTATCTCCCGCACTGGCTCCAGCCGGCGAGCAAGGCCGTGTTCCTGTCCTGGAGCGCGCAGGTACTGAGGGCCGCCGTGAGCCCGGGCCCGGCCCACGACACGACCGGCGGTCTCCTGGCCGTCGTTCTGCTGGGGCTGGCCGGCTACGCCGCCGGGACGCTGCTGATCGACCGAATTCTGCGCAGGGTCCGGGTCACCGGCACCCTGGCCCGGATGTGAGGCCGTATGGACATCACCGTTTCCCGCATCGTCGTCGTGGGCCGGGTGGTCCGCGCTGCCGCGGCCAACGCCCTGGCCGACTTCCGCGCGACCTACACCTGGTACAGCTGGACGTTCGGCTGGCTGGGCCGGATGCTCTGCCAGGTCACCTTCTTCGCGTTGATCGGCTCCTTCCTGCACTCGGCCGAACAGACCCGCTACCTCGTCCTCGGCAACTCGGTGGCGACCTGTGTCATCGAGGCCATGACCGTGGTGGTGTCGACCAGCTGGGAACGCGGCCAGGGCACCCTGGCGCTGCTGGCCGCCGCGCCCAGCGAGATGGGCTGGGTCTTCGTCGGCCGCAGTCTCCAGTGGCCGGTCAGCGGCTGCGGCACCTCACTGGTCGCGCTGTTGCTGCTGGATCCGCTGTTCGGCGTGCACTTCACCGCGGCCCAGGTGCCCGTGCTGGTGCTGCTGGTGGTGCTGACCGCGTTCGGTACGTACGGCTTCGGTCTGTTCCTCGGCGCTTTCGTCCTCGCCGCGCCGGCCGTCCGCAACATCGTCTACAACGCCGCGTTCCTCATCACCATGGCCATCAGCGGTGTGCAGGTGCCCACCGGCTTCTGGCCGTTCGGCGTGCGGCTGGTGGCGGAAGCGCTCCCGGCCACCCATGGTGTGGCCGCGGTGCGCGCCCTCGCCGACGGTGCCGGGCCTGCCGCCGTCGCACGCCCGGCGGTGTTCGCCGCCGTGGCCGGCCTGCTGTGGCTGGCGGCCGCGCTGACCGCGTTTCGCCTCGCGGCGGAGCGGGCCCGGCGGCACGACGGATACGAGTTCGCCGTATGAGCGGCAAGCCGTTCGAAGAGAAAGGGCACCCCATGTCCCACCAGGCAGCACCCGGGGAACTGAGCGTCCTGGTCGTCAAACCGGACGGCTACCGGTCCCCGCAGGCACGTGAGTACGTCGATGTGCTCCTGGATGCCTCGCGGCTGAGCGTCGAACTGCGCTACGAGGTCTGCCTGGAGGACGAGGACGTCATGGACACCTGGCCCAAGTTCGCCGGGCCCAAGTACCCGATCACCGCGGAACTGCTGAGGCTGTACCTGACCAGCGGACCGTGCGAGGTCATCGTGGTGCGCGGAACGGACGTGGTCGACCGGTGCGTGCAGGTGCGGAGCAAGGTGCGCGCGCGGTTCGGGACGTCGGCGTTCGCCAACTGCGTGCACACGCCGACCGAGCCTCACGAGATCGCCCCCAACGTGGAGAAGTACCTGGCCAGTCTGCCCACGGGGCAGCCCTTCGTACGGCACCACGACGAGGGCGTGACCGAGGGGATCACCGGCCGGCTGGCCGCCGTGCCCCGGTCCGAACTGCTGCGCGAGGCGCGGGAGTTCTGGAGGACGGCACAGGACGACGGCTGGCGCGCGGCATGGCGCCCGCGATCGACGGCCGGTGCCTTCGACGCCTGTCTGCTGCCCGGGGATCCGCACTCCGTCGACCACGGCATGTCGCTGATCGCGGACGCGTTGCCCGGGACCACACCGCGGGAGGTGATCTCCGCCTACGTGGAGGCCGAGGTGGAGGGCCTGTCCTGTCTGCTGACCGGCACCGAGACGCAGGCCCGGGACCTTGCCGGCCTCCTGTCGGCGCAGGGCCTGTACACCGAGGTCCGGCCCCGGACCACCGTCTAGGCGGAACTCACGGGCTGCCGAACGGCCGTGGCGCCACAGCCCCGCCCGCAGCCCCACCACCACCGCCGACCGCTTCCCCGCCGCAGAGCGCAACGACCTTGGAGAGTCCTCGTATGCCGCTGCCCCCTCACCTCGTGGCCCCGGGCCTTGTACCCGAGCAGGAGGTCAACGACGCCAGCGCCGTCTACTATCCGGTCTCCGACACCCGGATGGTGGCCGGTGAGGGCATCCACCTGTACGACTCCGACGGCCGCGGCTACATCGACTGTGCGTCCGCGACGTTCAACCTCAGTCTCGGCTACCGCCATCCGGCCGTGATCCAGGCCATCAAGGACCAGGCCGACCAGCTCATCCATGTGACGTCGGGCTTCCAGACCGCCCCGATCAACGCCCTCGCCCACCGCCTGGTGCAGCTGGCCCCCAAGTCCATCAGCAAGGCCCATCTGAAGGTGGACGGCGGCTCGGCCGCGAACGAGGGCGCCGTCAAGATGGCGCAGCGGACCACCGGCCGCCGGGACGTGATCACCCTCTTCCGCAGCCACGTCGGACAGACGGTGATGATGGCCAGCCTGTCCGGCAACGCCTTTCGCAAGCAGCCGCTGGCCCAGCTCTACCACGGTGGCCTCCAGGTACCGGACCCGTACTGCATGCGCTGCTTCTACGGCCAGGATCCGCGCTCGTGCAAGCTGATGTGCGTCGACCGCATCAACGACTTCCTGGAGTACGCCAGCAGCGGCAGTGTGGCGGCGGTGCTCGTGGAACCCATCTCGGGCAACGGCGGCAACATCGTGCCGCCGGACGGGTACTTCGCCGCACTGCGCGAGCTGTGCGACACCCACGGGATGAAACTGATCTTCGACGAGGTGCAGACGGGCATCGGCCGCACGGGGCGCATGTTCGCCGCCGAGCACTTCAATGTGGACCCGGACGCCATCACGCTGGCCAAGGGACTCGGTGGTTCCGGTGCCCAGGTCGCCGCCATTCTGACCAGCGACGAGCTGGCCGGCCTGCCGACCAACGATCACTCCTTCACCTACGGCGCCAATCTGCTGGCCTCCGCGGCGGCGCTGGCGACCCTGGACGTCATCGACGATCCCGACTTCCTGGCCAACGTCCGTACCACGGGAGCGCACATCCTGGACCGGCTGGAAGCCCTGCGCGGCGCTCACCCGCAGATCGCGGACGTGCGCGGAGTGGGTCTGATGATCGGTGTCGAGATGGTCGACGAGGCAGGTCGTCCGAGCGCCGCGCTCACCAACCGGCTGGCCGAACGCGCCCTGGACCACGGGCTGGTCATCCGGACCTCCCGCTACGGACACGGCAACGTCCTCAAGATCCGTCCTCCGCTCGTCCTGACCCTCGAAGAGGCCGACGTCATCTGCGACCGGTTCACCGAACTGCTGGTTGCGGAGGGCATCTGATGGATCTCCGCTCGGCGCAGCCCGTCAGCCCACGGCCCGCCATGCCGCAGCCCGCCGTGGACAGCGACATCGCCTTCATCGGCGGCGGCTTCCGCACCACCACGTTCCTCTCGTCGGCCCCGGCCCTGCTGCGGCACCGCGTTCGCGTGTACGAGCGCGGCACCGGCGTGGGCCCCGGCGGCTTCGCCCGCTACGGCATCACCACCACGTCGATCGGCTCCCGCTTCCTCAAACACCTGGACCTGAGCGGCCCCTTCGCGGCCCTGGCCCACTCCCCTGCCGTGATGGACGTCGCGCGCGCCGAACAGCCGGTCGCCATGCCCCGGCTGGCCGGCGCCCTCACCACGCTCGGACGCACCCTCCAGGGCGCCCTCGGGGCGGAGGGTGTGCGGCTGGACAGCACGGTTGTCGCGGTCCACGCCGACCGCGCCGGGCACCGGGTGGACGTCCGGCTCGCCGACGGCAGTACGGAGACCTCCGGGCACGCGGTACTGGCCACCGGCCGGACCGAGCGCGCCCATCCGGAGCTGGCCCCCTGGAGGGCGAAGGTGCTGCTGTCCAGCACCGTGATCGCCACGGCCCACCGGACCGAGATCAAGGAACGGCTGCTTGCGGCGAACGGACGTCCGGTGGTCGTCGCGGGCAGTTCGCACAGCGCGATGTCCGCCCTGCGGATCCTGCTCGACCTGCGGGCCGAGGTGCGTGCCGAACACCCCGGCGCGCCGCTGCCCGAGGTGCAGGTCGTCCGCCGCGGCCCGGCCCGGCTCATGCACGACAGCGCGGACCTCGCGCGCCGCGATCAAGTACCGTGCCGGGAGCGGCCGTTCGATCCGGCGCGCGACATCTGTCCCTCGACCGGCATCGTCTACCGTGACTCGGGACTGCGCCATCAGTCACGCGCCCTGTACTGCGCCCTTTGGGCCGGCGAGCTGCCCGGCGCGGCCCTCGTGGACGCGTCCGTCCTCGCCGACGCGTCCGACCGGTTCGACGAGGCCGCATTCGTCGTCCAGGCCCTCGGTTACCACGGGCAGGCTCCGGACCTCTACCTCGACGGTGTGCTGGTTCGTCCCGGCGACTCGCCCGACCGGCTCCTCGCGGACGACGACGGAGCGCTCCTGGTGTCCGGGACAGCGCATCCGCTTCTGTCCGTCCTTCGGGTCGAGCCCACCCCGCTCGACCGCCGCGACAACACTGCTTACGCCAGCGATCTTTACAGACGCCTGGCCGGCCGCCTGGACCGCCTGGCCGCACCGGTCACGGAGGTGGGCGCGTGAGCGACGAGCCCGTCCTCGACGCGCTGGCCGCCCTGGTGGCCGGACGACGTACGAGCGTCCCCCACCCGTACGTGGTCGGCGTCACCGGAGTCGACACCGCGGGCAAGTCCCGGATGGCCGAACGGCTGCGGGCCCGGCTGCACGCACAGGGCACGCCCGTCGCCGTGGTCCATGTGGACGACTTCCACCGCCCCCGTGCCGAACGGTACGACCCCGCGCTACCGGCGCCCCGTCAGTACTACGAGCGCAGCATCGACTTCGCCCGACTGGCCACCGAAGTACTGGCGCCGCTGCGGACCGACGGCGGGCTCCGGCGCTCCGTCGCCACGCTCGACCTTCCCTCCGACGAGTGGAAGACGGTCCGCTACGACATCGGTCCCGACACCGTCGTGATCCTGGAGGGCGTCTTCCTCTACCGTGCGGAGACCCGGCGCCACGTCGACCTCTTCGTCCATCTGGACGTCGACGAGGACACGGTGCTGGCACGGGCCAGGCAGCGCGACCTGCCCACCCAGGGTGCGGAGGTCATGCTCAAGTACGCCGCCAAGTACCTGCCCGCCCAGCGCGCCTACCTGGAGCGGCACCCGCCGCGGACCATGGCCGACGTCGTGATCGACAACTCCCGCTGGGAGGAACCGACCATCCGCGCCTGGCCGGGCGAGCCCCGGGCCGTCCTGTTCGACCTGTGGAAGACGCTGGTCCCGCTGCCCGAAGAACTCAAGGCGCGCACCTTCGAGGCCACCGCCGAGGCGCTCGGACAGCACCCCTCGGACCTGGCCGACGCGTGGAAGCGCACCCGGGAGGTGCGCGAGACCCGTCCGTTCGCGACGTATCTGGACTGGCTGCGCGACCAGGTGGGAGGCACCTGGTCCGCGGTTCAGGCGCGGGACGCGGCGGCGACGCGGCGGCGGCTGCACGGCGAGGCCTTCGCCACCCCCCTGCCCGGCGCGGTCGAGGCCGTGGCCGAGGCGAGGCGGCTCGGGCTGCGGACCGCGCTGGTCTCCAACTGCGCCTCCGACGTCCGGGAGATGGTGCGCGAATCCGCTTTCGCGGGGCGCTTCGACGAACTGCTGCTCTCCGCGGAGGCCGGCGTCATGAAACCCGACCCGGAACTGTTCCGCACCGCCGCCACCCGGCTCGGCGTGCCGCCGAGCGCCTGTCTCTTCGTCGGTGACGGCACCGACGGCGAACTGGCCGGCGCCGTCGCGGCGGGCATGACGGCCGTCCTGGTGGAGTGCGGCGAGCCGCGCTCGTGGACCGGACCCCGGATCGCCTCCTTGGCCGCACTCACCGACCATCTCATCGACGTTCTCGCCAAGGGGTGACCCGCTGCCATGCACATACACCAGAAGGTCCTGCTCGTTCCCATGCAGCCGACGCCCAACGGCCGGATGCACATCGGCCACGGCGGCGGCACCTACCTCCGTGCCGATGTCATCGCCCGCGCGCTGCGCGCCCAGGGCCATGAGGTCGCGGTCATCACCGGCAGCGACGTGTACGAGGACTGGGTGGTCGCCGCCGCCCAACGCGAAGGCCGTTCCCCCGAGGAAACGTGTCGCGACCACCACGCGGGAATCGCACGCGACCTCGACCGCCTCTCCATCCGGCTCGACGCCTGGATCGACCCTTCGGGAGAGGCACACCGGGACGCCTACCGACAGCTCCACGAGGACGTCCTGACCCGGCTGCGGACGACAGGCGCCGCCCGCCTGGAGAGCGAGCGAATCCCGTTCGCACAGGACACCGGCCGAGCGCTGGTCGGCCCATGGATCGCCGGCGAATGCCCGCACTGCGGGCGCCCGTGCGGCGGCAGCACCTGCACCTCCTGCGGGGAGTACTTCGTACCCGAGCAGCTGGTCCACGCCCGTTCCCGGATCGGTGACAGCCCGGTCCAGTGGCGTACGGAGCAGAACTGGTTCGCGACAGCCGACGATCCCGGCGCCATCGCCGACCGCCATCGCGCGGCGGGTCTGCGGCCGGTGTTCCTCGCTCCGCTGCTGCGCGCCCTGGACAACCACGGCGGCCGTGTCCGGCTGACCGGCCAGGGCGACTGGGGGGTCCGCAGCGGAACACTGCCCGCCGGCAAGGTCATCAGCAACGGATACTTCCTCTACAGCGTCTACTGCGGCGAGGTACACCGGGCGTCGACCGGAGCCGCGGTCAACCCCTTCACACCCGGCAGCGGTGTCACCACCGTCGGCCTGTTCGGCAGCGACAACTCCACGCCAGGACTGCTGGTGCCGGACGTGATCGCCCAGGGCTCGCAGGGGACCCTGGCGCCGTTCGACGCCACCGTCGTCAACGGCATGCTGAACTTCGAAGGCCACAAGTGCTCCACCAGCAAGCGTCACGGCATCTGGCTCTCCGAACTGCTGGAAGGCACGTCCGTGTCCGCGGACGAGCTGCGCCACACCCTGCTGCACGCCCCTCTCGACCACGGCCCGGCCGACATCTCCCTGAACACGCTCACCCACCACGTCAACACTCTGCGCGAGTGGCGCACGACGGTGCTGCGCCCCGCCCTCGACCGACTGCGGGAACAGTCGCACCCCGTACGGCGGGCCGAGGCGGCGCTCAAAGCGGCGGCCGAGCAGTACGCGCTGCTCACCCCCTACTCCCCTGACCTCACAGCAGCCGTGAAGGCCTTCGACGACTGGATCGGCAGTCCCCAGGTCCCCGACGCGGAATGGCTCGTCGGCGTGGCGCTACTCGGCCGTCCGCTGCTCCCGGACCTGGCCGACCACGTGTGGACACAGCTGGGCTTTCCCGGCGAGCCCGATCTGCGGCAGGCGGAACAGCTCGAACCCCTGCCACGGCAATCTCCGGCCACCACCGCGGACCTGCTCTCCGCCCCGCTCGACCCGGCGACGCTGGAGCCTTACGTGCACCTGCAAGATCCGGAGTGAGTCCTCGCGGACCCGACCCGATCGGGCACAGGATGTCGGGTCCGGGCTCGTGGGCGCCGCCTAGCGTGGTGGTCGTCAAGAGGAAGGTGACCGGGCATGCTGGAGCGGCTGAACCAGGCCATGGAGCACATCGAGCGCCGTCTCGACCAGGACATCGAGGTGGACGAGCTGGCGCGCATCGCGGCCACTTCGGAGTACCACCTGCGCCGGATGTTCTCCGCGCTCGCGGGCATGCCGCTGTCGGAGTACATCCGGCGCCGTCGGCTCACCCTCGCGGGCGCCGAGGTGCTCGCGGGGCGGGAGACGCTGCTGGAGATCGCGGTGCGCTACGGCTACGGCTCCGGCGAGGCGTTCGCGCGGGCGTTCCGTGCCATGCACGGCGTCGGACCGAGCGAGGCCCGGCGTACCGGCGCCGCACTCAGCTCCCAGTCCCGGATGGCCTTCCGCCTCACCGTCGAAGGGCGTAGCAGTATGCGATACCGCGTTGTGGACAAGGCGGACTTCGCCGTCGTCGGCCTCAAGGCCCGGGTGCCTCTGGTGCACGCGGGTCCGAACCAGGCGATCATCGACTTCGTCCGCGGGATCGATCCGCGGACCCTGGAGGGCCTGGAGAAGTTGTCGGACCAGGAGCCGCACGGCATCGTCGCGGTCTGCGACGACCTCGACCCCAGCCGCGCCGAAGGCACCGAACTCGACTACTACCAGGGCGTGATCACCTCCGGAGCCGTTCCCGACGGCACGACCTCGCTGGCCGTCCCGGCCGGCGCCTGGGCGGTCTTCACCACCTCGGGGCCCGCGCCGCAGGCCGTCCAGGAACTGTGGCGGGACGTCTTCACCGAATGGTTCCCGTCGAACCCGTACCGCGGCCGCCCCGGCCCGGAGATCCTGCGCATGCGCCTGTCCCCGGCCGGAACCGAGGCCGAAGCCGAACTGTGGCTCCCGGTGGAACCCGAGAACGGCTGAAGACGCGGCGGCCCAGAAGGGATCCGCGGGCTTCGCGTCCCCTATACCTGCATTGGGGCGCTTCCCCGCGGATCGCCGGGTGACGTCCGGGCCGGTGGGGCGCCGCTCGCTGTCGCTGACACCGCCCTCGCAGCGCGCCGCAGCGCGCGACGCTCTCGTCCCGGCAACGTGGTGGCCAACTCGCCGACCGGGCATACGTCGTGGCATTCACCGTCCGGGCCGCCCCGGCACCACCACACCGGCGGGCCGGCCGCGTCCGTCGCGCCCGGGTACCAGTCGCCGGAGGTGCCCGCGGGACGCGGATGCATTCCGATCCTGTGTTCCCGGCAGACCGGCCAGACCTGCCACAGCAGCTCGGTGACGGTCGTCTGCGCCGCGTCGGCGATCACGCTCAGGACCGACATCGGGTCGTCCGGCTCCGGTGGGTCACCCTCCTCCAGATCGGTCGCGTTCACCGCGTTGCCGTGCCAACGGCCGTCCGGCAGCGCCACGTAGATCTGCTCCCCGTCCAACGAACCCCGTGGTGCGGCGTTCCAGGACGGGACGAGCATCAGCACCAGCGGTTCCTGACCAGGCAGGGTCGCCGTCAGATCGCGGTTGACCACCGCGAGCGCCGCCTCCGCCTTCGGCCACTGCCCGAACTCGGCCCTTCCGGGCTCCGGCCGGTACCGCCCGCCCCGGTCCGGACCGACGATGTGGGAGGAGAAGTAGTTCACCGGTCCATCGTCCCACCCTGAGCCTCCCAGGCGGCAGGGATATTGGCCGCTCGGTACGCAACGCGCTCCGGACCGAGGCTTCCGCGTGCGTTGCTAACGTGATGGCATGGGACGTCGTCGGCATCGGCACTTGGTCATCGGATCCGAGCGGTTCAGGTGGTGGGTCAGCCATCGGCATGTACCGGCCGCCGACACCGGCAACGTGGCCGGATGCTCATGCCAAGAGGTCCTCGTCCTCGCGCGCGTGGGTTCTCCTGGCGTGATCCGTATCGTCTTCGAGGCGGGTCCCGATCGCGTGGTGGGTGGCGGTGGTTGGGGGGCTCACGACGGTGGCGTCAGCCGCGTGCGAGGCGGCTACCTCAACCTCCACCGGCCTGCCACCGTGCGAGGCTTGATGGAAGCGGCACTGGCGGACGGACAGCGTTTCGGGCACGCCGGCCAGGTCGACGGGTGGCGGTACTTCGATGCCGTGGCCGCGCATCTGCCGCCGGAACCGTCGGACCCCGTCAATCGAGCCGTGGATCATTCAGCGCTCTGAACGGATTCGGGTCCGACGCCGTAGTCGTAGCCGTACGCGCCAAGTCACCACTGTCTGAAGCTCCGTATCGCCGACCGGCGCCGGTCACCGCCAACTCCATCGCCATCGCTACTGCCACTGCCACTGCCACCAAATCGGGCCACATTGGCGATCCGCGCCGTACAACGGGCCGGCCTTCGGACAACCAGGCCTACGATTGTGCCGGTTGATGAGCCGTACCATCTGTTGAGGCCACGACGCGAAAGGCAGCGACATGGTGCAGTGGCACGGGACCAACTTCACCGTGGACGGACACGAGCCGACCAGTGCCGAGGAGTACTACCGGATCGGCCTGCACTGCTGGAACAGCGGGCAGCACCCGGGTGCCGAGGTCTACTTCCTGGAAACCGCGGCGTCCTCCGGCCACAGCGCCGCGATCGAGCTGCTGGGGCACATCGACTACATGCAGGGGCGTTACGCGAGCGCCGTGCCACGGTTGCGGCACAGCAGCGGATCGCCTCGAGCGGCCTTCTACCTGGCCTCGCTCTACCACCACGGCTGCCCCCAGGCGGGCATCGTCGAGTCGCTGGACGAAGCGGCCCGCTGGTATCACGCATCGGCCGAACTGGGCGAGCCCGAGGCGATGCTCATCCTGGGCGACCTGTATCTGGAGCGGCTGATTCCGATCACCCGGACCCCCGCGGAACACGCCTTGGAACAGTTCCTGGCGGCCGCCACCCGCAACCACCCCTACGCCCAGTACCGCGCGGCGGAGATCTACCGCACCCTCTACCAGGACAACGAACGAGCCGCCGTGATGTACCAGTCCTGTGTGGACAACCCCATGACCGGGAACCACGCGCTGGGGTCGATGATGCTGCTTCAGAGCCAGGCGCACCTACGGGAGATTTCCGCCCTCAGGGCCGCCCGTGGGCTCCAGCAGCGGCGTGACACCGTGAACCCCGCCCAGCGCCGGGGCGACTTCTACTGACGTCGCCGCGTTCAGGCGTCACGCGCCCCCGCCCCCTCCCCCGCCCTGAGCTCGGGCAAGGGGGCCGCATCCGTCATCCCGCGCACCCTTCGTCCACCGCGGATGACGCCCGCGCGACTCCCCGGTTCGCTGCGGAGGAGCGGAAACCGCGTGGACGAGGGAAGATCGCTGCGGACGAGCGTGGATTCTCGATGAGGGAGCCGTTCATGACTGACAGCATCTGGGGCTACCACCCAACCTCCGGGCACGTCGAGGGCACGGATCTGGTCGGGTACAAGGTCGAGGCCAGCGACGGCGCCATCGGCAAGGTCGACAAGCATTCGGAGGACTTCGACTCCTCGTATCTCATCGTCGACATCGGCGTGTGGATCTTCGGCAGGCATGTCCTGCTGCCCGCCGGCACCGTGAAGCGGGTCGACCGGGCAGAGCGGAAGATCTACGTCGCGCTCACCCAGGAGCAGATCAGGCGGTCCCCCGAGTTCGACAGGGCCAAACACGTCGGCGACGTCGACTACCACGATCTGGTCGGCGGCTACTACCAGAGCCACCGCGCCTGACACACCGGCACGCCGGGCTTCGGGGACCGACCGCGCCGGGCCACGGAGGCCCAGGCGCCGGTCTCTGGGCTGTGAGCTCTGGGGCTGGGCGGCGCCACTCCCCGGCCCCGGCCCCTGTCCCGGCCCCTGCCTCACACCGAGTCGGAGGCGGGATCAGCCCTGGGCCAGCTCCGCCACCGGCTGCCACTTCTCCCATGACGCGAGACGCTGCTCGTAGTCCGCCCTCGCGATGCCCAGCGGCGCCGAACCGAAGAAGCAGCGCAGCGGTGGCTCCTCCGCGTCCACGAGCTTCAGCACCGCCGCGGCCGAGGCGCCCGGGTCGCCCGGGGTGCCGACACGCTTGCGCCGCATTTCCTGGACTTCCTTGTGGAACTCGGCGTACGCCGGGAGCGGCTCGGACGTACTCGACGAGGAACCGGCCCAGTCGGTGGCGAACCCGCCGGGCTCGATCAGTGTGACCTTGATGCCGAACGGCGCCACTTCCTGAGCGAGTGCCTGGCTCATTCCCTCGAGCGCCCATTTCGACGCGTGGTAGATGCCGACCAGCGGGAAGGCGCTGATCCCGCCGATGGAGGAGACCTGGAGAATGTGGCCGCTTCCCTGCTCGCGCAGGATGGGCAGTGCCGCCTGGGTGACCCACAGGGCCCCGAACAGGTTGGTCTCCAGCTGGGCGCGAGCCTCGGCCTCGGTGATTTCCTCGATCATCCCGAAGTGTCCGTACCCGGCGTTGTTGACCACGACGTCGAGCCGTCCGAACCGCTCGTGCGCCAATCGCACGGCGTCGAAGTCGGCGTCCCGGTCCGTGACGTCCAGTTGCAGTGGCAGCAGCCGCTCTCCGTAGGTCTCCCGAAGATCGCCCAGCGTGGACAGGTCGCGCGCCGTCGCGGCGACCGAGTCGCCACGTTCCAGCGCGGCGATCGCCCACTCCCGCCCGAAGCCGCGGGAGGCGCCGGTGATGAACCAGATCTTCTGTGTCATGGAGTGCTCCTCGTGGAACGTTTCGTCCGCTCGGTCACCACGTCTCCGCGGCGCCACTCCTGACACCCAACACCTTCGAGTGCGCTTCAGGGCAAATCCAGCGGCCCGGGCGCGGCCTGCCACCGGTTCCAGCTCCCGCCCGAGGGGCCTCCACGGCCGGTTCGAGGCCTTGCGGGCGGGAGCGCGAACGGTGGTGGGCGCAGAGCGGTCACGCCTGTACGAGCTGCGGTTCCGGCTGTTGCACGGGGGCGATCTGCGGACTCCACTGTCTGGTGGTCCGCAGGTATCCATAGATCACGGAGGCCATCGCCAGCAGAAGGCCGGGGCCGAACACCCAGGCGTGCCTGGCCATCTCCACCGGCAGATAGCGGTACGACACCAGCAGCACGGTGAAAACCGCCGAGCCGTAGACGACCAGCGTGATTCCCGACCGGTCCCATCCACGGTGGAACGAGCGCATGGCCGCCTCGATCGTGAGCGCGAACACCACGCCGGCGACGAGATCCGCACCGTAGTGGTAGCCGAATCCGAGCGTTGCCGTGAGCGTGCCGACCAGCCAGAACGTGCCCGCGTAGCGCAGAAGCCGCGACCCCTCGCGGGTGTGGATGAAGAGCGTGGTGGCCCAGGCCGTGTGCAGGCTGGGCATGCAGTTGCGAGGGGTGATCTCGTCGAACGGCATCGGGTGCGGCGAGCCGATCGGCACCGGGGTGTGGGGCCACAGGTTGGCCGCCGCCCATTGCCCGCCCTCGGCGCCGTAGGCGAAGACCGGCCCGGCCACGGGGAAGATCATGTAGATGGCGGGCCCGACCAGACCGATGGCCAGGAAGGTACGCACCAGATGATGGCCGGGGAAGCGGCGTTCCTCCGCCACGTTGCGCAGCTGGTAGAGCGCGAAGACGGCCGCCGCGAGCGGGAGCTGGCCGTAGACGAGATGGAGAGCGTTGTAGCCGATCGGGCCGGTGGCGTCGACGATCCGGCCCATCACCCAGGACGGGTTGCCCAGCGCGTGATCGGCTGTGGCCACGTACGCGTCGAGGACGGAAGGGCGGGTCTCCGACGTGATCATCAGCCAGGTGTCGCCGGTCTTGTGGCCGGCCACCAGGAGCAGGCCCAGTCCGACGCCCTTAAGGAGCAGAACGCGCTCCTTGCCCGTGCGGCTCGTGAGCGCGATGAAGGCGTAGGCCAGAATCACCCACAATGCGCCGTTGCCGAACATCATTCTGATGTCGAAAACCCAGCGCACCAGGAAGAACACGACGTCGATGCCCGCCGCGATTCCCAACGCGATGAACCGTTGCCGCCAGGGAAGGACGACCATCATCAATGCGAGTCCGGAGTACAGCAGCGGCCCCGAGGTGGGCGTGAGTATCACCTCGCCCACCTGATTGGTGATCGGTCCCGGCATGTCGTAATGGCGCGCGACGATCTCCATCGCGACGAGGAACCCGAAGGTCACGACCCCCGCGACGGCCCACAGAATCACCCGTGGCCGACGCCGCTCATCGAAGTCAATTACGTTGTTTATTCGTGAAATTACTCGGGATGCTATAGATATCAACTGTTTGGCCGATTTGATAGGTGTTGGTCAAATAGCTCACCCTTCGCGCTAGACAGCGTGTTCTTCTAGTGAAGGACGGACGATCAGGGCAATCGTCGTGAGTTCGATCATGTTATGAGCGTTACAGGTGCGTTTCAAGGGTCACAGCCGGTGCAAAGGTGGGCGGATCCTGTGTCCGCCGATCTGCCGAGGCGCCCGAAAACTGCCACTGTGGCTGTAAATCACTCCTCGACAGGTCAGGGGCGTTCATGGTGTGGACAGGCGGGAGACCCATTGCGGGACCGAAGCCGGAGAGCCGGACATGAGCGGTTCTCCGGCCTCCGACGGCCATTATGGAGAAGACCTGTTCGAGCCGGAGCACCCGCATGAATCCGAACGCATCGACGCCGCGGCACTGATCTACGACCCTTTCACCACGGACCGTCTGCGCACGCTGGTTCCAGGACCCGGCGGCCGCTGCCTGGAGGTAGGAGCCGGGACCGGGACCGTGGTCCGATGGCTGCTGGAGGAGGCGGCAGCGGCCGAGGTGGTCGCCCTGGACCGGGACACGGGCGGCCTGGGCGCGACCGTCGATCCGCGGCTACGAGTAATCACCGCCGATCTCCGGGACGAGGCCTTGGACCTGGGCACCTTCGACGTCATCCACGCCAGGTTCGTTCTCATGCATCTGCCCGAACGCCGTCAACTCGTCTCACGTCTCGCACGATGGCTGAACCCGGGCGGCCGGCTGCTGCTGGGTGATGCCGTGGAGGTACCGAACCCGCTGGACACCTCGTCGGCCTACCGGCGGACCATGGATGCCATGTGGCAGGCGCTGCGGTCGACCATCGGCACCGACACGTCGGCGATCACGGCGTATCCGCACTTCCTGAGAGAGGAAGGTCTCCAGAACGTCGCTGGCGAGCTGGTCTGTCCACCGCTGGTCGCGGGCGGCCCACTGGCCCGTTTCTGGTCCGAGACGTGGAACCGGATGCGGCCCGCGCTGGAGGAAACCGGACGAGTGGACGCCACCGTGATCGACGAGGCAGTGGCCTACCTGGCCTCGCCCGGGCTCGCCGAACTCGGCCCCGGCATGATGACGGCCTGGGGGCAGCGTCCCTGACCGGCGCCCGGTCGCGCTCACGTCTGCCGGGACGGCTCGTACGTCTCGGCGGCGAGGCCGAACGTCCACGCCACCCCCTCACGGGCCGTACGGGTCGTCGGCGGGACGCGCAGCCAGTACGTACGGTTCGTGCCGTCGGGCTCGGGTGTCGAGTTGACGACCTCGACCATGACCACGTCCTCGTCCCCGACCAGTTCGACCCGCCACAGCACCCCCGTCTCGTCGCGGTGAACGGGAACGGCACCCGACTCGTCCAGGTACCGGTCGTAGCCGTAGTGCTCCAGCATCACCCGGCGCAGTTCGGCGTTCTCCTCGTCGCGTATCCGCTCGGGCGTCAGCGCGGTGAGCTCGTCGAGGAAGGTGCGGGGGACGGGCATCCCGCGCCACGCGTAGAGCTCGAAACCGTCCGCGTAGCCCAGTGCCGGACCGTCTCCCCGGTCCAGACGTCCGACCTCGTCGCGGTGCAGGCTCAGCGGGCGCTCACTGATGACGGCGACCTTCTCGTACGGCCACCACCAGCCCGCGTCGCGCGCCACTGCGGCTATCCCGGCCAGGACGCTCGCCTCGTCGGGGTCGAAGGCGCACAACCATGCCGCGTCGTGCTGGCCCAGGGTCGCGTCGAGGAGCAGCAACCGCACCCGGCCCTCCGCGTGCCGGTCGGATGCGAGGTCCTCGACGATGCCCGCGCGCACGCGTTCGGCCAAGGTGCGGACCGATTCCCACAGGGCTGCTCCCGTGGCGCGCCAGTGCCCGCTCCATCCCTCTGGTCCCAGCCGTTCGTGTGCTCGCGCGCGTTCCGCCGCCCAGGGGCCAGCGACGACGGCGTCCCGCACGCTCGGGCCGGTGTCCCCCAGCGCGGCGCCGCCGCCGGCGGGCGCCGTGCCCATGAGCATGCGGACGGCCTCATGGGGTGAGCGCGCCCAGACGATGCGCTCGGGCTCGTCCAGCCCCGCCTTCCGATAGGCGAGCCTGACGCCCTCCTCGGCCGCCGTCCGGTCGCCCGCTCCCGTCCGGGTCGCGGTGGCACGCCAACTGCCTTGTTCCATCACACCGTTCCTCTCCGATATCCCCTGTACCCGAGCGGCACGGCGCCCCCGCTGCCGCCCGGTCCTGCCCACGAACATCCCGTGCCCGCCGCTGTGCGCCGCTCCGCGCCCGGAGACGACGCCACCGCCGGATCCGTCAGTCGGCGACGATCCGCACCGAACCCGGCACGTACTCCCGCTGGCGGATCACCCGGTACCAGCCCTTGGGGAGCGAGATCGCCGCGTGTTCCTCGTGCACGACCCGCGCCCCGTCGGGAACGTGCAGAAGCATCGGGCCGAACACCCCGCCGTCCCGTATCAGGCGCCCCGGGCCGACCACGGCGTGGGCGTGCCCGGTGACTTCACCGAGGGCCAGCACGAGTCGTCCACGGCCGTCACGGGGCTCGGACGCGGCGCTGACGGCGTGGTCCGGCACAGCCTTCTCGGCCAACGGCACGATCAGCACGTCTCCTTGACGGAACATGGGTCTCCCTCCCGGCTCGGCACGAGGTGTGCCATGGAAAAACCGTAGACGCGGCCACTGACAATCGGTCTCCGGACCGGGCACGTAACCCTGTTGACCAGGCATCATGTCCCCGGTGGCCGGGTGTCGTACGCCGGTCCGGGCCGGTCGGGCCGGTCGCCCGGCGGCCGCTCCCCCGCCGCCCGTCCCCAGGTGCCGACCCCTGTTCGCCGTGATGTCAGTGGGGCTTGGTAGAACTCGTCTACCGGGTGCGGTCCGCGCGCTCCGGACTCTCCACCACGACCGTCGATCCACCGCACGAAGGAGTGGGCGCGCATGACCATCAACAGGCACCTCGAGGAGTTCCACGGCCTGCCGGCCTTCACCTTCCCCGACGCCGACGACAAGTCGCCGCGGGCCACGTCGCTTCCCGCGCCCGAATCCGTCGCCTGGCGCGTCGCCGTGGACGCCTACGAGAGCGGGGAGGAGTGGGAGGACGCCTTCGCGCGCTTCCTCGCGGCCGTCGACACCGAGCGGGTGAAGGCCCTGATCGTCGGCGCGTGGAGCGATGTGTACGACTCCTCCCCGAGTGCGGTGATCGCCGCGCTGGTGGCCGCGCGCGACCGGCTGCCCGCGCTTCGCGGACTGTTCCTCGCCGACATCGTGATGGAGGAGTGCGAGATCTCCTGGATCGTCCAGGGTGACGTGTCGCCTCTGCTGGAGGCCTTCCCCGACCTGGAGGAGTTCGGTGTCCGGGGCGGCAATCAGCTGGTGTTCCCCACCCTCCGGCACGAGCGGCTGCGCACGCTGACCGTCGAGAGCGGCGGCATGCCCGTCGCGGCCGTGCGCGGAGTCGCCGGCAGCGATCTGCCCGCCCTGGAGGGGCTCGACCTGTGGCTGGGTACGTCGGAGTACGGGGGCGACGCCGATGTCGCCGACCTGGAGCCGTTCTTCGCGGGCACCCGGCTACCCGGCCTGACCCGTCTCGGTCTGCGCAACAGCGAGATCCAGGACGCCATCTGCACGGCGCTGGCCTCGGCTCCGGTCGTGGCGCGCCTCACGCACCTCGACATCTCCATGGGCGTGCTCACCGACGACGGCGCGACGGCCCTGCTGTCGGGCCAGCCGCTGACGCATCTCAAGGTGCTCGACGCACACCACAACTACCTCGGCGCGGAGGTACGGAAGCGCCTGCTGGAGACACTGGAGCCCGCCGGTGTCACGGTGCGCGCCGACCAGGACGACGCGGAGTCCGACGAGGAGGAGGACGGAACGGTCTGGCGTTTCGTCGCGGTCGGCGAGTAGCGGCGGAACGGAGAACGAGGAGGCGGGATGGGCGGGTTGCGGCCGCGGGGCCGGCCGGTGAAGTGGGCGGTCGTCGCCAACGGGGACAACCGTCGTGTGGCTCTGTTCAGGACGGCGGCCGAGGCGGCGGGCTGCGGGACACCCCGCGTGGTCGAGTGGCGGGACGTCCTGCGGGACGGCGGGCACGACTTCGCCGACGACGAGGTCGTCAGACTGGACTCCCCCGGCGAGAACGCCGAGGTGGACCTGCTGTTGCGCGGCATCGACGAGCCGACGAGGGTGGAGGGCTCCGCGCGCTGGTACGCGGGTCTCCTCGACTGCGTGGGTTCGCTGCGCGGGGGCCGGCGGCTCGACGACCCGGCGGAACTGACCGTGCTCTTCGACAAAAGGATGTGCCACGCCCGTCTCGACGCGGTGGGTGTGCCGGTGCCGCAGTCTCCCACCTCGGGGGCCCGCCGGGCCGTGGAGGACTGGAACGGTGTCCGGGACCTCATGGCGGAGGCCGCGCTCCGTCGGGTCTTCGTGAAGCTCGCGCACGGCTCGTCCGCGTCGGGTGTGCTGGCCGTCGAGACGACCGCCTCCGGCCGCATCCGGGCCACCACCTCGGTCGAACGCACGGCGGACGGCGACCTCCACAACTCCCTGCGGATCCGCCGCTACACGGACGAGGCGCAGATCGCCGCGATCGTGGACACGCTCGCTCCGGACGGACTGCACATCGAGCGCTGGCTGCCGAAGGCCTCGCTCGGCAGCAGGTCGGCGGACCTGCGTGTCGTCGTCGTGGCCGGGCGCGCGACCCACGCCGTGGTCCGTACGAGCCGCTCTCCCCTGACCAATCTGCACCTGGGCGGGGCACGCGGCGATCTCGCGGCGGTGCGCGCGCTGGCCGGTGACCGGTGGGTCGAGGCCCTCTCCATCAGCGAACGGGCCGCCGCCTGCTTCCCCGGCACCCTGTGCGTGGGCGTCGATCTGCTGCCTGCCGTCGGCTGGCGCCGGTTCGCCGTCGGGGAGGTCAACGCCTTCGGCGACCTGCTCCCCCGCCTGACCGGCCTTCCCGGCAGCGGCGCGGAAGGCCTGGACACGTACGCGGCGCAGATCGCGGCGTTCCGTTCACTCTCCACCGACCGGTTCCCCGCGCGGCCGGCACCCTCGCTCGACACTCCTGCCAGGACAGACCATGCCTCAGCCTGAACCCGACCGGACACCGGCCATGACACCTTTCGCCTCCGGCCCGGCAGGGACGCCGGACATGAACGAGGTGGTGGGCCGGGACGACCTGCTCCTGCTCACTCTCGACACCCTGCGCCACGACGTGGCCGTCGAACTCGCCGCGGCCGGCCGGCTGCCGAACCTGACCGCGCATCTGCCCGGCGGAACCTGGGAGCGGCGGCACGCGCCGGGGAATTTCACCTACGCCTCCCACCAGGCCATGTTCGCGGGCTTCCTGCCCACCCCGGCAGCGCCGGGACCGCACCCGCGGCTGTTCGCGGCCCGGTTCGCGGGCAGCGAGACGACGGCGGACCGTACGTTCGTCTTCGACACCCCGGACCTGGTGTCCGGCCTCGCCTCGCACGGCTACCGCACCGTGTGCATCGGGGGCGTCGGATTCTTCAACAAGCAGGGCGCGCTGGGCAGCGTGCTGCCAGGCCTCTTCCAGGAGAGCCACTGGGAGCCGGAGTTCGGGGTGGCGTCGCCCATCTCGTTCGAGGCGCAGGTCGCCCGGGCGGAGAAGACCGTGGCCGAACTCCCCTCGGAACAGCGACTGTTCCTGTTCCTGAACGCCTCGGCGCTGCACCAGCCGAACTGGTTCCACCTGCCCGGCGCGACCCGCGAAACGAGCGACAGCCGAGTTACTCACGCCGCGGCCCTCGAGTACATCGACGCCCATGTCGGACGGCTGTTCCGCGCGATGAGCTCGCGGCGCCGCTGCTTCGCCATCATCTGCTCCGATCACGGCACGGCCTACGGAGACGACGGCTACACCGGCCACCGTCTCGGCCACGACAGCGTGTGGACCGTGCCCTACAGCCACTTCTTCTTGGAGCCGACCGTATGACGCTCGCCCCCGCGGCTGCCCCGACCAGCCTGCCGCGCCCGTACCAGAGCTACACCTACGCCTATCCGCACAAGACCGCCTACCGGCCTCTCACTCCGCGCCCCGCGCTGAAGGACCTGTGGGCCGGCGAGTCCCGGCGGTCGCTCTCGCTGTATCTGCACATCCCGTTCTGCGAAGTCCGCTGCGGTTTCTGCAACCTGTTCACCCGGATCGGCGCTCCCGGTGACCTGACGGGACGCTATCTGGACGCGGTACGGCGCCAGGCCGCCGCGATGCGCGAGGCACTCGGTGACGAGGAAACCCCCCGTTTCGCCAACGCCGCGTTCGGGGGCGGCACACCGACGTTCCTGGAGGCCGCCGAGCTGGAGCGGCTGTGCGACATCGCCGAGCGGGAGATGGGTGCCGATCTCCGCGCGATCCCCCTGTCCGTCGAAGCCTCGCCCTCCACGGCCACGGCCGAACGGCTGGCCGTGCTCGTCGAACGGGGCACCACCCGGCTCAGTCTCGGAGTGCAGAGTTTCGTCGAGGAGGAGTCCCGTGCCGCCGTACGGCCGCAGCGGCGCTCCGAGGTGGAGGCGGCGCTCGCGCGCATCCGTGAGGCGGCCGTCCCCGTCCTCAACATCGACCTGATCTACGGCATCGACGGTCAGACCGCGGCCAGTTGGCGCCATTCGCTGGACGCGGCCCTGGCCTGGCGGCCCGAGGAGATCTATCTCTACCCCCTCTACATCCGCCCGCTCACCGGCCTCGGCAGACACGCCGACGCGCGGACGGCCGACCTGGAGTGGGACGAACAGCGGCTGCGGCGCTACCGCGAGGGCCGCGACCACCTGCTGGCCAACGGCTACGAGCAGGTGTCGATGCGCATGTTCCGGCGCGCGGACGCGCCACCGCAGGGGCCGGACGACTACGCCTGCCAGACCGACGGCATGATCGGCCTCGGCTGCGGTGCCCGTTCGTACACCTCCACGCTGCACTACTCCTTCGACTACGCGGTGTCGATGCGGGAGATCCGCGGCATCATCGACGACTACACCGCCACCGAGGACTTCTCGCACGCGCTGCACGGCCGCCGTGTCGACGAGGACGAGGCACGGCGCCGGCATCTGCTCCAGTCCCTCCTCCAGGCCGAGGGCCTGCCCGTCGCGGACTACCGGTTGCGCTTCGGATCGGATCCGTACGACGACTTCCCGTCCGAGATCGCCGCACTCGCGGCACGGGGATGGGTCTCGCACCGGGACGAGGACCGGCTCCGTCTCTCCGCGGAAGGACTGGCGCACTCGGACGCGATAGGCCCCGAGTTCTTCTCTCCGGCCGTCCGGGACGCCATGGCCGCCTACGAGACGAAGTGAGGCTCCGGTGGACCTGACGATCCTGTACCGCGGCCCGCTCGCGTCCTGCGACTACGACTGTCCGTACTGCCCGTTCGCGAAGCGCCGCGACACCACGGCGCAACTGCGGGCGGACCGCGCCGCGCTGGAACGGTTCACCGCGTGGGTGGGCGAGCAGCGCGAGGACCGCCTGTCGGTGCTGTTCACCCCGTGGGGCGAGGGACTGGTCCGCTCCTGGTACCGCCGTGCCCTCGTGGAGCTGTCGCACCTGCCCCACGTCAAGCGTGTGGCCATCCAGACGAACCTCAGCTGCCGTACCGACTGGCTGGAGGCGGCTGACCGGGACACGGTGGCGCTGTGGTGCACGTACCACCCCGGTCAGACACCGCACGAACGGTTCGTCGCCAAAACCCGGCGGCTCGGCGAACTGGGCGTCCGCTTCAGTGTCGGCATAGTCGGCCTGCCCGAGCACCGGGAACCCGCGCGCAGGCTGCGCGCGGAGCTCCCGGAGCACGTGTACCTGTGGGTGAACGCCGCCGAGGGACACACCTACACGGACGAACAGGCCGCCGAGTGGACCGCGCTCGACCCGCTCTTCCGCTTCAGCCGCCACCCGCACCGGTCGGCCGGCCTGCCCTGCCGCACCGGCGAGTCCGTCATCTCGGTGGACGGCGACGGAAAGGTGAGCCGCTGCCACTTCGTACGGACGGAGCTGGGCCGACTGTACGACGGCTCCTACCGTGCCGCGCTCGCCCCGCGTCCCTGCCCCCTGACCGCGTGCGACTGCCACATCGGCTACGTCCATCTGGAAACTCTGCCGTTGTACGACGTCTTTGCGGGCGGCGTCCTGGAACGCGTCCCGAGGGAGCTGCCGGACCGGGCGCTGCTACCCGTGGTCAACGCGCCCGGCTCTGCCTGAGGGGTTGGCCGGGTCCGGCGGCCTGCCGGTCCCAGGTGCCGTCAGCCGTCGCGCCTTGGTGCGAGGCAGACGGTGCCGTCAGCCGTTGCGCCTTCGTGCGAGGTAGACGGTGTTGGCGGCGGTCCCGCCTTGAAGGGGATTGTCGAAATCCACGACGCGCGCCGCGGTGTCCGTGAAGACCTCCGCGAGCACCGCGCCGAACTCCTTGTCCGGCGGGTCGTTCGACCACAGAGCGAACACCCCTCCGGGCTGCAGCAGTTCGGCCAGAGCTGTCAGCCCGGCCCGGGTGTAGAGCACGGCATGGGCGGGGTGCAGCACATGGCGCGGCGAGTGGTCGACGTCCAGGAGGATCGCGTGGAAGCGGCGGTCGGGGGCATCGGGGTCGAGACCGCGCGTGCCGTCCCCGGTGGTCATCGCGAAGAAGTCCCCGTGCACCAGGCGGCACCGGGGGTCGGACGCCAGGCCCGCGCCCAGAGGTACGAGCCCGCGGCGGTGCCAGTCGATCACTTCGGCCAGGGTGTCCACGACGATGAGCGAGTTCACGCGCGGATCGTCCAGAGCCGTCCTGGCCGTGTACCCGAGGCCGAGTCCGCCCACGACGACGTCGAGCGGGCCCTCGGACAGCTCCGCCAGACCGAGCCTGGCCAGCTCGATCTCCCCCGTGGTGAAGAGGCTGGACATCAGGTACTCGTCGCCGAGCTTCACCTCGTACACGTCGTCGCCCGACATCGGATCCCGACGACGGCGCAGGCTGATCTCGCCCATGGGCGTCGGCCGCCAGTCGATCTCCTCGAAACGCGCGCTCATCCGATGGCTCTCCCCGCTCTTGTCCCGGCCGCCGCCGGTGATTCCGAAAGACAGCGGCCGCCGCCGGACGCCCCGGCCGGCACCTGGTGCGGCACGACTCGGCACCACACTGTCCGGCTCGGGCCCGATGCTTGAGACGATCTTCACACGGCGCGCTTCCGACGGGCGACCAAACGCCCGCACGGCACCGGAGCGAGTCCGCCCGATCCGCCGCACCACGGTGTGGCACGTGCCCGAGACGGCTCGGGGCAAGGCCGCGGAGCGGCCGGTGAGCGACGCTCACGATCACCGGCGCCGCTGTGCTCGGTGCCCGTGCCGCTACTCCTCGGTGCGAGCGCCGTCGGCGACGGAGTCACCGGCAGCGGCCGTCGATCCGGGTTCCTCGCCGAGATCACGGACCCCCGCGAGCCGCAGCGTCAACAGGGCCGCCAGCCCCGCGGCGACGCCGAAGGTGAGGGCGGCCGGGACACCCTCGTCGAGCTGGCTGACCAGGGACACCGGCCCTCGTATGACGAACGCGTCGTCGAAGAGGATGTGCACCAGGCGGCCGGCCGACAGTGCGAGTACGGTCGCGCAGACCCCGCCGACGGCCATCGCCGACGCCGTGGTCCGGGTGAGCAGACCGGGAAGCAGGCGCAGCGCCCACCAGACCACCGCCAGCACGAGCGCGTCGGCGGCCCGGTACAGCAGCCAGTCCCCGATGGGCGTTCCCGCCGGACTCGCCCAGCTGCCGAGCAGCAGCCAGGCGCGCAGCAGTTCGCCGGGCTCGGACAGCAGGCCCGGGCCGTCGAAGGAGGTCTGGATCCAGCCGGCCACCGACTGGTACGACAGGACGACCAGCGACAGTGCGATCACCGCGGTTCCCGCGCTCGCGGCCAGGCGGGCGGCGCGCGGTGCCACGCTCTGCCGGGGCGCCGGTTCCTCGCCCTTGGCGGTGATCCGTGCGACGAGCACCGTGAGCGGGGCTGCCACCAGCCCCACGAGCACGGTGACCGGCCCGCTCGACGTGATCACGGACGCCAGTTGCGGCAGCACCCGGAAGCTGCCGTGCCCGTAGGAGGCGATCAGCCACGGCGCGGAGACGGTCACGGCCAGCATGCCGGCCATCGGGGCCCAGGCCCACAGCCCGAGCACCGTGGCCGGGGTGCGGCCCCGCGTCGGCGGGATCCTGCGGATCAGGATCAGGGCGCCGGCCAGGAAGAACGCGAAGACGGCCACGAATCTGATCTGCATCGCGGTGGTGTAGAGGCCGGCGTACTGGGAGGCACCGCCCGGACCCGCGCCCGTGGATCCGTCTGCCAGCAGCTCCGCCGGAGGGTCGTACGACCAGGGTGCCAGCCACACTCGTAGCTCGCTCAGAGACTGAGCGTCGAACACACTGGTGGAGCCACGCAGTTGAAGTGCCTGCGCGCTCTCCCCCGCCCACCACAGCAACAACGTGATCAGCAGACTTCCGACCAGTGCCGGTATCACCGCGCGCCGATATGTCATGTGTGTTCCCCCGTGTCTGTCCTGCGTTCAGGCCCGTTTCAACAAGGCGCAGAATAAGGGGTGTTGATCGTCGTACGGCATGCACCCGTGCCGGCCGAGGAGCCGCACCCTTGAACACCCGAGCCACCACAGAGGAGTCCTCGACCGTCATGACATCGGAGCAGCCCGCCCCGCGCGAGGTCCATGTGCTCTGGCATGCCCGCCACCTCGCCATGGAGGACGACGGACGGATCGTCCACCAGGACCCCGACGGAAGCCTGCACTTGGACGAAGAGGAGTGGCGGATCCTCGGCGTCTGGACCACCGAGGCGGCGGCGGAGGCGCGAAGGCAGGCCTCGAAGGGCCTGCCGGGGTTCAGCGGCGAGCCCGACTGCTTCGACATCTCCTCCATGACGCTCGACGAGGATCTGTGGAACCACGGGTACTTCACCGAGTGGCCCGACGGGACGCAGGAGGACTGAACCGCCCTGCTTCCCATCACACTTCGCTCACGAAGGCTTGCAATGAACCAGACGGTCTACCTCCTGGTGCACAGGCACCACATCGCGCTCGACCCCGACTCCGTCGCCGCCGACTTCATGGAGGACGGAGAGCCACTGTTCTGGGACGACAGCGAGGACGACTTCAAGATTCTCGGGCTGTACTCGACTCGGCGACTGGCGGAACAACGGGTGGAGCGGGCGCGATCCCTGCCCGGATTCAGGCGTTCCCCGGAGGGCTTCTTCGTGCATGAATACACGCTGGACGACCCTCGTTGGCCGGACGGCTTCCATGTCGGCGACGGCGCCGTCTGAGACGGGCAGGGGTCCGGGTGCCGCCGACGGCCGGGGCTCCGAAGTCCTCGCCTCGAGAAGGTCAGACGTCCGCCACCAGGAGTCGATAGCCGACGTCGATGGCGTCGAGGGCCAGCAGGTCGGCCTGACGGCGGTGCCAATCGCCCGTCGCGAGGTCGTCGGTGAGCGCCGCCAGGCCCGGGGCGAGGGTGGCCTCTCCTGTTTGGGCGAATATCGAGATCCCGGCCCGTACTTGAGGGTCGAGGTAGGCGTGCGGGCGGCGCCAGTAGGCCGCGCCGAACCCGTCCGTGCAGTCGTGCGGGACGTGGACGGGCTCCTGCCGGGCCCCGCCCAGCAAAGTGATGAGCCGGTCGATCGGGACGGCCCGGCTGTCGTCGAACACGGTGGCCTGCGGGAGGTATTCGCGTACGAGCCAGAACTTCTCGCGAAAGATCTCCTGGTCCCAGGTCAGGATGACGATACGGCGGCGGGCGACCCGGCGGAGTTCGGCGATGCCTGCCACGAGGTCGGTCCAGTGGTGGACGGTCAGCAGTGCCATGACGGCGTCGGCGGCGTTGTCGCGCAGCGGAAGGTGTTCGGCGACCGCGCACACGGCCGGCGCGGACCGGCGCGGTCGCTGGGCGATCATGATCTGGCTGGGCTCGACGGCGAGGACCGTCTGCTCCGGCTCGTAGGAACCGGTTCCCGCTCCTACGTTGATCACCGTCGCGGCGTCCCCGAGCGCGGTGTGTATCTGCGCGGCTATCCGCGGATCCGGCTGCCGGGTACGGCCGTACGTAGCGCCGAGCGTGTCATAGATGGCCATGGTCCTCAGTATCACCAAGGAGCCACGCTTCGCGGACCCGCTCCACACGCCTGAACTCCGTAAGGAGCGAACGGCACTCCAGGACACTTCGCCTGCGAGGTCCCCACGGCGGCTTCGGTATCCCCTGTGCGGTGTGGATGAGCGGACACGAAAAAACCCTGCCCCGTGCAGTACGGGACAGGGTTTCCTTGGAGCGCCGGGCCGGCCTTGCACCTGCATTTCCCCGCAGGAAGCGGGGCGTCTTTCCTTGGACCACCAACGCATCGCGAACCGGAGTGACTTCCTCCGACCAGCTCAAGATCAATACTATCAGACGATCACGCCCCTTCATCGAAAGGTATCTTGTGCAACTCCGGCCCCGAGCAGACGAGCCCGTGATGCCGGGCCGGCTCAGGAGGTCGCATGAGCGAGGCGTACTCGCCCGTCCCGGAACTCAACCTGCTCAAGGAGTTCCAGGACCGGCTCGGTCCCGTGTTCTACGCGGAGGGCTTCGAGCTGTGTGAGTACGGCGGGGACGCCGGCCTGCACACCTGGTCGGAGGATCCCGCGTTCCTCAGCCGATTCGTCCCCTTCGCGAAAGCCAACGGCACCGGCTCCGACTACGCCCTGTGGCGATGCGACGATCGCGCCGAACTCGCCACCTTGCCCGTCGTCTTCGTCGGCGACGAAGGCGACCTCTACGTGATCGCCCGGGACCTCAGGGAACTGTTCCGGCTCCTCGCCATCGACAGGGAACCGGTCTCAAAGGGGTTCCTCGATCCCGGCAGGTTCGAGGAACACAGCGAAGGACACGCCGAGTTTCTCGCCTGGCTGGACCTGACGTTCGGGCTCGGGCCCGCGGAGGATCCGGAGGCGCTGTGGGAAGCGCGCAAGGAGCACGACGATCGGTTCAGGGCCTGGGCGGTGCGCTTCGTCGATCTGGGCGACGGCTGACGAAAGTCCGTCGTCGGCGGCTCTCGGAGGTCCGTCGCCTGTGGCTCTCGGAGGTCAGCCGTCGGCGGCCGCCGGGCCCTCGCCCGCGCTGTAGAGGCGGCCGTAGGTGTCGTGCACGGCGGCGCGTCCGGCTTCCAGCGCGCTTTCGAGGAGGTCCCCCTCGCGCGCCAGTCGGCCGACGGTCGGGGAATCCTGGGCGGGGCGGATCGAGACGATGGCCGCGTGATCGGCCAGACAGGCGTCGTCCTCGGCCAGGCGGGTCTCGCGGTCGAGGAACACCTGACGCAAGGCATCGGGTTCGCGCCGCAGCACCGTCTTCGCGATGAGCGGCGCGGAACGCGACGGCCGGGCGACGTCGATCGCGCGCCGCGATCGCAGCACCATGACGTGGGTCGCGCCCTGGGCCAGCGCGGTTCGGTAGGGCACGGACTCGGAGACGCCCGCGTCGTAGAAACGGCGCCCTCGCAACGTGACCGGTTCACCTGCGAGCAGCGGCAGGGAGGCGCTCGCCCGCAGCGCGAGACGCAGTTCCGCGGCGTCGCCTATGTAAGGCCGTAGGTCGGTGGACACCCCGGTCGCGGCGTCGGTGGCCAGCGGGTGGTACTCGATGTCGCTGGCGAGGATCGAGGCGAAGTCCATCGGCCCGCAGTCCGCGTCGCCGTATCGGTAGAGAACCTCGTAGAAGGCGTGCAGGTCCACGAGAGGCTTGCCGCGCAGGAGGTTCGAGCGCCGGATCAGCGTCCTGGCGTACTTGGGAGCGGCCCAGAAGCGCAGCGACTGCGGGCTCGTGCTCAGCAGCCAGGCGGCGGAGGCGGCACCGGCGGAGGCCCCGTAGGCGGCGTCGAAACTGTTGGTCAGTCCGAGTTCATGGAGGGCCAGGGCCATCCCTCCGGCGATGATGCCGCGCATCCCGCCGCCCTCGATGGCCAGCGCGACGCGGTGTCCGTCGGCGCGTGCGCCGGGGCGGCTGCCGGTACGCGCGCGCTCGGCGAGCACGCTCCACACCGGGTGCGGCTCCGCGGACTCGGGCGTGCCGGCAGGGTTCGTGGCGGTCGTCGTCATCGCGGTCAGGGCTCCAGGGGGCCTCGGGGGTTCTGCAGAACTGGGGCGGCAAGGCGCGAGTACGCCCGCCACCCGGGAGCACGGCCTGGCCGCCGCTGGGCGGCCGCCCCCCGGTCGGCCGTGCGGACGGCTGAGGTGCCAAGCGCCATGTGCCATGTGCCATGTGCCACAGAATGCGGCTGCACCACCCGCTCAGACAATCACTTTACCAGTAAACAGCCGCTCACTAGCCAACGGCAAGTGAACTGGGGTGCCGCATCGGAACGAGTACCGAAGACCACGAGTACCGAACGTCGAGTACCGAACGCCACGAGCGTCGGCTCACGCCTCGTCGGATTCCGCGGACCCTGCGGACCCCGCGGACCCCGGCACTGCCAGGAGCCCGCGTGCGGTCGGGAGCAGCGTCGCCCTCAGGTCGTCGTCCGGGAGGTCGGACAGCTCGCCGAGGCCCTCCAGCATCCATACGCACATCACGTAGGCCATGCGTTCCGACGGCGTGGGCGAGTTCCCGAACAGCACCCGAAGAATGCGCCGTCTGCGCCGGTCGTTCTCGGCGTAGATACTGGCGGCCCGGATCTCGGGATCGTGCAGGAGCATCGTTCCGAGTTCGCGGTTGCGCACCAGGAAGTCGACCCAGCCGACCGCGTACGCGTCCAGCCTCTCCTCGCGTGACGGCATGCCGGCCAACTCGTCGAGCAGCACCGCCATTTCCTCGACCGCGGGATCGAGCGAGGCCTGGAGGATCTGCGCCTTGGTCCGGAAGTGGTAGTAGACGGCGGCCTTGGTGAGGCCCATCTCGTCCGCGATGGCCTGCAACGAGGTCGCTTGGTAGCCGCGGCCGGCGAAGAACCTCTGGGCCGTCGCGACGATCTGTTGTCTCGTCGCCGCGGCCTGGGCGGATCGACTCACCACCGGGACGCCCGGCTCTCGCTCGCTGGGCACGATCGCTCCCGCATGGGTCTTGCCTTCATGGGCCACTGCCGAATGCCCACTTTACCCGCGCGGCCCTCGGGCGGGCGATCGGCCGGTCGGACGCCTGACGGCTGTACGCGCGAGGGCCGGACACTCCTCAAAGCTGGGGCCGCAAACTCCTCAGAACTGCGTCCGGACACTCCTCATACCTGAGCCGCCGGTTCGAGGGCCTCGACGGCAGCCGCCGCGGCGGCGGAGTCCCGGCCGTAGAAGATGTCGATGTCGACCTCCTCTCCGCCCATGGTGAGGGTGTCCCAGGCGCCGCTGAGCACCAGCATGCGGAGCGTCCTGCTCTCCAGGGTCCCCAGCCGTTCCAGGATCGCCTCGTCGTCAGGCAGGCCCGACATGCGCTTCGCCAGTCGCGAGCGGATCCCGCGCAGCCGCTCCAGCAGCGTCGTGGTGTCCGCCTCGCGATCCGGCTCCTCGGCGATTCCGTCGATGCCGTGCGCGATGATGTCCTTGATGGCCCAGGTGGCACCCTTGTCGTCGGTGGTCACCATCGCCTTCCAGGCGCGACTCTTGTGGCGATACTGGAGCATCGACATGGCGGCTTCATGGCGCAGGAAGTCCGCGTCCCGGAAGGGCTTGCCGTTCCAGGCTCCGTTGAGGGACCGTGCGAGCGAGATCGCCGAGGCCAGACCGCTGTTGAGTCCCCGGCCCGGCCAGAAGTGGATGGCGTTGGCGGCGTCGCCCAGCAGGAATCCGTACGTGCCCGTGGAGTTGGCCGTGGGCGGCAGCAACTCGGCCGTGAATCGCGGACGTTGCACCATGTCGAGGCGGAAGGAGGTGACAGCGCTCAGGTCGCCCGGCTCGACGCCGAACAGACGCAGCCCCTCGCCCACCCGCTTCCACAGGGCGGAACCCCTGATCAGGGCCGGCAGGAACAGGGTGCTGTGCGTGGAGCAGCGGTAGTCGCCGTGCTCGTCGCGCCCCATCAGGCAGGGGCGAGAGGCGATGCACTCCTCGAAGACGCGGCGGACCGGATCGATGCCGACGACCTCCGCGATCTCCGCGTCCGTCAGGCGCATGTTGAGGAAGCCCTCGCCGCGCAGGGAGTTCAGCAGGAAGCGGTTCTGCCCGACGGTCAGCAGGACCGCCATGGGGTCGGCGAGGCCTGATTTCACGCGCAGGCCGAGAACCACGTCCTGGAGATGGCGGCCGTCGAGCGAGTAGATGGATTCGTCCGCCTTGCCGAACTTGGCGGCGAAGTGCTCGCGCGTGTGCGAGCGTCCGCCGTCACAGATCGCCAGTACGTGCTGACCGGCCAGCGCGTCCTGCTGCTCTTCGACGCTGAACCGGGCGGGAACGAGTCGAATCCGGCCCCGCTTCTCGTTCGCCACCTCCAGGAGCCGGTCCTCGATGTAGGCGATGCGCATGTTGCGCGGGTGGTGGTCGCCGATGGAGTCGGGGCCGGAGGGCCACATCTCGGTGTAGCTGTCCGGGTCGAAGAGCCGGGCCTGCACCTCCTCGGGCAGGCTCAGGTACTGGCGGCTCTGTATGGTCACCACCTGCTGACGCCGCACGTTGCCCTGGCTCTCGTCCTTCCAGACGATCTTGCGGCCCTGCTTTCGCCACCGGCCTTCGTGGATGGTGATGTCCACCTGTGCGCCGAGGAAATGCTCCAGCAGCAGGGCGAGCGACAGACCCACGGGGCCTCCACCCGCGATGGTGACCCGCAGCACCGGCCCCCGTTCGGTCTCCTCGTCGCCGCAGGTGAGTGACCTCGGCACGGAGAGAGCCATGATCGTCTCCATGGCGTCCGCGACCTCGAAACGGAACTCCTGGTCACCGATGGTGATGTCGTCCCCGGCATTGAGGAGCCGGGAGTCGATCTCCTCGCCGTTGACCAGCGTGCCGTTGCTGCTGCCGCAGTCACGCAGCACATAGCCCTGGGTGTCGTCCAGGACGATCTCCGCGTGGAAGCGCGAGACGCTCAGACTGGAGACGACGACCGTGTTCTCGGGGTTGCGTCCGAACGTGACCCGGGTGCCGATCACCGGTATCCGCTCTCCGGCCAGCAATCCTTCGCGTCCAACAAGCACCGGCGCCACTGGACTTCCTCCCCAGTTGCTGCTGCCGCGGCGCCATCCGTCGACACGTCTGCGCGGGCGTGGACCGGCAGGGCGCGACGGGCAGGGCGGGGCGACATTCGCTCGACGTACGGGAACGGTGAACGGTTCAGTCCGACAACGGCGTTGGGTCGCTTGACCGGTACGGATGCCCCATCATGCCCGATTCCGGAGCCTTTCGGGAGAGGCTGTCCGGCGTCGGCGAAACAGATGCCGCCGGCGCTGGCTCATCGGCCCGATATGCCCTCTAGGGCTTCCGGGCGACGCCCACATACAGCGGAATCCGCCGGCCGTCCGTGTGCCCACGCTCTCCCTCGGGGTCCCACTCCTCGGCGAGCTCGATGCCGGGCTCCAGGAGTTCAAGTCCCGTGAAGAAACTGGTGAATTCGCCGCGCGATCTGACCTGGGCCGTCGTTCCTCCCTTGCGGTAGACCTCGACGACCCGTTCCCACGCCTCGGGGTCGAAGTCACCTGTCGCGTGCGAGAGCGCCAAGTAGCTCCCGGGAGCCAGGGAGTTGAGCAGATCCCGCACAATGCCGTACGGGTCGTCCTCGTCCCCCACCAGGTGCAGGAGGGCCACCATGGAGAGGGCGACCGGCTGATCGAAGTCGAGGGTCTCCCGTGCCGCCGCCAGGATCTTCCCCGGTTCCTGCACGTCCGCCTGGATGTAGGCGGTGCGGCCCTGGCGGTCGCTGTGCAGGAGTGCCTCCGCGTGCCGGAGGACGATCGGGTCGTTGTCGGCGTACACCACACGCGCGGTGGGGGTGATGGCCTGGACGATCTGGTGAAGGTTCGGCGCGGTCGGGATTCCGGTGCCGATGTCGAGGAACTGGCGGATGCCGCGGCGTGCCAGCAGACGGGCGGCACGATGCATGAAATCCCGGTTGGTCCGGGCCATTTCCTTGACCGCGGGGAAGAAGGAGATGACCTGCTCGGCAGCCTCCCAGTCGACTGGGTAGTTGTCCTTGCCGTCCAGGAAGTAGTCGTACATGCGCGCCGACTGGGGCTTGCTGGTGTCGATGCCGTCCGCGCCGGTTCCTGCGTCTGTCACTTCGGTCCTCCGCCGCTACGGGCGTGATCGTAGGAGTTGATCCTGGTGTGGCCCGGCACCGCTGCCCGGGGGACGGGTGTCAGGCGATGAGAAAGTCCGCCCGTCCCTCCTTGGCACCGCCGACGAACTCGGCGACGACCGACGAGTCGCAGATGAGGGCGGGACCGTCGGGGTCCATCGACTGTCTGACGGCCACGATGCCGCCGCCGAGCTTCTTGATCTCGACGCAGCCTCCGTCGCCGCCGGCGCTCCGGGGCATGAACCACCCCTGGGTTCCCAGCTCTTCGGCGGCGTTCACGGCGTGCTTCATCGTTCCGGCTCCTTGCGGACGTCCACCAGGGACTCCCTGGCACGTCGTATGGGGGGTGCGGGACCAGGAGACCTCTGGGCAGAGCGGGACGGCGCGGACACAAGCCACAGGCGATAAGCGGTTGTTCGGCCGACCGCCCGCCGCGGCCGAGGCAGCCCTACGGCCGACACCGACCGGCGAACGGTCGGAACAGACCCCGCCGCGCTCATGTCTCACGCCTCATCGACCCCCTGGACGCGGAGCAGTCTGCCATGTCCCTCCCCCTCACGGACAGGTCTGCCGGCCCCCGTGCCACCGCGCGCCCCCGCCCGAACACCCTGTGAGGCAGTGCGAGTTCACTGTGACTGCACGCTTCTCGCAAGCGGCTTCCGCTGCGCCCCCGTCGCTGTCACCACTCGTCGGCACAGGACAGCTCGGCCGGAGATCACTTGTGGCTGCCCGATGTCGTGGCAATGAACCAGCCCGTCGGAGGAAGCGAGACCACGCCCGTCACGGAGTCGACGGGGGCGTCACCCGCGACAGGGGTCCACGCGGCGGCCGGAATGCCGGCGGTGGCCGGAGAAGGGCCGAAGTTGAGGGCGACCCCGAGGGTGGAGCGGCCGTCCGGCGCGGCCAGGGTGTAGCTGAGGGCGGTGCTGTCGAGCGTGTGGATCGCGGTCCGGGCCCGCACCAGCCAGGGGTGACGGCGGCGCACACCCACCAGGGTCTGGTGCAGCCGCTGCACGGCCAGCCCACCCCATCGTGACGCGACGACGCGCTCAGGTCGCGGCTCGGGCGCTCACCGTACGCCGGGCGATCGGGCGGCGCCCGGCCCCTCCCGCCGCCGCGGAAACGGCCCCGCCAGAGCAGTTCAGGACACCCGGAACGGCTGCTCCCAGCCGCCGGTCAGTCCCGGCCGCCCTCGACACAATCGACAGCCAACTCGGCATTCTCAGCGCGTTGTTCGGTCCGCAGCCGGCCCTCGCGACCGACGCGACGGTGACCGCCCCAAGCTGACGGGGCACGTGCAGCGGCGGCCGAAGAGGGCACGACCGGCGCCGTACGGGACGGCCGAGGCCGTGGATCCGGTGATCCGGTGATCCGGTGATCCGGTCTACCTTGGCCCGCATGGACGTGCCGAGACCGAGTTACCGCTATGTCGGGCCCAGTGAACTCAGGGGCCTTGTCCGGACGGGCGGAGAGGGCGCGCGCATTCGTTCGGCGGCGGACTTCACCCGGTGGGTGGCCGCCCGTGGTGTCGACGAACGCGCCGAGCCCTTCACCTTCGTAGTCGACACCGAAGGCGTACTGCGACTGGCGCCGCGCCGCAGCGAGCACGTGGTGTGCGCGGGCGGAGAAGCGGTTCTCAGCGCCGGAGAGGTGAGCTTCCGCGAGGAGAGCGGGCAGTGGGTGGTGGACGAGGTCAGCAACCAGTCGACCGGCTACTGCCCGGACGTCGACTCGTGGCCGGCCGTCGCGGGAGCCCTGGCCCGAGCCGGGTTCGAGCGCCCGCGCGGGTTCACCCACCAGGTGGTGTTCCGGCGCTGCGAAGCGTGCGGGCAGGTCAATGTCGTGCGCGAGGACGACTTCGTCTGCGTGTTCTGCGACGAAGCCCTGCCCTCCGGATGGAACATCGATCAAGAAGGCTGCCAGGTCGTCACCGCGACCGATGACTTTCGTCGCTCCCGGCGGTCTGCTTCGTCAGGGTGAGTCGGAAGGAGGCGAGGGCGAGCATGTTTGTCTTGGTTCCCGGGGCCGGGGGTGCGGCCTGGTACTGGCATCGTGTGGTGTCCGAGCTGCGTGCGAGGGGGCACGAGGCGGTCGCCGTCGATCTGCCCGGCGCCGACAAGTCCGCGGGGCTGCCCGAGTACACCGACGCCGTGGTCGGGGCGATCGGCGATCGCACCGATACGGTGCTGGTCGCGCAGTCGCTGGGCGGTTTCACGGCGCCGATGGTGTGCACCCGGGTTCCGGTCGGACTGCTGGTGCTCGTCAACGCGATGGTGCCGCTTCCGGGTGAGACGCCCGGGCAGTGGTGGGTCAGCACCGGATCGGAGCCGGCTCGCCTCGCCGCCGCCGAAGCCGGCGGATACGGCCCCGAATTCGACCTGGACACCTACTTCCTGCACGATGTCCCGGCCGAGATCGCGGCCGCCGGGGCGGGCCATGAACGGCCGGAGGCCGACATCGCCTTCAACCAGCCCTGCGACATCGAGCGATGGCCCGACACCACCACAAGGGTGCTCGCCGCGACCGGGGACCGGTTCTTCCCCTTTGACTTCCAGCGCCGAGTGGCCCGCGACCGTCTCGGCATCGAGGCCGAACCCATCCCCGGCGGCCACCTGGCCGCGCTGTCCCAACCGTCCGCTCTCGTCGACCAGTTGCTCGGCCGGCTGCCGTGAGTCGCCGCTCAGGTACGAGGCCCGGCGGCGGGGGTCCGCGACAAGGAGCCCCGCTGATGCTTGCCTCCCCGCGGGAGGCGGGCGAAAGAAACGTATCCCTCGGGCGTAAAGCTCGTTGAAGTGGTCAGCGCGCAAACGCCCCCGACGGATGCGCGACACGTGAGGGCCCGAATCCCTGCCCGGTCTCGGGCCCTCACCCCCCTCCCCCGTGGGCTGGGGCGTCCGCCCTGAACCAGAGGCCTGGAGTCCCCCGGCGGGACGTGCCATGATCCAGATCCATGAAGTCGTCGACGCCCTCCATGGTCCTGGCCGCCGCCCGCAACAACGCCGAGTGGTGCGCGGCGATGAGCCGATCACACGGTGTGGAGGGCGAGTTCGGGGAGCAGGCGTGGGCCGCCCCGGCCCGTACGCCTTTGTATTACCCGGACTCCGTGACCTTGGTGCCCGGCGCCGACCCGGCCGCGCTGTCGGCCCGGATCGACACCACCGCACCCGGCGCTTCGGTCAAGGACAGCTTCGCCGACCTCGACCTGACGGACGCCGGTTTCCGGGTTCTGTTCGACGCGCAGTGGATCCACCGTCCGGCGACAGAGCCCGCCGGGACCCCGGATCTTGCCTGGGCCGTGGCAGGCGACCCGGACGCTTTGCGCGATTGGGCGCTGGCCTGGGACGAAGGGAACGGCGCCGCGGATCTGTTCCGCCCCGGACTGCTCGACGATCCGGCCACCTTCGTGCTCGCCGGGCGCTCCGCCGACGGACGGGTGGCCGCGGGAGCGGTGGCGAGCCGCAGCGGCCAAGTGGTCGGAGTCTCCAACGTCTTCGCACACGATGGTGGGCCGGACGCGGCCTGGCCGGATGTGCTGAACGCGGTCCACTCGCTGTTTCCCGCCCTGCCCGTCGTCGGGTACGAGCATGGTGACGACCTGGCCGCCGCCATGCGGCACGGCTTCGAACCGATCGGCCCGCTGAGGATCTGGACCCACGCGGGGCGGAACTGATTCGAGCCGCCCCCCACCGTCAAACCCCTAGGAGGCCTTGCTCTCGAGCCGCTGTGCCGCCCGCTCCCCGCGTCGCTCCACGGGCTCGACTCCCCAGGCCGCGCCGAGGCCGGTCGGCGGCATGTCGACATAGATAGATTCGTACGAACCCGCCGGGACGATGTAGGTCTCGTGCCAGATCCCCACGCCGCCCTTGCTGCCCCGCACCCGGCGGTTGAACGCCGCCCACGCGGGACGATGCTCACCGGCCTGGTCCGAGGCGTAGGCCAGCAGCTTCTCGCGCGACTCCCAGTACTGCGCGATGGTGAACACACGCGGGCCGCCGAGCAGCCCTTGGTAGCCCAGAAACCCGCTGTCACTGTTCTGCGAAAGCTCCTTGAGCATGCGCGGCATCGCCGTCAGGGTCGGCAGCCAATGCCGGACGGCCCGCCAGCGGTTGATCCTCATGCCGATGAGGAAGACGACTACGTCGCCCTCCGCGGCGGCCGTGACCCGGCGTCCGGATGTCGGTGCATTACCCATGAGATTCCCCGTTCCCGTGTTGGATAGTGACACGATCCATGCTTGGATAGTGCCACTGTCCGAGGGAAGGTGCAAGAGCGTGCGACTGGCGGAGCTGAGTGAGCGCAGCGGTGTGTCCACCGCCACGATCAAGTACTACCTGCGCGAAGGACTTCTCCAGCCCGGACGCCGGATCTCCGCCACCCAGGCCGAGTACGGCGAGGACCACGTGCGACGGCTGCGCCTGGTACGGGCGCTGATCCAGATCGGCGGGGTCTCGGTGGCCGACGCACGCGAGGTGATCGCCGCCGCGGAGGACGAGTCGCTCGACCACCATCTGCGCCTGGGCGCGGCCACCCGGGCGCTGCCTTGCGCCGAGAAGCCCGCCGAGGACGATCCGGCGGTGGCGACCGCCCGGCGCTCGGTGGAGGAGCTGCTGAAGCGACTCGGCTGGTCCTGCGACCCCGAGGTGGACATGCTCAACCCCGCCCACCGGCGGCTCATCGACTCGGTCGCCGCGCTGGTCCGACTCGGCTACCCCTGCGACACCGAGCAGTTGCTGCCGTACGGGCGGCTGGCCGCGCAACTGGCGGTCACCGACCTGGACCTGGTCGAGGAGCAGCCGACTCCGACCGAGCAGATCGAGGCGGCCGTCGCACTCACGGTGCTGTACGAACCGGTGCTGCTGAGCCTGCGGCGGATGGCCCACGCGGAGGAATCGGCCCGGCGGTTCTGAGGCGCCCCGCCCGGGCGCGAGCCCCCCGCCGGTCCACACCACGCTCGCCCGTATCGCCGCGCGAGAATCTGTCAGCGGGTGCGGGCCGACCGGCCGGGGCTCGCGCGCTCTCGACGCGAGAACACCGCCGGGACCCGGCCGGCCCCTGCCTGTGGGCTCGGTCCGCCGGGTCCCGGTGGCTGTGGCACAGCTGTACGTCGTTCACGGCGCGTCGCGGCCCGGGCGTCGTCAGCCCTGGTACGCGCACCGCGTCGACGGCGGCCGAACCGCGGTCAGTTCAGCTTGCGGCACAGCAGCGCGGCCGGGCCCTGACTGGCGCCGAAGCGGGTCGTGAAGGCGATTCCGGCGGCGTACTCGTCGTCGGCGCATTGGCCCTTGTAGTCACCGTTCGCGAAGTCGCCTCCGGACGCTCCGGCGGGCCGGTTGTCGGACCGGTCGAACCAGACGGTTCGACCGGCGCCGGCGAGCGAGGTGCCGGCCGGAACGCACAGCGCAGCAGACGTCCGGCCACCACGACGGCTGTAGCCGATGAGGAAGTTCCCCGAGGGACACTGCAACTTGGTGTATCCGGAGGCCCAGTCGCCGCCCGCGGGAACATAGCGGTCGTCGGTGACGACCGTCTGGCCGGCGGCCGCGGAGCGGAGGTCGCCGGTCGAGACGTCGGTGCACAGTGCGCGAACGCCACTGTGACCGAGTCCGATCAGCCGCTCACCGTCGGGACAAGTGGCCTTGGACGCACCCGAGTTCCAGTCGCCGCCCGCGCGCACCCGCAACGACTGCACATAGTCGCCATGATCGGTGGCGAGCATCTGCCAGCCGGGGACGGCGGGGACGGATCCGGTGCGGGTCGAGGCCGTCATGAGGCGGTTCCACGCGGTGCCGCGCCAGTCGGACTGGTCGAGGATTCCGTACCGGTTGCCCGAGGTGTCGTAGCGCAGCAGGGACCAGTCGTCGTGACCCTCCCAGCCGACGAGCGGCCAGTAGGCGAAGTCGACGTCGTGGTCGGCGAAGTAGTCGGTGATGTTGCCGAACCAGGTCCGGGCCGCCGCACCCGTCTCGCCGGCACCGATGCCGAACTCGCTGATCCACACGGGAGCGGTGAAGTGCTGGTTCGCTTCCGAGGAGACGAAGAAAGCCTGGTCGTTGAGGACTTGATAGAGCTGGTCGCGGGTGAGGTCCTGGTAGCGGGCGTCGTGTGTCTCTCCGATTCCGGTCGCTCCGCTGTGGTTGGGGCCCGTGTATCCGTAGAAATGGGCGGAGTACACCAGCTTGTGAGCGGCGACGAGGGTGTGCGACAGGTTGCGCGCGGGGGTCAGGGTGGGGCGCCCGTGCGGCAGTCCGTCGACCGGCAGACCGGTCCAGTTGATCCCCTCGATGACGATGAGGAGGTTGGGATTGGCCTCGGAGAGAATGCGGTCCGCAGCGAGTTGGGCGGCCGCGTACCAGTCGTGGGCGTCGCCCAGGCCCCAGTTGGGGTCGTCCAGTACGTCACGGCGTACCTCGTTGTAGAGGTCGGCGCCGACCACTCGTGGATCACCGGCGTAACGGCGTGCCATGAAGACCCAGTCGTCGGCCCACTGCTGAGTGGACTGACTACTGTTCCAGCGCTCGTTGCCGTCGACACCGCAGCACCAACGCGAGCTGTTCGTATGGTTGTTGAGGATGACGGCGAACCCGCTCCCGGTGAGGGCGGAGACCACGGCGTCGTAGACCTGAAGGGGCGTTCTGCCGCGCAGCCCCGGGTTGGCCGTGACGGCGACATCCGGCACCGGGGCCGTCGAATGGATCATCGCGTTGGAGAAGGGCAGCCGGATGCTGTTGATGCCCAGCCGGTGGAAGTCGTCGAGAAGTTGGGGCAGCGACGCACGGTCGAGGCCGAGTGGGATGCCGTAGGAGTCCTGGCCCGCGTGGTGGTTGGCCGGGTCGTCGATGCTGCCGCTGCCCGTCCAGGAGCCTTGCGCACCGTCCCAGTTGGCCGACTTCAGCCGGAATCGTTTTCCGTCGGCGTCCACGATGTACCGGCCGCGGGTGGACAGCGGCGGTTGCCACGCCTCGGCCGCCGGAGCTGCGGCGGAGGCCTCCCGCGCGCCGTCCGCGGGTTGCGAGGTGGCGGCGACCGCTCCGGGAGCCGTCGCCAGCAGCAGAAGCGCCGCTGCCGCTAATGTCAGGTACTTGCCAAATCTGAGGGTAGGCATCGGACCTCTGTGAGGGGTGTCGGTACGCGGACGTGAGTGTCTGTGCCCACCGGCACCCAAGGAGCGGCGCCGGCCGCCGTGTTCCGGCGTGCGGAAGCGAGTCGGGCCCACGTCCGGGCCGGTTGCCTCCGGTCTGCGGAAGCCCGGGTGCCGCCGCCACGGACGGGTCACGCTGTCGTGCTCTGAACGGAGTGGACTGGCGCTCATGACCGGTACGACGTACGGCGGCCACGCCACGGGCGCCTCACCCTTCCCGCCGACCACAGGTATGGACCTGAGAGTAGCGGGAAGGCCGACCCCGGGCGATGGTTCCGGTCAGTCGTGACGCTCGGCACAACGACACTCCCCGCACACCGTGACACAGCCCGCCGGCCAAGAACGGCGACACCTCTCACCGACGCCTCTCACCGACACGGCCCAACGGCTCGGCCCGGTCCGGTCCGGTCCGGACGACACCCGCCCACGGACCCGACCCACCGGCCCAACCCATCGGCCCGGCCCAGAGGTCCGGCCCAACGATTCGGCGTGTCCGGACCGGCCGCCTGTCAGGCGGTGGCCGGCCACCGCGCCGGTTCGGCGGACAGGAGGACCGGCGTCACCGAAACGGGCACCCTCAACCGTCATGTCCTGGGCGGCGCGCAGCAGATGGCCGAGGAACACGCGATGCGCCGTCGGCTCGGGCTCGGCACCCCGCAGCACCTGACCGAAGCCGTCACCGCCGCCCAAGGCCGGCCATGAACCATCCCGCGAATGAAAGGATGGTTCATGGCTCGGCCGGTTCCGGTCGGGAGGCTCAGCCGGATCGGCGGGTCAGCGGACCCGGATGAACAGCACGTCGTACCCGCTGTTCGTGCTGCGGGACTTGACGTAGACACCGTCCGAACCACCGTTGGGGTTGCCGGTGTTGCCCTCGACGGTGGTGAAGCCGGAGCCGCCGCTCATCGTTCTCACGATGCCTATGTGCTCATGCCCGCCGGTGTAGTCGTTGCCCCCGTTCCAGTCGAAGGCCACGATGTCGCCCGGCTGCGGGTCGGTGGTCACCGAGAGGTGGTAGTTGCCCGCCCTCGCCTGCTTGACCCAGCCCGAGACGTAGGTGTTGCGGTAGGAGCTGGCCCCGGTCTGCTTTGCCACCCAGCTCACGAAGGTCGCGCACCAGGCGTAGTTGCCGGTGGACAGCGACAGGCCCACGGCCGATCCGTAGCTGTTCGCCCGAGCGCTGCCCTCGACCGTGCCGACCTCGGCCGCGGCCACATCGAGGATCTTGCCGTATCCGCCGCCGGGCGTGGGCGAGGACGGCGGGGTGACCGCGCCGTACAGAGCGGCCTTGGTGTTCGGACCCACCTGGCCGTCGACCGACAGGCCCTTCTCGGCCTGGAAGTCCCGTACCGCGCTGTCGGTCAACGGTCCGAAGTCGCCGTCGACGGCGAGATCGGCGCCGTGGTGGTTGAGCAGGCTCTGGAGTTCGGTGACGCAGCCGCTGCGCTGGCCCTTCACGATGTTGCTCGGGCACGAGCCGGAGTTCAGGTTGATCGGTGCCGGTGCGCCGCTGCCGCCGCCCGTGCTGATGTTCGAGTACAGGGCGGCCTTGGTGTTCGGGCCGACTTGACCGTCGGCGGAAAGGCCCGCCGCGGACTGGAACGACTTCACGGCCGTCAGGGTCTGGGGCCCGAACTGGCCGTCGACGTCGAGGTGTTGGCCCTTGCCGTTGAGCAGGGCCTGAAGCGTCGCGACGCAACCGCCGCTCTGCCCCTCCACGATGTTCGACGGGCAGGACGTGGACCGCAGGTCCAGGGCGGTGGACGGGGACTCGTCGGTGTTGTAGAGCTCCCGCTTGGTGTTCGTGCCGACCTGGCCGTCGGCCGAAAGGCCGTGCGTGGACTGGAAGTCACGGACCGCGCTGCCCGTCGCCGGGCCGAAGTCGCCGTCCACGTCGACCGAGTAGCCGAAGTGACGCAGCAGCCGCTGGAGTTCGGTGACGCAACCCCCCTTGTCGCCCTGGACGATGTTCGCCGGGCACGACGAGGAGTTGAGATTGACCGGCGACGGGGCCGAACCGCCGGTCGCGTACAGCTTGGCCTTGGTCTGGGGGCCCACCAGTCCGTCCACGGCGATCGCGGTGGAGGACTGGTACTCGCGCACCGCGTAGCGCGTGTTCGCTCCGAAGTTGCCGTCCACCACCAGACCGGCGCCGTGGGCGTTGAGCAGGTTCTGCAACTCGGTGACACAGCCGCTCACCTGGCCCTGCTGGATCACGCCGGGACAGGACGCGGAGGTCAGCCTGATCGCCGCGGGCGCCGCCGACGCGGGACCCGCGCCGAGCAGGATGCCCGCCGAGAGGAGCGCCGTCGTGGCCGCGAACACGCCGGTTCTGGCTCTCCAGTCGGATCTCGCTCTCATGGTGCCCCGATACCTGCTGGGCGCTTTGTCGTTGTCACCACGAAATGAACTCGGTCTCATGACTGCGGAACGCCTCCTACGCTGGATATGCGATTGCTGTCGGAGATCGTCCGAGCGGAAACCGCACACTGCCGTTATGTGTCGTTCGTGGAAGGTGTCGCCCGCCCCGCAAACGCATATCTCAGGCCCTTAGCCGGTAAATAGCGGTGAAATTGGCATTTTGGCCAGGTGGACACGATCGCAGGTCAACGCCCGTGCATGGCAACGGAGTTGAGGTGTCGTCGAAAGTCATGATCGGGCTGTTCATTCCGCGCCCGACGGTGACAGTTCACGCCTGTACGCACAATGTCAGATGACACAACTGGCTTGATTGAACCGCTGCCCGAGGCCGGAAAAAACGCATGTGTGACAGCCTCTGAATGTTTGGTCTTTTCCGGCGGCCTGTCTCATTGAGGCGATTCCGGCCTCATTCTGCGCGCGCCGACCGAAAGGTCAGGATCGCGGCGTGGGAGACATTCAGGGCATCCGGACAGAGGGCAAGGCCAACGGGCAAGGCCGGCGGACGAAGGGCGATCGCGCCCGGGCACTCGGTGCGGCCCGGTTGTTTCTGGGCGCGAAACAGCAAACCGGCTCCCGCCGTCCACCTCTACGAGAGGGCCGGGATCGCCAGGATCACCCGCGACCGTCTCCCGGTCGCCGACTGTCACGCCCGGGCCGAGAGTCACATGGAACCGAAGTGACGTCCCGGCGCCGAACGCGGAAACCGCCCTGCCGTGGGCGAAGGTGCGAGAAGATCAGCTCGCCCTGTGCGCGACAACCGCGACGTCCTGCGTGCGTTCGTGTTCCACTCGGGCCGTTTCCAGCAGGTGCAGCCAGGAAGTGACCGTCGGCCGACGGCGCAGCAGAGCACGGCGCTCGCGCTCGGTCATGCCTCCCCAGACGCCGTGCTCGATGCGCTGGTCCAGCGCGTAGGCCAGGCACTCCGTGAGCACGGGACACCCGATGCACAGCATTTTGGCCCGGTTCTGTGCCGCGCCCTCGACGAACAGGTCGTCAGGATCGGCCGTGCGGCACAATCCCCGATCGCTCCAGTCGGTGCTCGTCATCTCGTGATGCCGTCCTCTCCCCTGGCCCCCGCCTGCGAGTTGCCCGCCTGCCCTGAGCAACAGGCATATGACACTACGCCTTTCGAGGACCGCAACTCTATCTGCCGTACGGCACCACACCTTCGAGTGACCGCAGCTTGCCTCCCGCGCGCGGCGGCGCTATGGAGGGGTCTCGACGGTTCAGGGTCCGAAGCAGCGCCTCCGGAGCACGGTACGGCCGTCCCTTCCCCATCCTCGCGCTGGAAAGCAGGAGCCATGTCGCGGAACAAGCAGACCGTCGAGACCTATCTGGACGGCTTCCGGAAGAACGATCACGCACAGATCCTCAGCTGCCTCACCGATGACATCGAGTGGACGGTCTTCGGCGCCTTCCACCTCACCGGCAAGGAGGCGTACGACGCCGCCATCGAGGGCCCCGGCTTCGTCGCGCCTCCCCAGCTGGACGTCGTACGCATGGTCGAGGAGGACGACGTGGTCATGGCCGAACTCACGGGGACGGTGACGCGGGACACCGGAGAGCCGATGCGCATGTCGATGGCGGAGGTGTTCCGCATGCGTGACGGGAAGATCTGCGAACGCCGCGCGTGGGTGATCGAGCTCAAGCGGAACGACTGTCTCTGACCTACCGGGACGCTACGGCGTCGGAGGGCCGGTTCAGGGGCGTACGGAGCGGAGTGTCGTGGCCGCCTTGTAGGTGCGCAGCACGGGCGCCGTCTCGATCCGCGTGACGGCGTCCCAGGCCACCCGCCGCGTCAGATAGTGGTGCAGGGCCTCCGCGTCGCGGCACAGGGCGTGGGCGACAAGGTTGGTCGGGCCGGTCGTCGCCGCCACCACCGCGAGTTCGTCATGGCCGGCCAGCGCTGTCGCCACCGTGTCCAGGTGTGCGGGGGCCACCTGCATCCAGAGCAGTGCGGACACCGTCACGCCCAGCAGTACCGGATCGATGTCGATGTCGAAGAACAGCGCCCCGCTCGCCCGCAGTTCGGCCAGCCGGCGGGCCACGGTGGACGCGGTGGTGCCGGTGACACCGGCCAGTTCCGCGTAGCCGAGGCGCGCGTCCTCGCGCAGCGCGGACAGCAGTCGGCGGTCCGCGTCCGTGAGAAGGCGGGCGGTGGCGTCGGCGGGATGCGCGGTGTCCTGCGTGTCCGCGGCGGGGGACCCGGCGCGCAGCCGCGCCTCCTGGTCCGCGTCCAGGGCGTCGATCCGGCCGCGCCACGCCGTCGGACCGCCCAGATACGTGTGCAGCAGGTAGTGCGCGGACACGGCGGTGATCCCGGCGGTGCGGGGGATGTCCCGCAGCAGCAGCGCGTGCGCGTCCGGACCGGCGGGCTCGGTGTGGATGATCGCGACGATCTCCGTTCCCCCGGAGGTCAGCCGCACCCATGAGGTGTCGGGGCGCCGGGCGAGCGCCACCGCGATGTCGTGCGCGCTGCGGGTCGCCGCGGTCAGCCGTACGAACCACTGGTGCGTGCCGGAGCTTCGTGGTGTGGGCAGGGCGACGACGCGCAGCCCCGCCTGCGCGTACAGCCGGCGGTAGCGGCGGGCCACTGTCTGTGTCGAGGAGCCGAGGACATCGGCGACGAGGGTGAACGGCGCCCGCGCGTCCACATGCAGGGCGTGGATCAGGCCTCGGTCCAACTCATCCAGTACGAGCACGCTCGTCAAATTAGCCGACCTTCATGGAAGAAATCATCGAAGTCGGCTGAGGAAATGGAAGTGGTGGGAGCCCCGGCGGCACGGTGGTCATCGGCCGCCTGCCGGCGGCACGGTGGCTCCGGCCGCGTGCCCCGCGGCTGCCCCGCCGTCCGGCGGCACGGCGGCCACCGTCGAACCTGTGCCGTCCCTGGGGGGAGACCCATGTCCCGTACCACCGAGCCCACCGAGCCCACCGCCGGCCGCGGCCGGGCCCTCACCGGAGCCCCGCCGGACTCCCGCCGCCGTGGGCTCGCCCTCGCCGCGGTGCTGACCGCCGAGGCGATGAACCTTCTCGACGCCACGATCGTCCAGGTCGCCGGACCGGTCATCCACACCGACCTCGGGGGTTCGCGGGCGGCGATCCCGTGGTTCAGCGCCGCCTACACCCTCACGTTCGCCCTCGGCCTGCTGACCGGCGCCCGGCTCGGTGACATCGCGGGCCGCAGGCGGGTCTTCCGCGTCGGCGTCGTCGTCTTCGCCGCCGCCTCCCTGGCCTGCGCCCTCGCTCCGGGCGCCGCGACCCTCATCGCGCTCCGCGCAGTTCAGGGTGCGGCTGCGGCCGCGATCATCCCGCAGACGTTCGGGCTGATCCGCGCGATGTACGAGGGCGGCGAACTCACCCGGGCTCTCGGCATGATCGGTCCCGTCATGGGCCTGTCCGCCGTCCTCGGCCCGGTTCTCGGCGGCGTCCTGACCCATGCCGATGTCTTCGGGTCCTCCTGGCGCGCGGTCTTCCTCGTCAATCTTCCGCCGGCCGCCGCGGTCCTGGCCGCGTCCGTGTTCCTGACCGAGGACCGCGCGCCGACACGGCCCCGCCTCGATCCGGCCGGCACCGTCCTCGCTATGCTCGGCACCGCGCTCGTCGTGGGCCCCCTGGCCGCCGGGAACCCCGGACCCGCCCGCTGGGCCGCAGCCGCCTCGGGAGCCGTGGTTCTGGTCGTGTTCGTCGTCCATCAGCGCCGCGCCGGCCGCCGCGGCCGGGCCCCGCTGATCGAGCCCGCTCTGCTGCGCGGCCGGGCGTTCCCCGCCGCCCTCGCCACCTCGACCCTGTTCTTCGCCGTCATGAACGGCGTCATGATCACCGTGGTGCTGCACCTGGAACTCGGCCTCCACGACGGCCCGCTCACCGCGGGACTCACCCTGCTGCCCTGGTCCGTGGGCCTCGCGGCCGGTTCGTGGGCCGCCGGCTCGCATCTGGTCACGCGATACGGGACGCGCGTCATGCACGCCGGCATCGGCGGCCTCGCGGTCGGCCTGGTCGCCGCCGTCCTCGCGTACCGCGGCGCGGACCCGGGCACGTATCCGCACGCGCTGCCCGCCGCTCTCGCCGTCGCCGGGCTGGGCACCGGTCTGTTCACCCCGCCGTTCTTCAGCACGGCACTGAGCGGTGCCGGCCCGCAGGAGACCGGTTCGGCCGCGGGTCTCCTCAACGCCGTGCAGCAGCTCGGCGGCACTCTCGGGGTCGCGGTCGTCGGCGGCATCTATCTGGACGCGGCCGACGACGCGCGCACGGCGGCCCAGCACGCGCTGGGGGCCGCCGCGGTCGCCCTGGCAGCTGCGGCGGTGGCGGCCAGGGTCATGACCAAGCGCCGCGCCACCCCCTGAGGGCCGGCTGCCACCACCCGCTGACGACCGGCTGCCGCCAGCCGCCGGACCGCGAACGGCCGGGCAGCCCCCTCACTCCCAGTCTCCGCCCGTAGCCCCGGCGGGAGGAGCGGCCGGGCAGCCCCTTCACGACCGGAGCTATGGCCAAGCCTCACCCGTGCCCCCGGCGGGAGGGGGCACCGGTCCGCACCGCCCATCACCCGCAACCCGCACAAGCTCCTGGTGACCGGGCTCGCCGGCCCGGACCCGACACGGGTCCCAAGGCCCGCGCGGACACGTGGCTCAGCCCGCGGCCGGCTCGGGCCGCGGGACGCCAGTGCCCGCTCAGGCCTGCGCGCGCCTCGGCAGTCGCCAGTTCGGGCGTACGAAGTGGCAGGTGTAGCCGTCGGGGTAGCGCTGGAGGTAGTCCTGGTGCTCCGGCTCCGCCTCCCAGAACGGACCGGCCGGCGCGACCTCGGTCACGACCTTCCCCGGCCACAGCCCGGAGGCGTCGACATCGGCGATGGTGTCCTCGGCGACCCGCTTCTGCTCGTCGTCGACGTAGAAGATGGCGGAGCGGTAGCTGAGCCCGATGTCGTTGCCCTGCCGGTTCTTCGTCGACGGATCGTGGATCTGGAAGAAGTACTCCAGGATCGTCCGGTAGTCGGTCTTCGCGGGATCGAACGTGATCTCGATCGCCTCGGCGTGTGTTCCATGGTTGCGGTACGTCGCATTGGCCACGTCTCCGCCGCTGTAGCCCACCCGCGTGTCCAGAACACCCGGGAACGTCCTGATCAGATCCTGTACACCCCAGAAGCAGCCACCGGCCAGCAGCGCCTTCTCCTCGTTCCGGCTCATCGCACGCACCCCTTCTTCCTAGTCCTCACCGGACTCGCGCCGGCGCCTTCTCGGGCGCCGCCCGCTGTCCGTTCGCCCCGCCCACACAACGACGTGGCACCTCATTGGACAAGGCCCGAGGGGGCGGTCGAAATTCCCGGTCGGACACCTTGGACGTGACAAAGATCGGGACGCCTCAAAGCCGCCGGACACGGGCTTCCGCGCGAGATCGATAACGATCCTGCAAGTTTCAATCAACATCGCCTTGAGAATTTGCTATCGCTACCAGGAAACGTGCTCAATGTCCTTCGTATGTCAGCAGTGAAGCGTTAGGGAGCGGATGAACGGCACGATCGACGGCTTCAGCTATGGGCTGGTCACACCGGTGGCCGCCTACGTCATGGCCTGTGTGGGCTCGGCGTTGGGGCTGCGCTGTGTGGTGCGCACTGTGCACCATGAGCCCGGGTGGAGGCTGGGCTGGCTCGCGCTGGGTGCCAGCGCCCTGGGCTGCGGAATCTGGACGATGCACTTCATCGCCATGACAGGCTTCTCCGTCGCGGAGACACCCATCACCTACGACGTCCCGCTGACCGTGCTCAGTCTTGTCGTGGCGATCGTGGTGGTCTCTGCGGGCGTCTTCATCGTCGGGCACCGCGGTGCCACGCGAGCCGCGCTCACGGTGGGCGGCGCCATCACCGGTCTCGGTGTCGCGATGATGCACTACCTCGGCATGTTCGCGATGCAGCTCAACGGGGAGCTCCGCTACAACGTGTTCACCGTGGCCCTGTCCTTGATCGTCGCCCTGGTCGCGGCGACCGCCGCGCTGTGGGCCGCCGTCTCCGTGAAGGGCTTCGTCCGCACGCTCGGCGCCAGCCTCGTCATGGGCCTGGCCGTCACCGGCATGCACTACACGGGCATGGCCGCCGTGAGCGTCCACCTCCACAACACCATCGGGTCGGCCGTCGCCGGCCAGGAGGGCAGCTCGCTTCTGCTGCCGATGCTCCTCGGCCCGATCATCTTCCTCATCCTCGCCGCGGCCGTCGTCATGTTCGACCCGGTTCTGATGCTCGGCGACGGCAACTGGGACAAGCCGGCCAAGAGCCGTTCCAGGAGCCGTTCCAAGGTCGTCGCACGCGGAAACGCCATGCCGGTGCAGGTGCCCGGTATCCAGGACGCCCCGGCGCCCATGGCGTACAACGCGCGACAGGCCAACCAGTGGTCGTCGGCATCGCCCCAGTGGCCCGCCGACGAGCACGGCGGCCAGTACAGCGACGCGGGCGCCGGTGACTCCTACGGAACGCGGCACGAGGCGGAGTAGGCCTCGCCCCTGCCCGTAGACGGCCCGGCCGACGCGATCACCCTCGCGCTCGTGCCGGGCCGTCGCCGTACCGGGCGGAAGGCTTCGGCACGGGCCGTCCGAACACGCCGGGCAGGGCCGACGCCGTACCCGATGCACGCGCTCGCACGGGGCGCAGCCGTACCGGATCCGCGCGGTCACACGGGCCGCAGCCGTACCCGATCCCCGCGGTCGCAGGGGCCGGGACGCGCTTCGCACCCCTGAGGACGATCTTGTGACTAGGGTGCCGGGCATGACTTCCATAGCCGTGCGCGGTACGACGCTCCACTACGACGACACCGGCTCCCCGGCCGGGCTGCCGGTCCTGCTCATCCACGGGCACCCCTTCAACCGGACCCTGTGGGCCCCCCAGACCGAGGCGCTCGTCGCGGCCGGACACCGGGTCATCACCCCGGACCTGCGCGGGTACGGCGACAGCGCGGTGGAGGACGGCCCGGTTCTCCTCTCCGACTTCGCCGACGACCTCGTCGCGCTCCTGGACCACCTGGACATCGACCGGGCCGTGGTGGGCGGGGTCTCGATGGGCGGACAGATCGCCATGGAGATGCAACGCGGCCACACCCGCCGGGTCCGCGCGCTCGTCCTGTCGGACACCTCCGCGCCGGCCGAGACGGAGGAGGGCAAGGCCTTCCGCAACCGGCTGGCCGACCGTCTTCTGGCGGAGGGGATGAACGGCTACGCGGACGAGGTCATCGGCAAGATGCTCGCCGGCTACAACGTCACCGCGATGCCGGATGTCGCGGAGCACGTCCTCGGCATGATGCGCGCCACCGATCCCCGTGGTGCGGCGGCGGCCCTGCGCGGCCGGGCCGAGCGCCTCGACTACCGGGACACTCTGGCCGCCGTGCAGTCCCCCGTGCTGATCGTCGTCGGCGCGGATGATGCCTACACCCCGGTCGCCGACGCCGAGGCCATCCACGCGCTCGTCCCGCACGCGGTCCTGACCGTCATCGACGGCGCCGGTCACCTCCCCGGTGCCGAACAGCCCGGACGGTTCAACGCCGCTCTCCTCGGCTTCCTGGCCACCCAGGTGATCACCGGGACCTGAGCGCTCCGCCTGATCGGCCGGACGGGCACGAACCCCGCGCAAGGAGCCCGGTGGGTGCTACGACGGTGTCCGGGTCGGCACTTCGAACCACATGGTCTTGCCGGTGGGCGTGCACGTGCTGCCCCAGCTCTCGGCGAGCAGGTCGAGCAGTTCGGTGCCGCGACCGTCCTCCGCGTCGGCGTCGGCCTCGCGGCGGACGGGGCAGACGGTCTCCGTGTCCTCGACCTCGCACACCAGGCGATCGTCGCGCAGGCACAGGTTGAGCCGAAGGGGGCCGCGGGTATGGCACAGGGCGTTGGTGACCAGTTCACTGACCAGGAGCTCCGCCGTCTCGGCCAGCTCCTCCAGGTCCCACTCGTCCAGTTGCGCGGTCACCAGGCGGCGGGCCCGGCGTGCCGAGGTCAGCTCCCGCGACAGGGGCCAGGAGGCCTCCCAGGGGGTGACACGGGCGCGGGGCGCGTCGAACGGGCGGATGGGTTGCAGTACACGCGACCAGAGAGCCCGGTTCCGGGCGAGCCACGAGGTGGGTGCAGCCTCCACGAATGCCTCGTCCTCCTGATCACATCTCGCGGCGTCCCCGCCCCCCGATTCCACGGGCCGGCGGTAGAACCGGGCGAAGCGCCCCCGGCGAGGTGTCGCCAGGAGGTCTATGGCCCCCGGGGCCATGGGAATCAGTCCCTTCTGCGCTGCCGGCGACCACACCGCCCGAGCGGCACGGACCCGTCGGAGACCGGTCCGGACATGTGTCAGGTCACGCGTTCACGTAACGCCCGTCACGATAACAAATATGCATGTAGCGCTCGCTACGGTAAATATTCTTTCGAAGAGTACCAAGCGGGACATATGGAATGTGTCGGGTGTCACTCGCCCGCGCCTGGACCGCGCCGCGACCACACCCAGCCCCTGGGAGCCTTCATGGCACGACCGTCCGACCAGGCGAAACGACGTGAACTGACCGACCGGGTCCGCGCGTACCTGGTGCGCCACGGCCTAGCGGGACTCTCCCTGCGCCCGCTCGCCCGGGCCCTCGGGACAAGCGACCGCATGCTCCTGTACTACTTCGGGAGCAAGGAGAACATGGTCGCCGAGGCGCTCGCCCTGGACGAGAGGCGACCGCTCTTGCGGGCCCGGGACACACTCCACGCCGCGGACTCTCCCCGGGACCCGGCGGGAATCCGCCGCTTCATGGAGCGGACCTGGCAGCAGTTCGGCGCACCCGACCTGCGCCGCGCGCTCCCTCTCTATCTCGAGATCATGGCCGCCGGTCTGATCGACCCCGACCGGTACGGACCCGTCCTGCGTGACGTGCTGGACGAGTGGACGGACCTGCTCTCCTCCGCCTTCCGTGATCTCGGCATGCCGGAGGCCCGAGCCCGTACGGAGGCCACCCTCCTGGTCGACGCGACCTTCGGCCTGGTCGTCGCCTCCCTGGCCGAGGGCGGCCGGGAACGGGCGGACACGGCCTTCCGCGTACTCCTCGACCGCCTCGAACCCGGCTGGCACGTCACCTGAGGCGAGTGCGGCCGAGAGGTCCGTCCGGCGCGGCTGTGACCGGCGGTTCTCCGACGAGGGCGTGGGCGAGGACGAGAGATCCGGGCGTCACAGCTTCGCCCCGAAGTCCTGTGTCCACCAGGGGCCGCCCGACCCCTTGTGCACACCCACCCCGATGTTCTTGAACGAACAGTTGAGAATGTTCGCGCGGTGCCCGGGGCTGTTCATCCAGGAGTCCATCACGGACTGTGGGGTCTGCTGCCCCATGGCGATGTTCTCGCCGTACGTGGACCAGCGGTAGCCCGCGGCGGTGATGCGCTTACCGGGGTCGACGCCGTCGGGGTTGGTGTGGTCGAAGAAGTCACGCGCGGCCATGTCGTCGGAGTGGGCCTGGGCGGCATCCTCCAGCTGCGGATCCTCCGTGACAGGACCGCAGCCCGCTGCCGCCCGTTCCTTGTTCACCAGCGCGACCACCTGCGCCACGGTGGTCGTCGGGGCCGACTGGGCCTGGGCCACGCCCGACGCCCGCCGGGCCGGCGCGGCCGAGGACGCGGTGGCCGACCTCGTCGGGGTTACGGGACGGGCTGCCCTGGAGTCCTTCGCCTTCGGCTTCTTCGACGCGGAAACCGACGGTGAAGGCGAGGCCGATGCCGAGGCGGTGTCCGTCGCGGCGGCGGAGGCGCCGGAGGCGTCCGGCGCCGAGAGGTCGATGACGGGGTCGCCCGCGGTACGCGACGGGCCCGCGTCGTCGGTTCGCGATCCGGGTCCGAGGTCGAAGTACCAGAGGCCGCCGCCCGCCACACAGACCGCCACGAGGGCGCCCAGGGCCCGGCGCCTCACACGCCGGCGCCTGCGCGCCTCACCGCGCGAGGCCGCTCTCCCGCGTGACGCCCGGTGCCCGGCCTCCGCCTGGCCCGCCTCCCCCTGGCCCGAGGCGGACTGGGTCCGCGAGGCCGAGCCCGTGGCGGCCATCCCGCCCGAAGCGTGCCGCAGCGCCACGGTCAGCGCCGGCGAAACGGCGACCAGGGCCAGGCCGGCGAGGAGTCCCTCCGCGGGCATCAGTCCGCTCCACAGACCGGAACAGCGGACGCAGTCGCGGGCGTGCCGGGCGATCCGCTTGCGCCAGAGCGCCGAGGGCCGGCCGTCCCAGGAGCCGAGGACACCTCGCAGTTCCTCGCAGGCCGGGCGTGCGGCGAGAGCCCGTACGACCACCCGGGCCGTTTCCAGCTGCGCCTTCATCCGCTGCACCTGGACCGCCGTGTGCTGCGGCGACAGCTCGAGCGCCGCGGCCACCTCGGTCCTGGTCAACTCACCGGCGCACTCCAGCCACCACAGGGAAAGCACACCCCGGTCCTCGGGTTCGAGCCACCGGGTCGCCAGCGCGGTCTCCCGGCGCTGGCCGGACAGTTGGAGCCGCACCATGGTCAGGTCCACGAAGTCGGCGCCCGGATCCGCGAGATCCTCCGCCTCCTCCACCCCGTCCGGGGCGAGACCGCGGTCCCTCCAGTGCGCGCGCACCTGGTTCATCGCGATCGCCACGAGCCAGGAGCGGAAACTCTCCGGCTCACGCAGGCCGTCCAGCGCGTCCAGGGCACGGAGCATGGTGTTCTGCACTACGTCGTCCACGTCGACGGAGCCGTTCAGCGCCCGTCCGACGATGTTGTAGACCAAGGGGAGACAGGCGCTCACCAGGGCGTCCTGAGCCGCCGGGTCGCCCGCCCGGGCGGCAGTCACCAGCGCCACCGGCTCCACCGGGTTCTGTCTCCTCATAAAACTTCCCTGTCCTCGACTACGAACGATGCTGCCGTTGCCTGGGAGACGGCCCACGGAAGCTCGAATAACAGTTCTTCGGAGACTCGTTGCGGAGATGCTTGCCACACCGGGGCGCCGACCGCAAGGAAGAAGGTCACATCGGCGCTGGTAAAATGGGCGGCACGCTTCGAAGTCACCGGGGCCCGTGCCGAGTGGTACGGGCCCCGGGGCCGTTCCGGGCGTCAGACTGAGGAAGGTTCCCCATGAACGCGAAGCCGCCGGCCCCTGGACTCTCCGACGCCGGCGGGCAGCAGCCGGCACCGGGGGGCGACGTCCCGGCACCACCGTCCGGATCCGGTACCGGCCTGCCTCCCGTCGCCTCGTTCGACGCCCTCGGCCTGCCGACGGAACTGCTGGCCAAGATGACCGGGCTCGGAGTGACGGAGCCCTTCCCGATCCAGGCCGCGACGCTGCCGAACGCGCTGGCCGGGCACGACGTCCTCGGCCGGGCGCGGACCGGCTCCGGCAAGACGCTGGCCTTCGGACTGGCCATGCTCGCCCGGACCGCGGGCCGCCGCGCGGAGGCGAAGCGGCCGCTGGCGCTGGTCCTGGTGCCGACCCGGGAACTCGCGCAGCAGGTGAGCGACGCGCTGGAGCCGTACGCGCGGACCTTGAACGTACGACTGGGGACCGTGGTCGGCGGTCTGTCGATCAACAAGCAGCAGGCACTGCTGCGGACCGGCGTCGAGGTGCTCATCGCGACGCCGGGGCGGCTGACCGACCTGGTGTCACGCCGGGACTGCTTCCTCAACCAGGTGCGGATCACCGTGCTGGACGAGGCGGACCAGATGTGCGACCTGGGCTTCCTGCCGCAGGTCTCGGAGCTCATGGAACAGGTGCGCGCCGACGGACAGCGGCTGCTGTTCTCGGCCACGCTCGACCGCAACGTCGACGAACTCGTCCGGAACCACCTCCACGACCCGGTTCTCGCGTCGGTCGACCGGGTGGCGGGCTCGGTGACCACGATGGAGCACCATGTGCTGAACATCCACGGCGCCGACAAGTACGCGACGGCGACCGAGATCGCGGCCAGGGACGGCCGGGTGCTGATGTTCCTCGACACCAAGGCGGGCGTGGACCAGTTCACCCGGCACCTGCGGGCCGGGGGCATCCGCGCCTCCGCCCTGCACAGCGGGAAGTCCCAGCCGCAGCGCACGCACACACTCGCCCAGTTCAAGAACGGTGAGATCAACGTGCTGGTGGCCACCAACGTCGCCGCCCGGGGCATTCACATCGACGCGCTCGACCTCGTCGTCAACGTCGACCCGCCGGCTGACGCCAAGGACTACCTGCACCGCGGCGGACGCACGGCGCGTGCCGGGGAGTCCGGGAAGGTGGTCACCCTGGTCACCCCCGACCAGCGGCGCGATGTGAACCGACTGATGTCCGACGCCGGTATCCGTCCGACCGTCACACAGGTGCGCTCGGGCGAGGCGGCCCTGTCCGCGATCACCGGGGCCAAGCGCCCGCCGATCGCGCCGAAGTCGAGCACCGGCAACGCGCCCTTCCGCGGCATGGGCACGCGTCCCGGACGCGCCGCCAAGGAGACGCGCAAGACAGCGGACGCCCGCAAGGCGGCGGAAGCCCGCGCGGCTGCCCGGGTACGCAAGGGCCGCTGAGGTCACGGAAGCCGGGCGGATCCGGGACGTCCTGCCCCGGACCCGCCCGTCCGTTGACGCCGGGAGACCGTGGACTGCCTGCCGTGGGTCACGGGGTGACCGCGCCTTCCCGGCGCTGGATGCCTCGCCCGGGTGCTGCGCGGGCGCGTGGCTCGCCCCGAGTGCGGCTTCGGGTGCTTCGCCCCGCGGGCTTTCCGGGCTCGGGTGCCTCGCCACAGGTGCTGCACGGTCTCGAATGTCTTGCCCAGGGTGCCGGCCCTCGGGTGCTTCGCCCCCCGGGCTGTCCGATCTCGGGTGCCGCGTCGCGCGCACTGTTCGGCCTCCGATGCCTCGCCGCGGGCGCTGCACGCTCTCGAATGCCGGGCCCCGCGGGCTGTCCGGCCTCAGGTGCCGCACATCAGGCGCCATCCGGGCGCGGCACACACCCTGCGGGCGTGCCGCGCGAGGAGGCTCAGCTCACCGCCGGCTTCACGAGCGCGCCGATCCTCGCCTCGGCCTCGGCCGTCAGCTCGGTCAGTGCGAACGCGGTGGGCCACATCGTGCCGTCGTCCAGCTGCGCCTGGTCGCTGAACCCGAGCGTCGCGTAACGGGCCTTGAACTTCTCCGCGCTCTGGAAGAAGCAGACGACCTTGCCGTCGAGTGCGTAGGCGGGCATGCCGTACCAGAGCTTCGGCGCCAGGCCCGGAGCAGAGGCTCTGACCACGGCATGGACGCGCTCGGCCATGATCCGGTCGGAGTCCCCCATCTCGGCGATCTTCGCGAGTACGTCCCGCTCCGCCTCGGCCGCCTTGTCCGCGCGCGAGCCGCGGCGGGCCTCCTCCTTCAGTTCCTTGGCGTGGTCCTTCATCGCGGCCCGCTCCTCGGCGGTGAATCCCTCGTGCTTGCCGCTTTCCGTGCTGCTCATGGCAAAGCTCCCCTTGAGGTTGCGTCGTCCGCGATCCGGGGCACGCGGACGGCGACACGCCACCCGGACCACCATCGGCACGTACCGTGCCGATGACCCCGAATATTCCGCGCGTCCCCGGCGTTGTCAACGGCACGGCACGTGCCGATAGGATGATCCTCATGACCGAACCGCCCGCCGGGCCCCGTCGCCGCGGCGCCGCGCGGACCGAGGAGCTGTTGCAGGCGACACTCGACCTGGCCGCGGAGGTCGGGTACGCGGGTCTGAGCATCGAGGCCGTCGGACGCCGGGCCGGGGTCGGGAAGCACACGATCTACCGCCGCTGGCCCTCAAAGGCGGCGCTGCTGCTAGACGCCCTCAGCCGGGTGTGGACCAGCGACCTGGACTACCGCGACACGGGGAACGTCCGCGAGGATCTGCGTGAGCAGTTCCTGCGGTCCGGCGCGGCCCTCTCCAGTCCGCCGATCGGCCCCGTCTACCGCGCGGTCATCGCCGAGGCGCAGGGCGATCCCGCGCTACGGGCGACCCTGCACGAACGCTTCCTGGCCACCGTCGAGCAGCGCACCCTCGACCGGATCACCCGCGCCCAGCGCACGGGCGAACTGACCGCGGAGGCGAACCTGGAGTTCGCCGCCGAGGTGCTGTGCGGCGCGCTGTACTACCGCAGCCTGCTGTCGACCCGCCCCATCGACTCCGACGCGGTCGACGGACTGGTGGGCATGTTCATGGCCGCCTACGGACCACCGGCTGAGGACCGCCACCCCTGACTACGGAGCCCCGGGCAGCCCGACCGTGACAAGGAGACCGCCTTCGGGGCGGGCGACCAGTTCGAGGGTCCCGTCGTGGGCGCGGACGACGGCTGCCACGATGGCCAGGCCGAGACCGACGCCGGCGTGCTCGTCGGTGCGCACGCGTTCCGTTCCCCGCTGGAAGGGTTCGGTGAGGGTCGGCACCAGTTCCGCCGGGAGCCGGACGCCCGTGTTCTCGACCCGCAGCACGCTCGTGTCGCCCCGCGTCTCCGTGTGGACCGTCACGGTGCCACCGCCGGGGAGGTTGTGGACGACGGCGTTCTGGACGAGGTTCGTCGCCATCCGCAGCAGGAGCTCCGCGGAGCCACTGGTAAGGGCCGCTTCGCCGGTGACGTCGAGCGTGATCCCGCGCTGTTCGGCGAAGGGGAGCAGGCCTTCGGCGGCCTCCTCGGCGACGAGGGAGAGGTCGACGCTCGCGCGGGGGAAGTCTCCGCGGTCGCTGCGGCTGAGCAGCAGCAGTGCCTCGGTCAGGTCGATCGCCCGCGCGTTGACGGTGTGCAGTCGCTCGATCAGTTCGCCGCGGTCCCCCGTGGGGTCCTTACGGGCGACGTCCAGGAGTGTCCGCGAGATGGCCAGCGGGGTGCGCAGTTCGTGGGAGGCGTTCACGGCGAACCGCTGCTGCTCGGCGACGTGGGACTCGAGTTGTCCGAGCATCGAGTCGAAGGCGTCGGAGAGTTCACGGAATTCGTCCCGGCGGCCCTTCATCCGGATGCGGTGGGACAGCGAGCCGCTCCCGGCCGTCCTTACGGCGTCCGTGATCCGCGTGAGGGGCGAGAGCATCCGGCCGGCGAGGATCCACCCGCCGAGCAGGCCGAACACCAGGAGGAAGGCGAGCGCGACGGCCGCGGCGGGGGCGAAGCCGCGCAGGAGGTCGGCACGGCTGGGTCCGACGATGATCACGGCGCCGTACGTCTTCTGGATGGCTCGGGGGTCGTTGGTCGGCAGCCAGCGCAGCACGAACACCCACATCACGGCCAGCAGGAGGGTGCCGGCGACGAGGAGGAATCCGGCGTAACTGAGGGTGAGCTTCAGCCGGGCGCTGCGCCCTGGGCGTCTATTCATGGGTGCCGTCGGAGTGGGAGGCGTCCGTGCCGGTGTCGATCCGGTAGCCGACGCCGGGGACCGTGGCGATGATCCAGGGTTCGCCGAGCCGTTTGCGCAGTGCGGAGACGGTGATGCGGACGGCGTTGGTGAAGGGGTTGGCGTTCTCGTCCCAGGCCCGTTGGAGCAGCTCTTCGGCGCTGATGACACCGCCGTCGGCGGCGACGAGCACTTCCAGTACGGCGAACTGCTTCCGGGTGAGCGCGACGTGCCGTCCGTCGCGGAAGACCTCCCGGCGGAAGGGGTCGAACCGCAGGCCCGCGATCTCACGGACCGGCGGCCGGACGTACGCGCGTCTGCGGTCGAGCGCCCTCAACCGCATGACGAGCTCCCGCAGTTCGAACGGTTTGGTGAGGTAGTCGTCGGCGCCGAGCGCGAACCCGGAGGCCTTGTCGTCGATCCGGTCGGCGGCGGTGAGCATGAGGATCGGGATGCCGCTGCCGGAGGCGACGATGCGCCGGGCGACCTCGTCGCCGGAGGGGCCGGGGATGTCACGGTCGAGGATCGCGAGGTCGTAGGAGTTGACGCCGAGCAGTTCCAGGGCGGAGTCGCCGTCGCCCGCGATGTCTGCGGCGATCGCCTCCAGCCGCAGACCGTCACGGACGGCCTCGGCCAGGTAGGGCTCGTCCTCCACGATCAGTACGCGCATGTCCGAAGCCTAAGCAGCGCACCGTATCGTCGGCGTATCGCGACCACGTCGCGTCCGGGAGACATGCTCAGCCCACCGGTGCCGGCACCGGACCGGGCCGGTCGGACGGGGTTTCCGCCCTGGTGCGCCACCAGCGGCGCGACGCCAGCCCCGCGAGCAGGGCACCCGTCGCGTTGACCAGTACGTCGTCCACGGAGGACACCCGGTCCAGCCACAGCACGTACTGGGCGACCTCGACCAGGACCGAGCAGCCCGCCCCGAGGGCGAGGATCCTCGGCACGGACGCCGCCCAGGCCAACCGCATCGGGGCGAAGAACCCCAGCGCCGCGAAGACCAGCAGGTTGCCGATGATGCCGCCCGCCCCCATCGTGACCAGGTCCCGCAGCGGTACCAGGCTGACCCGGCGGGGAGCGACGCCGGGCGCGAGACCCGGCATCATGGTCAGCCACAGGAACGGCACCGTCCCGTGGACCATGCCCACCTCGGCCAGCGACTTGCGCCACGCCCATGCCGAGCCGGCACCGGCGGCATGCCGCCGGGCCGCGAGAGCCCACGCCACCAGAACGGCGAGCGGCACCGCGACGAGCGTCATGAGCACCACGCCGTTGAACGTGTCATAGCAGCCGTGCCACGACCCGGCCATGCATCTCGGTGCGGACATCATGAGCGGCCGCCTGATGACGAACAGGGCGCTCGCGACGCCGAGGACACCCAGGCCAAGGAGCACGATCCGAAGGATGCGGCGGAGTGCCGACGGGGACACGTTGTGGCTCATGCTCCCAGTGAAGGGGGTCGCGGGTTGCGGGAGCGTATGCGATTTTCGATACGCCTGCGATATGCGAAGTCCCCGGCGTACCCCTTCCTGAGTCCTGGCATCGGGGAACCGGCACGAGCCGGGACGGAGACGGTCCGGAAACCCTCAGTAGTCCCGGCCACACCTCCGTGTGTGCGCCCCGGGTGACCGCCTGTTCGCCGCGGTCCCGAAAATCGAGGGTCGTGGCTGTCCATCGGCTCCTAGGATCAGCCCGTGATCGCTGACCTGCAATGTGTGGTGCTGGACTGTTCGGAGCCCGCTGAACTCGCCGATTTCTACCAGGCGTTGCTCGGTGGAGCTGTCAACGAGGAGGATCGGCGATGGGCCCTGGGCGACGGCTGGGCGACCTTGCACACGCCGTCCGGACTCGTCCTGGCCTTCCAACGGGTAGCCGAGTACACGCCGCCGCGGTGGCCCGACTCGGACCGGCCTCAGCAGTTCCATCTCGACCTCGGTGTCGCGGACCTGGACCGGGCCCAGGAACAGGTGCTGGCCTCGGGGGCGAAGTTGCTGGACCTGGGTTCCGGCGAACGGAGTTGGCGCGTCTATGCCGATCCGGCAGGACATCCGTTCTGCCTGGTGCGGCACTGAACGCAGGGATTCGGCTCCGCTCACGCCCGCGCACCGGCGTCAGCGGAGCCGAATCCTAGAGCGCCACCAACCGCCCGCCGCGGCCGCGCAGTCGGACCGAGGCGACGGAACCGCAGACCAGCGCCACGACGAGGAGCGTGCCGCAGGACTCCGCCGCGGTGTACGCGTCCCCGGCGAGAGCGGCGCGCACTCCGTGGGCGGCCCAGTAGCCGGGCGAGGCCGGGGCCACGGCCGCGACCCAGGCCGGCAGGGCGGCGAGCGGGACCAGCGCGCCCCCGACACTGCTCAGCAGCATGCCCCCGAGGTCGTAGGCGGCGGAGAGCGCGCCCAGACTTCGGACCAGCACGCCGAGCAGGGTGCCGAGTGCGAGCAGCGTGCAGCTCCAGCTGAGCAGAACGCCCAGCAGGAGGAACGGGTGCGGGACCCGCAGCCCGAAGGCGCACACGGCGAAGCCCACGATGAGCAACTGCTGGGCGAGCAGGGCCGCGAAGGCCGGGAGTGCCTTGCCCATGAGCAATTCGGCAGGATGCAGGGCGGTTCCGCGCAGCCGGTCCCAGGTGCGGCCCAGCCGTTCGGTCAGGATCGAGCCGCCGCAGATGCTGAGGGCGAGCAGCGAGAAGGTGACCAGCGTGCCGACGACGGCCTGTTCCGTGCCCGCGCTCTCGCCCTGCCCGGCCGTGTAGAGCAGCCGCAGGAGCGTGAGGAAGGCGAGCGGCAGGATCATCCGGCTGAGCACCGGACCGGGTTCGCGTGCCATCAGCAGTACGTTGTGACGTATCAGCACCCAGAGGCGGGCGGCGGACTCACGCGGCATCTCGGACCTCCGTCCTCGTCGCGGCGGTCGTGGGTTCCGCGGCCTCCATGGAGCGGTAGAGGTCGTCCAGTCCGGGGCGGCGTACGTCGACGGACACGGGTGTACGGCCGGACGCGAGCAGCGCCGCCAGATCGGCACCCGGATCCATGGTCGGCCGGCGCAGCTCGGGCTCGTCCGGGTCCGCGAAGGTGACCCGGAGCTCGCCGGGCAGATGGCGGGTGAGCTGCTCCTGGGTGCCGCGCGCGATGATGCGGCCGGCCCGGGCGAGTGCCAGTGTGGCGCCGAGATCGACGAGTTCGGGCAGGTAGTGGGTCGTGTAGACGACGGCCGCGCCCGCTTCGGCCCGGGCCCTGACTGCGCTCAGCAGGGCCGAGCGGGTTTCGGGATCGGCTCCGGCGGTGGGCTCGTCCAGCAGCAGGAGCGGCGGCGATCCGACCATGGCGGTGGCCGCCTGGACGCGGCGGCGCTGGCCTCCGGACAGGGCGGCCACGGGCCGGTCCGCGACGGCTGTCAGGCGCAGCTCGTCCAGGACCCGGGCGATCTCCGTGTCCCCGCGCCGGCCACGGAATCCGGCGAGTCCGGCGAACAGCCGCAGGTTCTCCCGGGCGGTGGCGCTGCCGTACAGGGCGAGTTCCTGCGGGGCCACGCCGAGGAAGCGCCGCGCGGCCCGGCCGTCCCGCAGCGCGTCGAGCCCCGCGACGGTGATCCGGCCCGCGTCGGGACGTACGAGACCGGCGACGATCTCGACGAACGTCGTCTTGCCCGCGCCGTTGTGGCCGATCAGGCCCACGATCTCCCCGGCCGGGACCGTCAGGTCGAACCCGTCGAGGGCGCCGCGCGGTCCGTAGCGCTTCACCAGTCCCTCTGCGATCAGCATGCATCCTCCACGACGCCTCCTCGGTGTTTGCGCCGCGCATGTCTACGGCGTATACGTCTACACCGTATACACCCGTCGCGCATACGTCTACGCCGTACACGTCTACGCTGTACACCCATGAGTGGCAGACGGGAAGAAATCCTGGACGCGGCACTGGGCATCGCCGACGTGCAAGGCGTCGACGCGGTCTCGATGCGCGCGGTGGCGGATCGCGTCGGTGTGACACCGATGGCGCTGTACCGGCACGTCAAGGACAAGGCGGCGCTGCTGGACGGCATGGTCGGGCGGCTGCTCGCCGGGCTGCTGCCGCCGGAACCGGCGGATGATCACACCTGGGAGGAACGGCTCGACGCCCTCGCGCACGCCTGCCGGAAGGTCACCCAGCAACACCCCTGGGCGGCGTACCTGCTCTTCTCGCGGCCGGCGGTCACCCCGGACGGCCTGCGGGCGGTGGACATCATCTACACCGCGCTCATCGAGGCCGGGGTTCCCGAAACCGAGGTGCCGCGGCTGGAACGCCTGATCAGCACCTTCGTCATCGGATTCGCCGCGTCCGAGGCCTCGGGCCGCTTCGCCCCCGGCGACAGCGACCCACGCGGGCGTCGCGGTCTCCTCCCGGACAGCGAACTCCCCGGCCACCGCGCGCTCGGGCCATGGCTAGACCTGCCGCTCGACCTCACCGCCGAGTTCGAGGCCGATCTCGCCGACATCCGCCGTATGGTCAGGGCCGCCGCCGGGCTGCCACGGACTCCGCTCGATCGGTGAGTCCCCGAAACCCGCTCAGTCCGTGAGGCCCAGCGCCCCCGCCGCCTGGATCGCCAGCCAGACCTCGGCCAACGCCGCCGTCGACGTCAGATCACGGTCGGCGAGCGCGCCGAAGCGGCGCAGCCGGTAGGCCAGGGTGTTGGGGTGGATGTGCAGCGCGGCGGCCGCCGTCTCGGTGCGGCGGTCGCGCTCCATCCAGGTGCGGGCGGAGACCAGGAGCTGCGAGTCATGGCTCTCGTCGTACCGCAGCACGCCGCCGAGCACATGCTCGACCAGTGCCGTCAGGACGGCGGGATCGTCCGGCAGCCACCGGCCAGCCCCGTCGTCGCCGTAGTGGACGACGGCACGGCCCGACTCGGCTGCCTTGGACACCGCCCACAGGGCCTCGCGCTGGGCGACCTTCAGCGCAGCTCCCGGCAGGAAGGGGCGGCTGGCGCCGGCCGCCACGGCGGGCAGCTCGCCGAGGGCCGCGGCCAGTTCCGGCGCCCCGAGGACATAGCGGTCCTCGCCCCGGGTGAGCAGCAGATGAGGCCGGTCCTCCAGGCAGCGCAGCAGCACGTCGTCGGTGATGCGGCGCACGATGAGCAGTACGGTGTCGCCCTCGATCGCGTGCCGGGCGAGCCGGCGGCGGGCCGCCTCCGGGTCGAGCACCTCCTGCAACAGTTCGGCGAACGTCTCCGCGCCCTCGCGGCGCAGGGTCTCGCGTTCGTTGCGCACCATCGCCAGGCGCAGCGCCGCGACGGTGGCGATGTGCTGGACGACGGCGAGCCCCGCGGGCCGGGCGCCCTCACGCTCGTACGCGACGAGGAAGCCGGCCGGGCCGCCGGGCGCGGGGACCGGGATGACGAATCCGCCGGGGATCGTGGGCGGGGCGTCGACGGACGCAGGCAGGACGGCCGGGTCCGGCACGGGCACTCCGGGCAGGAGGGGGCGCCCCTGGGGCGTGCAGAGGAAGACGTCGTAGCCCGACAGACCTTCGAGGCGGCGCAGGAGTGTCGGAGTGTCGAGATTCTCGGTGACCAGCCAGCGCAGCGCGCCGAAGACCTGGAGCTGCGCGCCGAGCCGGTGCCGCGCCTCCTCCTGCGCCGAGGCCGCGACCTCCTGGGCGACCGCGATGAAGGGAACGGCGAGCGGCACTTCGAGGACCGGGAAGCCCCGCTCCTCCGCGGCCCGGAAGAACGTGTCGTGCAACGGCGGCATGTGCAGCTGCGCCGAGAGCGCGAGACCGGACGCCCCGGCGTCGTCCAGCCGTTCCAGATAGGCGCGCTGTTCCGCCGCGCCGCGGGGGATCGCCAGGCCCGCGGTCATGATCAGCTCGGCGCCCAGAAGCCAGGGCGTCGGGTCGACGAGCTCGCTCGCGTGCGCCCAGGAGACCGACCGGTCCAGACCGCCGCCGCCGGCCTTCAGCGAGAGCTGGAGTGCCGGGGAGGAGAGCAGGTCCTGGATGGTGAGTTTGTTGCTGGCCACAAAAGACATCGTACGCATCTGTGATCGACACCATTGTCGCAGGTCACCGGGGGCCGCACACTGTGGGAGCCAACATTTGAATGGTGAATAAACGTAGATTGGAGGGGCCGTGACGACCTCGGTCACCGAAATCGAGACATACGGAGTCGAGCGCATCCCGGACCAGGACCGGACGGCCCGTCCGATCGACCTGTTCCGGCTCGCCTTCGGCGGCGCCAACACCTTCGCGACCTGCGTGCTCGGCGCCTTCCCGATCCTCTTCGGGCTCTCCTTCTGGCAGGGGCTCGCGGCGACCGTCCTCGGCCTGGTCGCGGGTGCGCTGCTGCTGGCCCCGATGGCGCTGTTCGGCCCCGCCAACGGCACGAACAACGCCGTCTCCTCCTCCGCGCACCTGGGCGTGCACGGCAGGGTCGTCGGCTCCTTCCTCTCCCTGCTCACCGCGATCGCGTTCTTCTCGATCTCGGTGTGGTCCTCGGGAGACGCGCTCGTCGGCGGCGCGCACCGGCTGGTCCACGTCCCCGAGTCGGACGTCACGTACGGCATCGCTTACGCGGTCTTCGCCGGGCTCGTGCTCGTCGTCTGCGTCTACGGCTTCCGGTTCATGCTGCTGGTCAACAAGATCGCGGTGATGGCGGCCTCGGCCCTCTTCGTGCTCGGCGCCTTCGCCTTCGCCGGCGACTTCGACCCCGGTTACGCGGGCGCCTTCGCCTCGACGCACGACGCGCTGTTCTGGCCGTCGTTCATCGGTGCCGCGCTGATCGTGCTCTCCAACCCGGTCTCCTTCGGCGCGTTCCTCGGTGACTGGTCCCGCTACATCCCCGCGAACACCCCGCGCCGCCGGGTGATGGGCGCCGCCTTCCTCGCCCAGATCGCCACGCTGCTGCCGTTCCTGTTCGGCCTGGCCACCGCGTCGATCATCGCCTCGAAGGCCGCGAAGTACGTCGACCCGGCCGCCCCGAACTACGTCGGCGGACTGCTGGCGATCTCCCCGGGCTGGTACTTCCTGCCGCTCTGCCTGATCGCCCTGATCGGCGGCCTGTCCACCGGCACGACGTCCCTCTACGGCACGGGCCTGGACTTCTCCAGCGTCTTCCCGCGCTTCAACCGCGTCCAGGCCACCTTCTTCATCGGCGTCCTGTCCATCGCGTTCATCTTCATCGGCCGCTTCGCGCTGAACCTCACGCAGTCCATCTCCACCTTCGCCACGCTGATCATCACCTGCACCGCGCCGTGGATGGTCGTCATGGCGCTCGGCTTCGTCACCCGGCGCGGCTGGTACGACGCGGAGGACCTCCAGGTCTTCAACCGGCGTCAGCGCGGTGGCCGCTACTGGTTCGCACACGGCTGGAACTGGCGCGGCATGGGCACCTGGCTCGTCAGCGCCGTCGTGGCCCTGCTGTTCACCAACCTGCCGGGCCAGTTCGTCGGCCCGCTGGGCAACCTGGCAGGCGGCGCGGACATCTCGCTGCCGGTCGGCCTCGCCCTCGCGGTCGTGCTCTACTTCGCCGCTCTCACCCTGTTCCCCGAGCCGCGCGCCGTGTTCGGGCCGGACGGACCCCGCTTCGTTCCGACCTCCGACGCCGAGATCACGCCGATCACCGGTGGCACCGAGGAGAAGACCGCCGAGCCCGCCGCGGCCGTCTGACCCACCACCGCCACCCCACCGACTGGGCGCCCGGCCCTGACCGCCGGGCGCCCCTGATCAGGAGCCGCGCATGAGCACCACCACCGTCCAGGAGATCCGGACCGCCGCGGACGCGCTCGTCGCCGCCTTCGCCGAGGGCCGCCTCGCCGACTACTTCGGCGCCTTCGCCCCGGAGGCGACGTTCGTCTTCCACACCACGCCGCAGCGTCTCGGCTCCACGGCCGAGTACCGCGCCCTGTGGCAGCAGTGGGTGGAGCAGGACGGATTCCGCATCCTCGGCTGCGTCTCCTCGGCACCTCTCGTCCAGCCCTTCGGCGACACGGCCGTCTTCAGCCACGACGTGGAGACCCGGGTCGCCACCAACGCCGGCGAGGAGACGGTGCACGAGCGGGAGACCATCGTCTTCGCCCGCTCCGAGGACGGCGCCTGGCTCGCCGTCCACGAGCACCTGTCCCCCCGTACCGCCGCCTGACATCGCCGCCTGACCAGGAGAGACGTTCCATGAGCAGCACGTTCCGCAACTACATCGACGGCGCGTTCGCGGATGCCGCCGACGGCCGGACGCTCGACGTGGTGGACCCCGCCACGGGTGACGTCTACGCGACCTCCCCGCTGTCGGGGGCGGCCGATGTCGACGCGGCGATGGAGGCCGCGGCCTCGGCGTTCCCCGTCTGGCGCGACGCGACCCCGTCCGTGCGGCAGCGCGCGCTGCTGAAGATCGCCGACGCGATGGAGGCACGCGCCGAGGATCTGGTCGCCGCGGAGAGCCGTGACACCGGCAAGCCGCTGCACCTCACCCTCAGCGAGGAACTCGGCCCCGCGATCGACCAGGTCCGCTTCTTCGCGGGCGCGGCCAGGATGCTGGAGGGCCGCTCGGCCGGCGAGTACATGGAGGGCATGACCTCGATCGTCCGCCGCGAGCCGGTCGGCGTGTGCGCGCAGGTCGCGCCGTGGAACTACCCGCTGCTGATGGCGGTGTGGAAGTTCGCCCCGGCCCTCGCGGCGGGCAACGCGGTCGTCCTCAAGCCCTCGGACACCACCCCGGCCTCCACGGTGCTGATCGCGGAGATCATCGGCGGTGTCCTGGAGGAGCTGGGCCTGCCCAGGGGGATCTTCAACGTGGTCTGCGGCGACCGCGAGACCGGCCGGCTGATGGTGGAGCACCCGACCCCGGCGATGGCCTCCATCACCGGCTCGGTGCGCGCCGGCATCCAGGTCGCCCAGAGCGCGGCCAAGGACGTCAAGCGGGTCCACCTGGAGCTGGGCGGTAAGGCCCCGGCCGTGGTCTTCGAGGACGCCGACCTGACGAAGGCGGTCGAGGACCTGGTGGTCGGCGGCTTCTTCAACGCCGGTCAGGACTGCACGGCCGCGACCCGTGTCCTGGTCCACGAGTCGGTCCACGACGAGTTCGTCGCCGCCCTCGCCAAGGCCGCGACCGACACGAGGACCGGGCAGCCGGACGACGAGGATGTGCTCTACGGGCCGCTCAACAACGCCAACCAGCTCGCCCAGGTCAGCGGCTTCATCGACCGCCTGCCCGAGCACGCGCGGATCGAGGCCGGCGGCCACCGGGTCGGAGACAGGGGCTACTTCTACGCCCCGACCGTCGTCTCCGGCCTGAGGCAGGACGACGAGATCATCCAGAACGAGGTCTTCGGCCCGGTCATGACCGTCCAGTCCTTCACGGACGAGGACCAGGCCGTCGCGTACGCCAACGGCGTCGACTACGCACTCGCCTCCTCGGTGTGGACCAAGGACCACGCGCGGGCGATGCGGATGTCGAAGAGGCTCGACTTCGGCTGCGTATGGCTCAACACCCACATGGCGCTCGTCGCCGAGATGCCGCACGGCGGGTTCAAGCAGTCCGGCTACGGCAAGGACCTCTCCGCGTACGGCTTCGAGGACTACACCCGGATCAAGCACGTCATGACGTCGCTCTGATCGGACGTGACTCTGATCAGTCGTGACGCTGATCGGTCGTCGATCTGATCAGTCGTCTCCATGACCGAGGGGGTGAGCCCGGCACCATGCCGGGCTCACCCCCTCCGTCATGACCGGCGCGCTGTCAGCCGTGCGAGACGTTCAGGCCGTAGAAGGCGACCCTCGCCCCCTTCGTGGTGCTCTCGGAGGACGACTGGTTGTACGAGCCGGCCTTGAAGTACTGCTTGTAGGGGAAGAACGACGACGGGATCGCGTAGTGCGTGGTGCTGCCGTTGACAGTCAGGTCGACGGTGTTCCCTCCGGAGACGGCGATCGCGTAGGTCCACGTCTTGCCGACCGCCACATGCCCGACCGTGTGGGTCGTCTGCCCGCCGGACGGCGAGTTCTCGGTGCCGACGACGATGTCACCGCTCGCGCGGTAGTACAGCTCCACGAGCGGTTTGGTGGACGATCCGCCGGAGCCGAGGTGGATCTGGCCGACGCACACGTTCGAGGTGACCGACACGACCCGCAACGTCGCGCTCAGCCGGTGGCTGCCGCTCAGTGACCAGTCCGCCGCGCTGCCGCTCCGGTTCATCTCCCGCAGTTCGGAGCGGGCGTAGGAGGAGTTGGGCGTCGTGACGCCCTTCTCGGGCGCCCAGAACGTCATCGCGCCGTCACGGGTGTCGGTGTAGAAGTACGCGTCCTGGTAGCCGTTCGCCCCTTGCAGCCGGGCGGAGGATATGGTGGTGGGCGAGCCGGGTGAGCCCACGGGCTCCTGGAGCTGCCAGACCGACAGGTCGAAGTTGCCGCCGGGCGCGACCCCCGGATCGGCGGCACCGGCGCTGGAGGTCCCCAGAACGGTGGCCGCGACGACAAGGCCCGCGACGGTGGCCGTCGTCAGGAGCCGAGGAGCGGCAAGTCCGTTACAGCGGGCTGGAGTTCGCTTACGTGGTCGCTTGCTCATCATGATGGTCACGGCCTTTCGTCTGGTCGTGTGGAGCAGACGGTGGGGGAAGGCGAGGTTCACGTTTATGAACATTGAGTTCAACCGTGAACTTCATGTGCCGTGACGCTAAAGGTCTGCACCAGCTCCGTCAAGAGGCCGTGTGCTCAAGGCAGTTGAGGACCGCGGCCAGGAACTCCGGGGAGTGCCGCCGCGTGTGCCCGTGCGGCCGACGAGCCCGAGCAGGAACCCGGCCGGAATGCTGATCAACCCCGGTGTCTGGAGCGGGAACCAGCGGAAGTCGTGACCGGGGAAGACCGCGAACGGGGTCCCCGACACCGCGGGCGATCCCGCGAGCAGCAGCACGATGACCGGCAGGGTCCCGTAGACGGTCCAGCGCACGCCGGTGGCCGAGTGGCCGGGCAGGAAGAGCGCGTACAGAAGGACCGGGGCGAGCACGGAGGCCGCGACGGCGAACGACAGGGAGATCAGCGTCAGCCGTCCGCGGTCCCCGAGGCCGGCCGACACGAGGACGGCGACCGCCCCGACCAGGACGATGCCCAGCCGCGCCCGGCGGATCTCCCCCGAGGGCGAGGCGCTTCCGTGGGCGGGCCGCCCGCCGAAGTCGCGGGCGAGACTGGAGGCGGCCGCCAGCGTGATGCCCGCGACGGCCGCGAGGGTGGTCGCGAAGACGGCGCAGGCGACGATCGCGAACAGCATGCTGTGCCGGGCACCCCCGGCGACCGGGTCGAGCGCACCCGTCACCATCAGCAGGGCGGTCGCTCCCCCAGGGTCCGCGGCCCGCACGGGACCCCGGCCCATCAGGGCACAGGCACCCAGCCCGGCCACCACGACCCCCGCGCACACGAGGGCCACTGGCCCCACCGCCCAGCCGACGGCACGCCGCGCGGTACGGGCCTCCCGTACCGGGTGCAGCCTCATGGTGATGTGCGGCAGACAGGCGGCGCCGACCAGGAGGGTGCTCGCGAAGCCGATCAGGTCGAGGCGCCCGGCGAGGGAGCGACCGAAGTGGAGTCCGGGGCGCGTGTAGCCGGCGCCCGCGCCGGAACGCTCCCGGGCGGCGCCGAAGAGGGCCGTCGGCGACCATCCGTACCGGGCGAGGACGGCCCCGGAGAGCAGCAGCATGGCGGTGAGCGCCACACCGACCTTCAGGATCTGTACGTACCCGACGCCTCGCATCCCGCCGAAGGCGGCGTAGCAGACCATCAGGGCTCCTCCGGCGACGGTGCATCCGGTGAGCGCGCCGTCCGGGAGCCCGAACATGGCCGTCATGATGCGTCCCACGGTGGACAGTTGCACCAGGAGCAGCGGAGCGAGGACGACGAGGGAGGCGACGCCGAGGGCCCGGCGCACGGAGGGGGTGCCGAGGCGGTCGGCGAGGAAGTCTCCCAGGGTGAACACCCCTTTCCTGCGCAGGGGTTCACCCAGGATCCGCATCACCAGATACAGCGAGACGACGGTGGCGCAGGCGAAGAGGATGCCGTCCGCCCCGTCGAGGGCGACCGCGCCGGTGGTGCTGAGCAGGGTGGCCGCGGAGATGTAGTCACCGGCGATGGCCAGTCCGCCCCCGACCGGTCCGAAGGCCGCGCCGCCGCCCGCGTAGAAGTGCTCGGGGTCGTCCAGGTCGGCCGCCGCCAGACCGCACAGCAGCAGGGACACGGCGACGAAGCCGAGGAAGACCACGACGGCGAGCGACTCTCCGTTCACCGGCAGCGGGGACGAGGAGGCGAGGGACACGGGAGACACCGGGGACGCGGGCGATGCGGGAGACATGCCGGGCATGGCATCAGCCGGGTGGAGGCGCGTACAGGGAATGGCGCCCGTGGGAGGCGGGGGCACAGTGTTCACGTGATGGGGTTGTGCGGCGGCACATCGAATCGAGCGGACGGTTCGCGTTGACCCATTGGAATGATTCACCGGCGCGGTGGGGTGAACGACGGGAGGGTGGGCCCCGCATGACCGGTCGCCGGTCCCTCGCGGTCACTAGCGTGGGTGCCTGTGTCGATGAGCTATGCCTTTGTGAACCTGAAACCCGGAGTGGGCAAGACGACGAGCGCGGTGTGGTTGGCTCACGCGCTGCACGAGTCGGGCTTCTCACCGCTGCTGGTGGACAGCGACCCCGCTTCCTCGGCGCTGCGATGGAGCGAGCTGGCCGGAGGTTTCCCCTTCCCCGTGTTCTCGCTCCCGGTGGGCGACGTGCACCGGCGCGTCAACGACTTCCTCGGCGACCGGCAGGCCGTGGTGTTCGACGCCCCTCAGATGGAGGACCACGCCCACATCGCCCGGAGCATCATGCGGTACGCGAGCGAGTGGATCGTGCCGGTGACCCCGTCCCCGATCGAACTGGACCGCATGGCGCCCATCGGCCGCGAGATGGGCGACGTACAGTCCCTGCGGTCCCGGCCGGCCCGCTCCGCCGTACTGCTGAACCGTACGAACCGTCCGGACGCCACACGCACCGGGCCCGACGCCGACGCGCGCGACGCGCTCACGGAACGCGGCTTCGACGTGCTGTCCACCCACATTCCCCGGCTCGACCTGTACTCCCAGTCGTTCGGCAGCCCTGTCACGGTCAAGGGATCGGCGTACATGGATCTCGCGGACGAGCTCATCAAGCGTCAGGACACGAAGTGAACCAGCGCAAGGACACCTACCGGGCCGCCCTGCAACGGGTACCGGATGTCGAGCCACCCCGTCACACCGAGGTCGCGCGCCTGGACATGCGGTACGTCCGGGTGACGATCGAGCTGGACCCCGCGCTGCGGCGGGAAGTGACCCGGTGGGCGGGACCACCCGTGTCCGCGCTCCTGCGCGTCGGCGCCGCCGCGCTGCGGCCCCTGACGCGCACCACGTAAGCGTTCGTCCGGGGCACCACGTAAAGCACTCATCCAGGCACCACGTAGGCGTTCGCCCGGGCACCCCGTAGGCGTTCGTCCGCGCAGGCCTCAGTCGTTCGCCCGGGCAGGCCACGGGTGATGCCGCTCGCACCGCGGGGCGCCGACGGTGCCGGGGCGAGGGCTCAGGTCTCCATCGGGTGGCCGCCGTCGCCCTCGACGACGACCCGGTCGACGCCCGGTTCGTCCCCCCGCTCGACCATCGTCAGGTCGATCTCCCCATCACCGGTGGTGTCGAACTGGTAGAGATCGGCCATGCCGTCACCCGTGGTGTCGGTCATCCAGACGTCGGTCTTTCCGTCGCCGTTGGTATCGGCGCTGAGGACGACATGGTGCTCCTCGCCCAGGGTCTCGATCACTTCGTCCGTTCCCTCGTTCGTCTCCATGACGGCCGGTTGCCCCGGCCGACAGGTCCAAAACAACGGGTCGTTCCGGCCTGGAGGTGCCGGGGGACGGTCAGGCCAGGGAGCGGGTGAGCAGACGGTTGCACCGCCACCGGGCGAAGGCACAAGCGCGACGGCTCCGCCGGAGAATGAACGCGGGCGGGGCGCCCGCCGGGGTGGTCCCGTTTCCCGGCCGCGATCCCGGGACAGTGCGCAGCCAGGCCCGGCCATCGGCGTCTCGGAGGTAAGGCAGGATGGGTGTCATGACCGAGATCCGCACCCCCCGCCTCCTCCTCCGCCGCTGGTACGACGACGACCTCGCCCCCATGGCGGACATCAACGCGGACCCCGACGTCATGCGCTGGGTCGACGACGGTTCGGTCCGCGATCTGGACGACACGGCCGAGGCGATCGAGCAGTGGGAGGACGAATGGGACGAGGAGGGCTTCGGTCTGTTCGCCGTCGAACTGCTGGCCTCGGGTGAACTGGCAGGATTCGTGGGCCTGTCCGTGCCCGACTACCTGCCCCAGACACTCGGCGCCGTGGCGATCAGCTGGCGGTTCGGTTCACAGTTCTGGGGCCAGGGCTACGCGTCCGAAGCCGCCCACGCCACACTGGAGTTCGCCCTCCAGGACCGCGGCCTCGACCGTGTCATCAGCATCAACCGCATCGGCGACACAGCCTCGGAGAACGTCATCCGCAAGCTCGGCATGAAGCCGGAGAGCGAGGCGACGCACCCGCAGTACGGCTTCCTCTTGAGCATCCACGCCATCGATCTCACCGAGTTCCAGGCGTGAGCCCTCTCCCGCACGCGTGAGCCCCTTCGGTGAGGCTTCGGCGCGCAGGCTTCGCCCCGCCCAATTCGCTGGGCCGGCTTCGGTGGGCCTCGTTCCGCAGGCTTCGGCCCGCCCTATCCGGGGGGCGGCGGCTCCGGTTGGCCTCGGCCGGCCCGCTCGCGTCGAGCCTCAGCCGGACTCCGGTGCGCCGGCCGTGCCCTCCGCGCCCGCCACTCGGACGGGCACGGTACGGCGAAGGGTTTCGGCCACCGCCGTGTTCGCGACCACGACGATCGCCATGACCGCGGCGGCGACGGGATGCCCCACTCCGTACACGGCCGCCACGCCGCCGCCCAGCACCACCGCCTTGACGACAAGCACGACGGGCAACCCCGGCCGCAGCCGCGCCTTCGGTGCCGCGAACAGCGACCAGAGCACGACGGCCAACAGAGGCGCCCCCACGCCGAGCAGGACATGGAGCAACTGGCTGCGGCTGGTGGTGAATCCCCACCAGCCAAGACTGGCCAGCGCCACGATCTCCACCACGAACGCCAGGAGTTCGTTGGCCGCGAACCACGGCCGCTCGGCGAACAGGGCTGTGCCGGGGTCCGTAGACATGGAGTCCTCTCGGTGTGCCAGGACGCCCAGCATGACAGGGCGGCCCCCCGGACGGACCCGTTCAGCAAACCCGTGGCCAGAGCCTCCCCGAAGGTCGGCGAGCAACGCTCTCGGACTCCAGATCCAGGGAACACAGCCTCGCCGCTTGGCTGTTGAGAGCGATGGCGCGGCCGACGCGCGGCCGTGCTCCAGGGTGTCGCTGCCCAGGATCTGTCCAAGATCCGTCCACGGGTCCGATCGAGGAAGAGCGGTGATGGCGCGATGAAGGCCGTGCGGTTCCACGAATACGGCGGGATCGATGTGCTCCGGGTGGAAGAGGTGGAGCGCCCGGTGCCCGGCCCCGGGGAGGTACTGGTCGAGGTCCGCGCGGCTGGAATCCAGCCCGGCGAGACGATGATCCGCGAGGGTGCGCGGCACGGACGCTGGCCGGCGACGTTCCCTTCCGGGCAGGGCAGCGATCTGGCCGGTGTCGTGGTGGAGGCGGGTCCGCAGGTGCGCGGCTTCGCGGTGGGCGACGAGGTCCTGGGCTTCACTCACAGCCGGGCGAGTCACGCCGAGTTCGTCGTGGCCGAGGACGTGAAGCTGGCCGCACGTCCGGAGGGTCTCGCCTGGGAGGTGGCCGGGTCGCTGTACGTCGCCGGTACGACCGCGTACGCGACCGTGTTCGCGGTGGACCCCGGACCGGCCGACACGGTCGTGGTCTCCGGTGCAGCGGGCGGCGTGGGGTCGCTCGCCGTGCAGCTCGCACGGCGGCGCGGGGCCACGGTGATCGGGCTGGCGAGCGAGCGGAACCACGCCTGGCTGAAAGACCACGGGGTCGTCCCGATCGGCTACGGCGAGGGCGTGGCCGAGCGGATCCGGGAGGCTTCCGGCGGACAGGTCGACGCGTTCATCGACACGTTCGGCGAGGGTTACGTGGACCTGGCCGTGGAGTTGGGCGTGCGGCCCGAGCGGATCAACACGATCCGCGACTGGGAGGCGGCGGCCAGGGTCGGCGCACGTACGTATGGAGAAGGCGCGGCGGCATGCGCGGTGGTGGTCGGCGAACTGGCCCGGCTCGCCGCGCGCGGGGAGTTGGAGGTGCCGATCGCGCGTACGTACCCGCTGGAGCAGGTGCGGGACGCGTTCCGGGAACTGGAACTGCGCCAGACCCACGGCAAGATCGCGCTCCGGCCCTGACCCGACTGTCGGGAGCGGCCCACGGGTGTACGGCGCCGGTCCATCACCCGTGTACAGGGCCCGGGCGCCGGTCCACCACCCCGCGCACAGGGCCCTGTTCGGGGAGCCGTATCGCGCTTCGACTCGGCGGGAGGTGAACTACCGCCCTTCGGGGGCGACTTGGATTCGTACGGGACTCGATGTCACGCGTCGGCGGCCACTGCCCGCAGAGCGGCCAACGACTCCCGGATGAACTGGGCCAGTCCCTTCTCTTCGGTCCGGTCGACCCAGCGTCGGAACGCGAACTTGAACACGGCGATCCCGACCTCCGCGGCAAGGCTCGCGGAGGCTTCGTCGACGCCACGCAGTCGCAGTGCGTCCGAGAGCGCCGTGGACAGGGAGACGAGTTTGATCAGCTCGCGTTCCTGTAGCTCGGTGTTGGCATCGATGACGGACTGCCGCTGCCGGGCGTGCTCCTGGCGTGCCTCGAGGACGGTCGCGGCGGCTTCGAGGGCGACCGCCACGGCGTCGAGCGGGGTGGCCGATTCGGGAGCCTCGGCTACGGCGTTCGCGAGCACGTCCCTGAGCTCGCTCGAACCCGCGAACAGCACCTCGCGCTTGTCCGCGTAGTGGCGGAAGAACGTCCGCTCCGTCAGCCCCGCCCGTTCGGCGATCTCCGCGACCGAGGTGCGGTCGAAGCCTCGCTCGACGTAGAGCTCCAGTGCCGCCCGTGCGAGGCGGCCGCGCGCGTCCGGCTGCCATCGACCCATGTCCGGCATCGTACTCGATGGCAGTCACTGACATCGGGGCGCTGCGGCGCCTGTGCGACCTCCTTGCGGTTGCCCCACGGCTTCCCTGCGGCTTCTCCGCGGGCTCCGCCATGACTCCCCCGCGACTCCCCTGCGACTCCCTCACGGCTTCCCTGAGGTTCGATGACAGTCACTGACATCAAGTGCTACGTTTGATGACAGTCACTGACATCGCTGGGTGACCCCGCGCCCTCCTGGCGCGAAGGGGATCACCCGGACTGGAGGCTTTCTCATGCGTGTTTTCGTCACCGGGGCATCCGGATGGATCGGCTCCGCACTCGTCCCCGAACTCATCGGCGCGGGACACCAGGTCGTCGGGCTCGCCCGCTCGGACGCCTCGGCCGCGGCCCTGAAGAAGGCCGGCGCCGACACGGTGTCCGGCACCCTCGACGACCTCGACGTCCTGCGCGAGACGGCCGAGGCGTCGGACGGCGTGATCCACCTCGCGTTCAAGCACGAGCTCGCCTTCTCCGGCGGTTTCCAGGACGCCGCCGACGCGGACCGAATCGCCGTCGAGGCATTCGGCGACTCGCTCGCGGGTTCCGGAAAGCCGTTCGTCATCGCGTCGGGCCTGATCGGCGTGGCTCCGGGACGCGTGAGCACCGAAGCGGACGGACTGACGCCGGACGGTGCGTCCGCGCATCTGCCGGGTGGCCCGCGGACCCGGATGGGCACCGCCCACGTGACCCTCGCCCTCGCCGACCGGAACATCCGCTCGTCCGTCGTACGACTTCCCCCGACCGTGCACGGCGACGGCGACAACGGATTCATGCCGGCTCTGATCGGCATCGCCCGTGCCAACGGTGTCGCCGGTTACGTCGGCGACGGCACCCAGCGCTGGCCGGCCGCACACCGCGACGACGCCGCCCGCATCTTCCGCCTCGCCCTGGAGAACGCTCCGGCGGGATCGGTCCTCCACGCGAGCGCCGAGGAGGGCGTACCGCTCCGTTCTGTCGCCGAGGTCATCGGCCGCCACCTCGGTGTGCCGACCCGCTCCGTCCCCGCCGAGGAGGCTGCCGAGCACTTCAGCTGGCTGTCGGGATTCATCGGCCTGGACAGCCCGGCCTCCAGCGAGCGGACCCGCGAGCTGCTGGGCTGGAATCCGACCGGGCCGGGCCTGATCGAGGACCTCGACAAGGGCCACTACTTCCGGGCGAGCGGGGAGTAGGCACCGATCGCGCGAGAGCCTCCGGGGCGGGCGCCGCCTGTCCGCCAGATGCCGCCCTGGCACTCCTCGGCGCTGCCATTGCGGCAAAACCAGGGCACATTGGCAGATATGCCCCTTTCGTTGCATCACATCGTCATCGACGCGCACGACCTCCCCTCGCTGGCCCGGTTCTGGGCCGAGGTACTGGGCTGGCGGATCCTCTCCGAACGGGAGCGGGAGGTCGTGATCGGGCCGGACGAGACGGCGCCGGTGGGCATCTGCTTCATGCCGGTGACGGGCGACAAGGCCGTCAAGAACCGCCTGCACCTGGACCTGACCGCTACGGCCGAGGACCGGGAGGCAGAGATCGAGCGCGTCCTCGCCCTCGGCGCCCGCAGGGCGGAAGTGGGGCAGAGCGGCCAGGAGTCGTGGATCGTACTGGCCGATCCGGAGGGCAACGAGTTCTGCGTGGTACGCCCGAAGGCGACCCTCGTCGGCTAGGCGGGGCAGTTCGTCGGCGGGGCAGTTCGTCGGCGGGGGCGCGCACGGGATGACGACCAGCGGTCACGGGGTGACGACCAGAGGTGGAGGGGACGGAGGCCGGTCGTTGCGCGCCAGGCCCCGCTTCCCGGACTCGATGCCCGTCCCGGCGTCAACCGCTTTGCCGGGCCTGGGAGTTTCCATCCGATGGTGTCCCACACCGTCCCGAGCTGTCCCGGGACGACGTGGGACGGCGCGGGACGGCGCGGGACGCCCCACGGCGATCGAACGGCCTCGTACGCTCACCACCGAGGCGATCACCGGGCACCGGACAACGGCGGAACCGTGTCTCCGGTGCCGAGCCACCGGCTCCGTCTCACCGACCGTTCAGACCACGTGCGTCGACCCACAGGGGGAATTCCCATGCGCATCAACACGGCCCGCATAGCCAAGGTTCTCGGAACCGCGGCGCTCGTACCGGCGCTGGCGCTGACCATGACGACGACGACGGCGCACGCCGACGGTGACGTGCACTGGGTTCACCGCGACTCGGGCAAGGCCCTGACGGTGAACTGGGCCCACGACCACCCGGACGACGTCACCCTCACCTGGGAATCGGACGTGTGGACGCAGTGGCACGACGTGCACCAGAGCGACGGCAGCTGGCTCGAGAAGAGCTCGGCGGACACGGGCTACTGTCTGACGGCCTACACCGACCACGACGCCTACATGGAGCCGTGCAGCGGCAACAACTGGCAGCGGTGGGACGAGATCGGTGTCGGCGGCGGCAACTGGAAGCTCCGCAACCGGCAGACCCAAGAGTGCCTCGACGGCAACGGCAGCTCCGTCTACATGCACGAGTGCAACGACGGCAACAAGTACCAGCTCTGGTACTGAGCACCAAAGCCAGACCGGGAGCCACTCCAAATAGGTTTGCCGGAGCGGTAGTTGCTCGCGGTCTCGCCGTACCGAACGGCGAGGCCGCGCCGTTCCGCGAGCTTGTCGAGGCGACATGCGCCTCTGTCGCTCCACCTCAGGATGGGTTGGGATGCCCACCGTATTTCGATCACCTGCCTCGACCGACTGTTAGCGTGCACGGATGGAAGATCTGGGACTCGACACGTGGCCGCCCGAGCCGATCAGGACCGAGCGGCTCGTGCTGCGAGGGCCGGAGGCGCGGGACCGTTCGGTGTTCGTCGACCTGCTCGCCTCACCGGAGGTGAACACCTACCTCGGTGGCCCCCGTCCGCGCGACGAGCTTGAGCGCGAGATACCCGAGGTGCCCGAGCGGTGGCCCGGAAGTCTCGTCGTCGATCTCGACGGGGCGATGATCGGCCATGTTCTGCTCAGGCGAGCAGCCGGTGACCGGCGGCCGACTGCCGCGGGGAAGGCCGAGCTCGGCTACCTGTTCCTGCCGCGGGTGTGGGGATGCGGGTACGCCGCCGAGGCCTGCGCGGCGGCACTCGACTGGTTCGACGGCGTCCTTCCCGGTGAGCCGGTGGTGCTCGCCACCCAGACCGCCAACGTCGGCTCGATGCGCCTCGCGGCGAAGCTGGGGTTCACCGAGTTGGAGCGGTTCGAGGCCTGGGGCGCCGAACAGTGGCTCGGCCTGCGGTCTCCTGTCACGCCGCCCGGTTGAGTCAGCGACGGAACAGAAGGTCCTGAGGCAGAGGACAGGAATCAGTTCGCATTCGCCGTGGCTCTGAAGTGCTGCCGCGACCGACACCATTCGGCCGAGTCACGGGAACTCCTTGCCGTGTCATCAGCGGGGCCTTTAGCCTTCCGGCGTCATGCGCATACGAACCGCTGCCGGTGCCGCAGTTCTCGTCGCAACCCTCGCCGCCTGCGCCAGTAACCCACCTGCACCCGCACCTGATTCCGCCGAGCCGGTCGAAGTGACCCAGTACGGAACCGAGATGAGCCACGGTCACCTCGTGTTCTCCGCCAAGTACACGATTCACAACACCAGTCGCTCGCCCATCACCTACAAAATCGCGTTCAAATTCGACGGAGACGGCAACGCCGGCTTCGATCCGAAGTGGGTCACCCGGACCGTCGGCTCCCAGAAGACCTACTCCGAAAGCACGTCCGTCCCCTGGGAAGGGGATGCGGCGTCGACCGGGGTAAAAGTCATCCAAGTGGAACAGATTCCCCTCTGACGCAGTCGGCCCGGCCGCCTGCTCAGGCGTCGGCCACAGCGGGTTCCGCGGACCGTTCCGTGCCCTGTCGGCGAGGCGCCTGTCGTCCTGCGAGGCGGCAGCCGAGGCATTCAGTGTGACCGTCCCGGGCGGTGAGGTCGCGGACGCGCCAGTCCCACTGGGCGGCCGGGCGAGGGCCGCTCGGCTTGCCCCAGCCGAGCAGGTGAAGCACCCACGTGGTCAGCAATGCCAGGGCCAGCATTGCCGCTCCCGCAAGCGCGAGGAGCCCTGATGCCGTGACGACCGCCAAGCCGCACAGCCCGAATCCCAGCGTTGCGATCCCGGCGCCGCTCCAGCCGGCGACAGTGTGGCCAAGGTCGTGGTCGTCGTCACCGTGGATGAACATGATCTCGCTCCTTGAGAGCTGTGAAGATGGTGGGGCTGACTCGTCGCGAGATCCCTTATCTCGCGAGCTAATTATCTTAGATACTAAGAGGACTCGTGAGTGATCACAAGGCGCGCCCGGCCGCGACGGCGGACCAGGCCCTCTACGCCATGGACCGGATGATTGCCACCGCCCAGTTCGGGCAGCAGGACATCGCCCGCCGGATGGGCCTGAACGTCACGGACCTCACCTGCCTGGGCTTCCTCATGGAGGCGTCCATGGCGGGCGAGTCACTGGTCGCGGGCGATCTCGCGGAGCGGGCGAGGCTGACCACTGGGGCGGTCACGGGCGTACTGAACCGCTTGGAGAAGGCCGGTTACACCCGGCGCACGGCGGACCCGGGCGACCGCCGACGGGTGTACGTGGTCATGGAGGAGACCGCTCAACAGCGCATTCTCGAGATCTACGGCCCCGTCTATCAGCGACTGGCGTCCCTCTTCGCCGACTACGGACCGGACGAGATCGCCGTCCTGGCGGACTGGTTCACCCGGGCCCGCACCATGTTCGACGAGGCGTTGCACGAGATCCGGGAGGGAGCGTCGGCGTCACCGCAGGCCGACTGAACTCCCTCGCGTCGAGGGTGAAGCCCCGGCCTCCCCGGATCAAGGGGTCCTCAACAGGCCCCGCGCACAGCAAAGCGGGCCCACGCTCCCGCGCGAGGGCCCGCCATCAACGCCTGGGTCAGGATCCACCGACGGACTCGACGACGTTCGCGGCGCTTGCCGCCTCGTCCTGTGCCATGCGGAGGAAGCGCTGAACCGTCTGGATCGGCATGTCGAGCCCCTCGGACGCCTCCTGAATGCCGCCGAACACCTGCACCGCCTCGGCGACAGCCACGGCCACCTCGACCTCGGCCTTGCGGACCTTGGCCTCGGCCTTGTCGACGGTGTCCACCACCGCCAGCTGACGGCGCTGCTTCTTCTCCTCGTCACGGTCGACGCTGTCGGCACACCCGACGAGATTGCCAGTCGCGCGCTCACCGCGCTGCGACAGCATCAGGTATCCACCTGATATGACAGAGCGTCACCAGCGCACGGCAGCACGACCACCTTCACGAAATGCGTGCCCGAACCTTTGTGTAGGCCCACTCAGACGGTCTGAAGTAGCCCCGCCCGGAGATCGATTGAGGTGGTGTCACGGTTTCGAATGACCCCGGCAGTTGGTGCGAGCCGGCACCACCGGTGTCGTCCGGTGGCATGATCGCGGCATGACTGCAGTGCTGCCGCGGACGATCCGGGCCGTGGACACCGACCAATTCCTCCTGCTTGAGGAGGAAGCGGCGCGGTTGGGCTTCAGTCAGCGGCTGCCGGCCGATTGGCTGCGGGAGCACATTCAGGCGGCGGCGGTGCACTATGTGTTCCCAGTGCTTCTCCGAGCCAGTCTTGCTCGGTCTCGCTGCGCTAGCAATTCGCGTGCGGGTGAAGCGGTAACGACCGACTCATTTACTCCAGGTTAGGTTCAGGCGAAAATATGAGGTCGGCGGAATCGCAGTGGGCGGCGCCAGGGACCACTTTCTGCGCTCAGTAGACGAAGAAGTGCGGGGCCGGCTGTTACAAGGCCGGTGGCCCGTGTGCGGCATTCACCCACATGGCGGAACCGCTGGACGTGTCGGCAAGCGCACCCATCGTTCCTACCTAAAAGTGGCATTGAGGATCCGACAAAGTGGATCCCCACTCCAGGTACCAACGAAAGAGGAAGTATGCCCGGCAAGGCCAGCATCGTGTTTGCCCACGGCTTGTGGGCAGATGGATCGTGCTTCGCAAAGCTGATCCCCGCACTCCAGGCCGAGGGCCGCGAAGTCTTCGTCTCGCAGCACGGCCTCGACTCGCTTGAGAGCGACGTCGCCTGCGTCACCCGCGCCATCAACCACGTGCCCGGCCCGGTCGTCCTCGTGGGCCACTCCTACGGCGGCACGCTGATCACCAAGGCGGGCGTGCACGACCGGGTAGGCGCTTTGGTGTACATCTGTGCGCTCGCCCCGGACGACGACGAGACCTCGGCACAGCACCTCGCCGCGTTTACCAGCTCGCCGATTTTCGAGCACCTCGAGGTCGCCGACAATCGCATCTACCTCAAGGAGTCGGGCATCGGCCATTTCTGCGGCGACCTGTCGCCAGAGGAACAGAAAGTCGTGCTGGCCACCGCTAACCCGCCGGTCTCGGACCTCTTCGAACAGCACGTACCCGGCAACGCCTGGCGACAGAAGCCGAGCTGGTTCATCGTGGGCACTCAGGACCGCACGGTGCAGCCGGACCGGGAGCGCGCCTCCGCCGAACGGATGAAGGCCACGACCGTCAGCCTCGACAGCAGCCACGTTCCGATGCTCTCTCAGCCCAACGCTGTCCTCGACGTGATCCGCAACGCTGCGAAGAGCCTGGAGTAGGGCCTTGAGAAAGCCCCGCCGAGCGGTTCTCGCTGTCGGCGTACGACCTAGCTAGCGCGTGTCTTTGGTGGGTTGGCCAGTTGATCGGATGTGTCTGTCCAGTTGGTGATCACTGATCGTTTTCAGAGTGGCCACCGGTCGGGTGACGGGGTGGCCTCCCGCAACGCACGAGGCTCCTGTGCCGTTGAGAGAGGTGTTCGACGTCTCAACTCATCAGCGCAGGAGCCTCGTTGGTTCCCTATCCTGCCGCACTCGACCTCCCGCATGCCCTGGTCGAGTGGGTAACCATGCTCATCGTCACCCGTGAGGGTGACCGCCGCTGCAACCTTCCGCCTCACCAGCGTGCTCTCGTCGGCCCGGTCTACCTTCGCCGGCACGACACGCTCGCGCAGGTCGCCGCCAGTTTCGGCATATCCGTCGGCACTGCCTACGCCTACGTCACCGCCGTCGTCGGCCATCCGTCCCGCCGGGCGCCCGGGCTGCTGCGGGTCCTGCGGGAGACGGATCCCGATCACATCCTGCTCGACGGAACGCTCGCCGAGTACGACCGGGTCGGTGACAGCCGGGCTGACTTCTTCCAGAAGCACCGCCGTCACGGCGTGAACGTGCAGCTCGTTGCCGACCCTGTGGGCAAGCTGCTGTGGATCTCGCCAGCACTGCCCGGCCGCACGCACGACCTGACCGCGGCCCGTAACCCACGCATCATCCGGAGCTGCGAACGCCAGGGTGTGCCCGTCCTCGCCGACCGCGCCTACATCGGGGCCGGCTCCTGGGTGACCACGCCGATCAGACGTCTTCCGCACCAGGACGTCACCGCGACCCAACGGACCATCAACCGGGCCCTGTAAGCGGCACGAGCGCCGGTCGAACGAAGCGTCGCGAGACTGAAGTCCTGGCGCGTCTTCCGCAGGGCCGCTGCAGCCCCAACCGCATGACGGTCATCGCCGCTGCCGTCCTCACCCTGGGGCGGCAACACTGAAAACGCTCCTTACCTTTGTTGGCGGGTTGATTCCGGTTCTTCGTACGATCGGGAGACCCGGGGGCCTGGGTGTGGCTGAAAGCGCGCTCATGCCGTACGTGTGGCTTTGACTGATAGGCCGCCCAGTGCCCCGCGACGACACGGCCACTCATTGGGATGAGCGAACAGATCGCTTCGTAAGGACACGTCGGCGTGGTCGTCTGCAGGGACCAGTCAACCGATCGACGAGGGAGGCTCGGGTGCCCGAGCTCTGGGCGGGGACGGATGCCGGCAAGGCCGCGCATCACTGCACGGTGATCGACACGGATGGGACGAAGGTGCTCTCTCGCCGGGTGCCCAACAACGAGCCCGAGCTCCTGGAGCTGATAGGCGACGTCCTGGCACTGGCTGAGGACAGCCCCGTCACGTGGGCCGTTGATCTGAACGCTGGCGGGGGTGCTCTGCTGATCGCCCTCCTGACCAGCCGTGGTCAGCGGCTGCTCTACATCCCTGGCCGAACTGTCCACCACGCCTCCCGTGGCTACCGTGGAGACGGCAAGACCGACGCGAAGGACGCCTACGTCATCGCCGACCAGGCACGGATGCGCCGGGACCTGCAGGCTCTGCAGGAGTGGGACGAGATCGCGGTGGACCTGAAGATCCTCACCGCCCGCCGCTATGACCTCGCCGCCGACCGCACCCGCGCCATCAACCGGATGCGGGCACAGCTGCTTGAGTACTTCCCAGCCCTGGAACGGACCTTCGACTACGCCGCGTCCAAAGCTGCACTCACCCTGCTGACCGGCTACCAGACTCCGGCCGGCCTGCGCCGGGTCGGCCCGAGCCGGCTCGCGACTTGGCTGAAGAACCGCAAGGTCCGAGGCGCCCAGGCGGTGGCCGATGCGGCGGTCGCTGCGGCGCAGGCTCAGCACACCACCGTGGCCGGGGAGAGGACAGCCGCCGCCATGGTGAACACCCTGGCCCGGTCAGTCATGGCTCTGGACGTAGAGATCGCCGCCGTGGATGCAAGTATCAACGCCCGTTTCCGAGAGCACCGGGATGCCGAGGTGATCCTCAGCTTGCCTGGCATGGGCCCTTTGCTGGGGGCGGAGTTCATCGCCTGCACCGGCGGTGACATGGACGCCTTCGGCAGCTCGGGGCGACTTGCCGGGGTCGCCGGCCTCGCGCCGGTCCCGCGGGATTCAGGTCGTATCAGCGGCAACATGCGCCGGCCGCACCGCTACCACCGCCGGCTTCTACGGGTCTTTTACCTATCCGCTCAGATCGCCGCCCGCTTCTGCCTCACCTCGAAGGCGTTCTACGACCGCAAGCGGGCCGAGGGCAAGAGCCACAAGCAAGCAATCCTCGCCCTCGCCCGCCGACGGCTCGACGTCCTATGGGCACTCATACGTGATCAGCGAACCTTCGAGGCTCAGCCTCCTCAGCGGGGTCTCGCCGCGGCCTGAGCCCGTGGCACGTCTCAGGGTGTGAAGAGCGGCTCGTATGGGTGGCCCTCCGGCGTGAAGATCAGAACGAAGTCTTCTCCCAGCTGGGTGGCTACCTCTCGCAAGCGGGCCAGAGCCTCTGCCTGGTCCGGGAGGCCGAGGCCGAGGCCGAGGCCAAGGGCTGCGGCGGCGCGGTCTCTCCGGGCCACGAGGTCCGGCATGTCCTCCAGATACTCGGCCTCAAGCTCGCGACTCTCCTCGTCCGTGAATGCCTGGCAGCCGCGCCACCACGGGACGACCAGCAGCAGCCGCACCAGCTCGGGCAGGCCGATGGCAACCAGAGCCGCACCTCCTTCGGAGCCGGCATAGAGGATGGGACGTTCCTCGCCGCCTTCACCGCAGAAGAAGTACGTGCCGCCTGCACCATCGCCGGCGAACCCCTCGAGCGCGGCGCCTGAGGCGAGGTGCACTTCCTCGACATGGTCGCCTCGGTCCAGGTCGAAGTCACCCGGCCAAGCGAGAAAACGGGCAGCTTCTTCCTGCTCACGGACGGCAGCGATCAACGATTCCATGAACCGCAGCCTATGGCTCGCTGCTTGACAACCATCATTGGGAATCAGTCACTTGATCCACCGAGTGGATCACACCGGGCCGGCCACTACGCGCCCGGTTTCCGGTACCCCGAGCGGTTGTACTGCTTCCACTTGCTCTGAGTCATCATCCGCGAGCCCTGCAACAGATCCTGCACGACTTCCTCCCAGCCCGGGTCGTCCGTCGGCTCGTAGCCGGCGCGGACGTACTCGACGAAGGTCCACCAATTCTCGGGGTTCGGCGTGCCGCCCCCCAACGCCCGGTCGTGGTTGGTCTGCAGGTCGGAGGGCAGGGTCGGACCGGGGATCCGGTGGCCCAACACCAAGTGGTCCTCCTTGCGCAACGCGGCCAGACGCTCCGGGACGTCGCCCGTGCTGAAGCTGTTCGGATGGAGCTGCAATGCTGGTCTGCGTATTCGGAGGAGTTCCGCCTCAGGATGCGGGCCGAGCCCAATGGTGTCGTTGAAAACCCAGCGCAACCTCTCGCAGATCGCCTCGCTGAGGTACTTGGCGAACCAGTAGGCGTCGCCTTCGTAGTACTGCCAGTTGATGCCGATCAGCACCGCATCGGTGTCGTACACCAGCCAGAAATCGAGGCTTTCGATGTCGTGGCTCTCTGACTTGCGGAGGTAGCAGGCGCGGAGCCGGCTGAGCGGCAGGTGCTCGACCCGTCTGCGGCGCCAGGGCATCCAACGCCGGGTGATGGTCAACGACCGGCCGTCGAATGCGAAGGTCCACCCCGAGTACCGCATGACCATCGCATCAGACATCTGTCCACTTTACCGACTTCACCTGAGCAGCCGTTGTCCTTTCGGATGTGACTGGCGAGTTTCCGCTGGTCAGGCTGTTTCAGCGTGGCCACTGATCGGGTGACGCCGGCGGTGTGCGCAACGCACGAGGCTCCGGTGCCGTTGGGGAGGTGTTCGAAGTCTCAACCCACAGGCACAGGAGCCGCGTTGGTTCCGTATTCTGCCGCACTCGACCTGCCTCACGCCCTGGTCGAGTGGGTGACCATGCTGATCGTCACCCGGGAGGGTGACCGCCGCTGCAAGCTCCCGCCGCACCAGCGTGCCCTCTCGGTCTGGTGTACCTGCGCCGGCACGACACCCTCGCCCAGCTCGCTGCCGGCTTCGGCATTTCTGTCGGCACCGCCCACGCCTACACGGCAACCGTCGTCGACCTGCTCGCCGACCGCGCCCCGGGTCCGCTGCGCGTCCTGCGCGAGTCCGACCCGGAGTACGTCCTGCTCGACGGCACCCTGGCGGAGTGCGACCGGTCGGCGACAGCCGGGCCGACTTCTCTCACAAGCACCGTCGGCACGACGTGAACGTGCGGGTCGTGACCGACCCGGTCGGGCAGCTGCTGTGGATCTCGCCAGCACTGCCTGGCCGCGTGCACGATCTCACCGCGGCCCGCGCCCACCGGATCATCCGGATCTGTGAACGGCAGGGCATCCCGGTCCTCGCCGACCGTGCCTACATGGGAGCCGGCCCGTGGGTGACGACAGCCCTCAGGCGCCCGCCGGACCGTGACCTCACACCCACCCAACAAAGTGTCAACCGCGCGCTGTCCGCGGCCCGGGCCCCGGTCGAGCGCGGCATCGCACGACTGAAGTCATGGCGCATCTTCCGCAGATCCCGGTGCAGTCCGAATCGAATGACGTCAATCGCCGCCGCAGTCCTCACCCTGGAGCGGCAACGCTGAAAGAGCTCCCTACGCTTTCCTGCGGGATGGGGTGAGCCCTTCGTATGGTTGACCCGCCCAGGGGCGCCGGGTGTGGTTCAAAAGGCTCTGCCGCTTGTGG